>NZ_JBGNUW010000015.1:0-345896 GCF_041950495.1 Nonomuraea sp. MTCD27 | reverse complement strand
TGTTGAGTTCTCAAGAAACGGACGCGTACACCCTCACCAGAACCACTCACGCGGTCCCCGCTCGGAGGCGCTCATTTCGTTTTGTTGTGCTTCGTTCGTTGTGTCTTAATTCTTTCAGCCGTTCAAGCCCCTGTCAAATTGACCGGACCCGCTCGACCCGCAGAAATTAAGCCGCGCCCCCTTTCGGAGACAACCCCTCTAACTTACCAGCCGATCCGAGTGGACGCGCACGCCTCACCGAAGCGGTGGTGTCAGGAGGTGTCCCCGAGTGAGGCCGACGATCAACGTCTTCCTCGTGGGACTGGTGAACTCTATGTACGCCTCCCGGAACCGTCAAATCGACGGTTCGCCCTCCCCGCACGGGTAGATACGGGGACGTGCGAGATCAATCCGTGCCCCGGGCGCTCATCATCCTGGTGGGCATCGCCGCCGGGGTGGTCGTGCTTTTCGGGATCCGCGAGGTCGCCTCCATCGCCGGCCCCGTCGTGCTGGCCCTCGTGCTCGTCATCGCCGTCTCCCCCGTACGCGGCCGGCTCCACGACTGGCGGGCCCCGATCTGGCTCCAGGTCGCCGTGCCGTTCCTCATCGTCCTGCTCGTGCTGCTCGGCATGGTCGGCATCCTGACCATCTCGGTCACGCAGCTCGCCCTGCTGCTGCCCACGTACACCGCGCAGTTCGAGCAACTGCTCACCGACGCCCAGCACTGGGCCACCACGCACGGTCTCAGCAACGAGGTGCTCAACAAGGGGCTGGAGGCGTTCGACCCGGGACGGGTGCTCGGACTGGCACAGAGTCTGCTGGGCAGCTTGATCGGCGTTCTTTCCGCGCTCTTTCTCGTTGTCGTGTTGTTGCTGGCGATGTCGCTCGACGCGCCGCGGACCGCGAAAATCCTCACCTCCGGCGAGGGCAGCCGGCCGCAACTGGTGACGGCGCTGGCCACGTTCGGGTACAAAACTCGGCGTTATCTGATTGTCTCGACCGTCTTCGGGCTGATCAACGCGATCCTCGACGTGATCGCCCTGGAGTTGCTGGACGTGCCGCTGCCGCTGCTCTGGGGCGTGCTCGCGCTCATCGCCAATTACATCCCCAACATCGGATTCGTCATCAGCCTGCTGCCGCCGGCCATGCTCGCCCTGCTGGACGGCGGGGTGCAGACAATGTTGCTCGTCATCGCCGCTTATATCGTCATCAATGTCGTCACCCAGTCGTTCATTCTGCCGAAATTCCTGGGAGACGCCGTGGGGCTCTCCACGACGATGACGTTCATCTCGCTGATCGTCTGGACTTTCGTGCTGGGGCCGCTCGGCGCGATTCTCGCCATTCCGCTGAGCCTGCTGACGCGGGCGCTGCTGATCGACAGCGATCCGAGCGCCAAGTGGGTGCAGGCGCTCGTGTCAGGCAGGCTGCCGGACAGGTGAGACGAGGCGGCTCATCGACACCCCGCTCAGGCGTTTGACGTCGTTCGCGAGGTGGGCCTGGTCGGTGTAGCCGGCCATGACCGCCACCTCCGCCAGCGGCACGCCCGCGCGGGCCAGCCGGAGCGCGTGCTGGAAGCGGACGATGCGCTGGAGGGTCTTGGGCGCGTAGCCGAACGACATCACGCTGCGGCGCTGCAGCTGGCGCTCGCTGAAGCCGAGGTCCCAGGCCACTTCGGCCACCGTCCGGCCCTTGCTCAGAGCCGCGGCGATGGCTGGGGCGACGGGATCGACGGGACTCGCGAAGCGGGCCACCGAGCCGGTCACCAAGCCGGTCGCCAAGCCGGTGGCCGAGCTGGTCGCGGGGCTAGTCGCGGGGCTGGTGACCAGGCGGCGTCTGACTGCGGCGAGCAGGGCACGGAGGCGTGCCTCGGCCTCCGCGACGCGCGGCGCGACAGAGGCGCCGACGCTCGGGTCGCCGGCGCCGCCGACACTCGGTTCGGCAGCGAGGCGAGCGCCGGCGGCCTGCCGCTCCGCAGCGAGACGCCGCTCCACAGCGGGCGACGGCTCCGCAGAGGGGCGCCGCTCCGCAGTGAGCGACCGTTCGACGGCAAGGCGCCGCTCCACCGCGAGCGACCGCTCAACGTCGGGACGTCGTTCCGCAGCGAGCGACCGCTCAACGGCGCCCCGCTGCCCGGCAGCGGGGCGCCGGTCGCCGGCGAGGCGCAGTTCGGCCGCCAGGCGCGCTTCAGCGGCGAGGCGCAGGTCGGCGGCGAGGCGGCGGTCGGTAGCGAGGTGCAGGTCGGCGGCGAGGCGGGGGTCGGCGGGGGCGCTCGGGTCAAGGGCTGGACGGCGGTCAGAAGCGGCCTCCAGCTCGGCGGCGTGACGCAGCCCAGCGGCGGCCCGCGACTCACCGGCGAGGCCAGAGCCGGCCGCGACGCCCGGCTCCTCCAGCCAGGCCGCGGCCAACGCCTCGGCCGCGAGCGCGGGTGACGGTAGCGGGTGATCCGTGAGCTCGGACACGAGGGCCTCCCCGCCAGGCAGGTCCGCCAGGGAAACGCGCTGGTCGCGGAGCTCCTGGAGCGGCACGCCGAGGAAGTCGCCCACCGCGCCGGGCTTGAAGCGCACCCCCGCCATCGTCTCGCCAGCCCCGATGGTCGCGGGCATGGGCCCGGTGTCGGGACCGGCCACGAACAGGCCGGACGCCCCCCAGACGAGGTCCACGCAGGCATCGGGCACCACGAGCTGGGTGAAGGCCACCTCGCTGCTCCGGTGCCACCCGCAGGCGACGCGGTCGGCGAGGCCGGGCCCCGGGGGCCGTTCCTCGTACATGACTCCAACGTACGCGACCCCGCCGACAGAACGGCGTCAGCCGGGCAGTCGCCCGTACGCGCGCAGGATCTTGAGGCGGTGAACCGTGAGGTAACCGCCCCATTCGTGCTCGACCAGCGGCGTCCACATCGACCAATTGGCGCTCCAACCCCCCTCGGGGGACTGCGCGGCGAGCAGCGCGTCAAGGTGCGTGTCCAGGACGTCCTGCGTGAACAGGGGCAGCCGGGACGGCTCCGACGCGAAGTCGAGCGGGAAGTGGACGTGGCCGGTCGCCTCCGGGTCGAGGGCGACCGTGGCGAGCAGGGCGTCGCGCAGCCGGGCGAACTCCGCCTCCGCGCGCTCCCGGTCCGGCACCAGCTCCAGGAACGTCACCGCCGCCTGGGCGTCGTACGCGCCGGGCTCCGTCAGGGTGGCCAGCCGCGACCAGCAGAAGTCCGTGGCGGTGGCGAGCCAGGGATGCGTGACCCCGTGCTTGTGCAGCAGCCCGGCGATGGCGGCGGTCGGTACGAGGTGACCGGGTGGGTCGTCGTCCGTCTGCCACCACGGCGCGCGCGGCGTGGTCATGACGGAGGGCAGGACCCATGGCACACCCCCGTCCGGGGTGGTGATGGAGGCGAGGTAGTCGCAGGCGGCCGGCACCATGGGCGAGTCGAAGGCGTCCAGCTCGTCCAGGATCCAGAACGCCACCTCGACCGGCTCCGGCTGGCTGCCCGCGCCGCGCAGGTCGGGCTCCAGCGCGTTGCCGAACCCGCCGTCGGCGTTCTGGTAGCAGCGCAGCGCGCCGAGCACGCGCTCGCGGGAGCCGTCCCGGAACAGCGCCTCGAACCGCAGCCGGTCGATCAGCCTCCCGTGGAGTAGCAGGTACTGCTCCGCCCGATCGAGTACGTCCATCTCGGCGAGCTCCTTCCGTGAGCGGGAAACCGGTTATGGACGCGAAGCTACCCCTGGCGCCGTGCCGTCCTCTTGCAATAATCGGACGTGTTCAGGGGGCGGCCAGCGCCTCCGTGGGGGACATCCTGGCCGCGCGGACCGCCGGGTAGAAGCCGGCGACGCCGCCGATGACGAGCGTGGCGAGGACGCCGCCCAGCATGGCCCAGACCGGTATGATCGCGGGCCAGCCCTGGAAGCCCGCGTACGCGCCCGTGACGCCGATGCCGAGCAGCACGCCCCCGACCCCGCCGATCGCCGACAGCAGCAGCGACTCGGCCAGGAACTGCAGCCGGATCTGCCCGCGCGTGGCGCCCAGAGAGCGTCGCAGGCCGATCTCGGCGCGGCGCTCCAGGACCGAGATGACCATCGTGTTGGCCACACCCACGCCGCCGACCAGCAGCGCGACACCGCCGAGGCCGAGCAGGAGGGCGTTCAGGGTGGTGTCGGTGGCCTGCTTGGCGGCCAGCACGTCGGAGGGTCTGGAGACCTCGACCTCGTTGGGCTTCTCCGGGTTGGCGGTGGCGGCGAGCACGTCGCGTACCTCGACGACGAACGCCTCCTGCGCCCTGGCGTAGATCGTGGTCGCGTACCCGTCGAAGCCGAGCCGCTCCTCCGCGACCGGCCAGCCGACGAGGGCGGCCGTGTCGACCTCGGGGGCCAGCGGCGCGGGGGCGAGCACGCCGACGACGGTGAACCACTGCCCGCCGAGCCAGACCCGCTGGTCGGGGCCGGCCTGGACGACGCCGAGCCGGTCGGCCGCCTTGGCGCCGAGGACGGTGGCGGGGTAGCGGTGGGTGGCCTCGTTCAGCCAGGCGCCGCTGACGACGCCGGCGCCGACGTCGTCGAGCAGGTCGAGGCGGGCGGCGGTGACGGAGATGCTGCCGGTCTCGGCCTCGGGGACGTGGTCGTTGCGGTAGACCTTGGCCGGCGTGGTGCCGGTCGCGGTGACCGCGGTGACGGGGGCGATCTGGTCGATCATGCCCTCCGACTCGGCGGGCAGGTGGGACGCCTCGCCGAACAGGCTCTGGCCGGGCGACACGGTGAGCAGGTTCGTGCCGAGCGCTTCGAGCTGCCGGTTGAGGTCCTCCTGGCTGGAGGCGGAGATGCCGACGACGCCGAGCATGGCGGCGATGCCGATGGCGATCCCGAGCGCCGACAGGAACACGCGCAGCGGCCGGGCGCGCAGGCCGGACCCGCCGACCCTGATCACGTCGCGGGGCCGCAGGCGAGCGGATGTGAGGGCGGTCATCTGCGTGCTCCGTCCAGGGCTCCCATGCGCGCCTCCGGCACGACCCGGCCGTCGAGCATCTCCACCTGCCGGGGCAGCGAGGCGGCGATGTCGCGGTCGTGGGTGATGACGACCACGGTGGTGCCGCCCGCGTTGAGCTCGCGCAGCAGCTCCATCACGCCGGCTCCGGAGCGGGAGTCGAGGTTGCCGGTCGGCTCGTCGGCCAGCAGCAGGCGCGGGTCGCCGACGACGGCGCGGGCGATGGCGACGCGCTGCCGCTCGCCGCCGGACAGCTCGTGCGGGCGGTGGCCGAGCCGGTGCCCGAGCCCCACCCGTTCCAGGGCGTCGTACGCCCGCAGCCGCCGCTCGCGCAGCGCCGGTCCCGCGTACAGCAGCCCGTCGGCCACGTTGTCCAGCACGGGAACGCCGGCGGCCAGGTGGAACTGCTGGAAGACGAAGCCGATGACGTTCGCCCGCAGGGCGGACAGCTGCCGGTCGGTGAGGGTGAGCACGTCGTGCCCGGCGATGCGGACGGTGCCGCCGGACGGGCGATCGAGGGTGCCGATCATGTTGAGCATGGTCGACTTGCCCGAGCCGGACGGGCCCACGATGCCGACGAGCTCGCCGTGGTCGATGCCCAGCGAGACTCCGCGCAGCGCGGCGACGTCGCCGTACTCCTTGCTGACGTCGTGCAGTTCGACGATCACTTGGGCACCGCCACGGTCATGCCTTCCTGCACCCCTTCGACCTCGACCTTGCCGTCGGCGAACATGCCGGTCTCGACCGCGGCGTAGCGGGTGGCCGAGCCCTCCACGACCTGCACGCCGTAGCCGCCCTCGGAGAGCGCGACCAGCGCTCCGACCGGGACGGCCAGGACGTTCTCGCGCTGCTCGGAGACGATGGTGACGTCCACCGGGGCGGCGTCGTACGACTTCTTCAGCCCGCTCACCGACACCCTGACCTCGACGGTGGTGACGGTGTCGTTGCCGCTGGTGGTCTCGGTGGCGACCTTGCCCACGCTCGTGACCTTGCCCTTGACGGTGGTGCCGTCGGGCAGCTCCACGGTGGCCTGCATACCCTTCCTGACCAGGTGCTCGTCGGCCACGTCGAGGGCGACGAGCACCTCGCGGGTGGTACCGGTGGCGGTGAGGACCTGTCCGCTGGCCGGGTCGCCGAGCGCCTTCTTCAGCTCGGCGACCCGGATGCGGCCGTCGGCCACGACGACGTCGTCGGGCTGTACCTCGCCGGTGACGTCGAGGCCGAGGTCCTCCTGCCAGTCCTCGACCGCCTCCCTGGTGGCCCAGGTGAACTCGTCGTCCACGTCGAAGCCGGTGTAGCCGAGCTTGTCCAGGTTGCGTTCGAGCAGCTCGACGTCCTTGCCCTCGACGCCGTCCCGCAGGGTCCGGTAGAGGGGCATGGTGCCGTACAGGAGGGGGCGGCGGTCGGCGTCCGCGCTGTAGACGGCGTGGCCCCTGGTGATGGTGGAGCCTTCGGCGGGCAGCCAGGTGATCGTGCCCTGGGACTTGCCGGTGACCGCGACGGCCGACCCGTAGCCGAGGGTGCCGTCCACGGTCTTGGTCTCAGTGAGCGTCGTGCGGGTCACCTTGGCGGTGGCGGGGGGTGTCCGGCCGGCGACGGCCGTACCGGTGCCGTCGCCGCCGAAGCCGATGGCGGCGGCCGCGACGGCGGCGGCGAGCAGCGCGGCGCCGCCCGCCCAGGCCAGGACCCGGACCGGGCTGCGCCGTCGTGGGGGCAGGGCGCGGGGGGCGAGCCGGGTCTCCTCGACCTTCGTCACTTGGCCGCTCCCATCTTGGGGAACTTGTCGCGGCAGACCTCGAACGCCTTCTGGAACTTGGGGCTGTCGCGCTTGATGCCGCCCGCGGCGCCGTCACCGCCGAAGGTGCCGTCGGGGTTGGGGTCGGGCATGTTCACGCCGTTCTCCCGCATGCACTTGGCGAACTGGCGGAGCTGCTCGATGTCCTCGGGCTTGAGCTCCCCGCGGTCCTTGAACGGCGCGAGCTCGCGGCAGGCCTTGACGGCGTCCTGGACCTTGCCCTTGTCGGCCTGCTGGACGAGCGCGTTCAGGCCGCCGCCGCCGTTCGGGTCGGGATCCTCCACGGGCACGCCGTGCTCGCGCATGCACTTGGCCCACCGCCTGCCCTGCTCCTGCGGGTCGGTGGTGCCGGTGGGCGTGGCGCCGGCGGTGGGCTGGGCCGAGCCGGTGGCGATGGAGGCGACTCCGGTGCCGGCCGGCTCGCCGCCGCATCCGGCCGTCAGCGCGGCGGCCAGGAGCATGGTGGTGATGAGTGTCCGTGTCATGCCCCGAATGTGCCGAGCGCGGTTCAATGCGAGCTGGGAGCCGCCTCATAGCCAGGTAGAAGTACGCGGAAGGCGGCGCCCCGTCCCGGCCCGGTGTCCAGCTCGACCCGGCCGCCGTGGGCGCGGACGATGGCGGAGACGATGGCCAGGCCGAGCCCGGCCCCGCCGTCGGCCCTGGATCTGCCCTGGCTGACGCGGTAGAGGCGGTCGAACAGGCGCGGCACGTGCTCGGGCGGCACGCCGGGACCGGTGTCGGCCACCTCCAGGACGGCCGAGCTGCCCGACCTGCCCACCCTGACGGTGACGTCGGCGTCGGGCGGCGTGTGGCAGAGCGCGTTGCCGACGAGGTTCGCGGCCACCTGGCGCAGGCGGGCCTCGTCGCCCACGACGGAGACGGGCACGAGCCTGCCGCCGTATCCCGCCAGCCTGACCTGCCGGCCGGGCACGCGTACGCGGGCGTCGCGGATCGTGTCGGCGGCCACCTCCAGCAGGTCCACGGAGCCGCGGTCGAGCGGGCGCTCCTCGTCGAGCTGGGCGAGGGTGAGCAGGTCGTTGACGAGCACGCCCATCCTGGCGGCCTCGTCCTCGATCCTGCGCATGGCCTCGTCGGTGTCGCCGCCGCCCCTGCGGTGCAGCTCGGCGAAGCCGCGTACGGAAGTGAGCGGGGTGCGCAGTTCGTGGGAGGCGTCGGCGAGGAAGCGCCGCATGCGGGCCTCGGACTCGGTCCTGGCGGCGATCTCGGACTGGAGGCGGTCGAGCATGACGTTCATGGCCGTGGCCAGGCGGCCCGGCTCGGTGTGCGGGTCGTGGGCGTGGACGCGGCGGGCGAAGTCGCCGCGGGCGATGTGCCCGGCCGTGCTCTCCATCCTGGTCAGGGGCCGCAGCCCGAGGCGTACGACGGCGTCGGCGGCCAGGCCGAGCAGGAGCAGCACGAACGCGCTGACCGCGACGGCGATGGCGATGGCCGAGGTCTCGGTCTGCTCCACCTCGGCCAGTGACTGGGCGAACACCCACGTGCCGCCGTTGGGCAGCGCCGCGGCCCGGACCCGCCACGCGGGGCCGCTGGTGCCGGGCACGGTGTAGTTGACGCCGATCTCGATCTCGTCCTCGTCGATGACGGGGCCGGGCTGGGAGCCGTCCTTGGAGCTGCGGAACTGCAGCGTGCCGTCGGCGCCGAAGATCATGATCTGCTGGACCGCGGAGACGCGCTTGGCCAGGATCTCGCTGAGGTCGTTCGCCACGGTCGGCATCTTCGTGAGCGCCTGGAAGGTCTTCACGTTGGCGGTCTTGATGATCTGGTTGAGCTGCTTGTCCACGCGGCCCATCATGTTGTCGCGCAGCAGCGCGATGCCGACGAGGTTGGACAGCACGAGCCCGAGCGTGGCCAGCCCGAGCACGGCCATCACCAGGCGGGTGCGCAGGGTCCAGTTGGCGGGCCTCACCGCGGGATCCTCAGGGTGTAGCCGACGCCGCGCACAGTGTGGATGAGCTGCGGCTCGTACTTGTCGATCTTCTTGCGCAGGTAGTAGACGTACGACTCGACGATGCTGGAGTCGCCGTCGAAGTCGTAGCGCCAGACGCTGTCGAGGATCTGCGCCTTGCTCACCACCCGGCCGGCGTTGGCCAGCAGGTATTCGAGGAGGTTGAACTCGGTGGGCGACAGGTCCACCGGCACCCCGGCCCGGCGTACCTCGTGGGCCTGCGGGTCCAGCTCCAGGTCGGCGTAGCGCAGGACGTCGTCCTGGCGCTCGGTGCGGCTGCGGCGCAGGATGGCGCGGATGCGCAGGACGACCTCCTCCAGGCTGAACGGCTTGGCCACGTAGTCGTCGGCGCCCAGCGTGAGGCCCTGCACGCGGTCCTCGACGCGGTCTCGGGCGGTCAGGAACAGCACGGGGATGCGCTCGCCGAGCCGCCGGGCGACCTCGAACCCGTCGAAGTCCTCCAGCATCACGTCGAGCACCACGATGTCGGGCTTGAACTCCCTGGCGGCCGTCACCGCCTCCGCGCCCGTCTCCGCGGTCCTGACCTCGAAGGAAACCAGTCGCAGCGTCTGGGAGAGCAGGGCGCGGATGTTCGGCTCGTCGTCCACGACGAGCACCCTGGCCGGTCGGTCCATACCCAAAGGTCTACCCGAGCCAGTTCAATGCCAGCTCAAAGCGTCATTTCAGGTGGAACACCGGCCCGCGGGCGCGGAACGGCAGCCAGGCGCCCTGCGGGATGAGGAAGGCGTGCTCCCGGCGGATCCGCAGCACGTCGCACATGCCGTCGGTGATCAGCAGGATGGGGCCGTCGGGCGGGAAGTCGTCGGCGCGTTCGAGCAGGTGGACGCCCGGCTGGAGGATCGTGCCGCCGCGGCCGCGCACCCTGACCTTGCCGGCGATCTCCTCGACCGGGAGGTAGCCGGCGTCGTAGGCCATCGCGTCGCAGAAGACCACGCGGGCGCGGGGCACGTCGCGGGCGGAGGCGTAGGAGGCGATGGCGCCGAGGGCCTTGCCGAGCAGCCGCACGTCCATCGAGCCGGAGGTGTCCAGCACCACCCCGAACGTGGGCCTGCGCACGACCTCCTCCGGCCGCATCCAGCCGGGCCTCGGGATGCCGGGGCTGGAGGCCTGCCTGCGGGAGGCGCGGGCGTAGGAGCGCCGCTTCTCCTCGGGCTGGAAGTGCTCGTCGAACCAGCGCGCGAGCTGGGCGTCCCAGGGCAGCGGGGGCTGGTCGAGCGCGCGGATCTCCTGTTCGAGCCCGGCGGGCAGCAGCCCGCGCCCGCTCGACTGGTGGTAGGCCAGGCCGGTGCACAGGGCGTTGCGGTAGTAGTCGTCGAGGTCGACGTAGCCGCCGGCGCGGCGCGGCGGGCGGTCCAGCACGTCGCCGAGGCCGCGGCCGCGCAACGTCGCCAGCTTCCTGACCCGCCGCAGGTCGGAGGCGATGCGGTCGTAGACCGCCTCGGCGGACAGGCCGGCGAGCGACTGGTCGAACAGCAGCCCTTCGGGCATCTCGCCGACGCCCATCTCGACCAGCCAGCCGTTGATCACGTAGTCGCAGGCGACGTTCCACAGGTACGGGTCGCGCATGCCCACCCGCTCGCCGTGCCGCAGCGCGGCGTGCAGCATCTCGTGGGCCAGCACGAAGCGCCATTCGTGCTCGGAGTGCTGGGCGAGCGGGTTGACGTAGATCTCGCCGGCCACGGCGCTGACCGCGGCGATCGAGATGTCCCAGCCCCGGGCCAGCTCCGCGTCCGAAACGATCTTCATGCCCGCGGCCAGCGCCCCGAGCAGCGGGTACGACGACGCGAACCAGCGCAGCGCCACGTCCCACGGCCCCTTGACGTGCCCCTCGACGGGGGTGCGCGGCTCGCCCGCCCGGTCGAGCGCGGCGGTGGCCGCCTCGGCGATGCCGATCGCGAACGAGCGCTGGAAGTCGAGGATCTCGGCCAGCTTCGCGGAGCCGATGCGGAAGTCGGGCTCACCGACCGGCTTGAACCGTTCGGGCACGCTGAGCCGGCGCCACTGCTCGGACAGCGTCACCTCGTCGTTCTCCGGCAGCTCGGCGGGCAGCGGGGCGGGGCAGCGGCCGATCTTGAGCGTGCGCAGGAACCGCTCCACCGCCACGCAGCAGGCGGCGTGGTAGGCGGGGTGCGGGCGGTCACCGTCGATGTCCTTGGGCGCGCAGGCCCGCGGGTCGGCGTGGCCGAAGCCCAGGTGGAGCAGGAGGTGGGCGAAGACCCACGACCACTCCTCGGCGGGGGCACGGCGCCTGGTGTGGAAGCGGACGTAGCCGTCCTCGGTGACGATCGCCCACGTGTCGTTCGGCAGCTCGCCGTCGTCGGCCTCCTGGAGGGAGCTGGAGAACACCTCGAACAGCGGCAACCGGATGACCGCGTTCCAGCCGTTCATGGCCTCGGCCCGCCAGGGATCGACCTTGGCCTTCTTGCGGCTCATGACCGGCTCATGACCGGGCCGCCATCAGCCGCGGCACGTCCCTGCCCACCTCCACCAGGAACCAGGTGGGCAGGACGGGCGCGCCGTCGGCGCCGTTGGCGATGACGAGCTGGGCGCATTCGAGGGAGATCTCGGCCAGCTCGACCAGCAGCGTCTTGGCCCGGAAGCCCAGGTCACGACCCCGGCCGGAGGCGCCGCGCTTGTCGGCGGGCAGCTCCTTGACCAGGCGGGCGCGGAACGCCTCGGCCAGGAAGTAGAGCAGGTCGCGCTCCTCGGGCCGCCGCGGCCAGGGGGCCTCGCCCTTCAGCACGGCCTCCAGGTCGTACGCGTGCCGCACGGTCTTGACGTAGGCGCGGAAGGCGGAGGCGTGCGCGGTGGAGAGCGTGCCGAACGCGAGCATCGCGAGGGTCTCGTCGGCCACGTCGTCGCCGTAGGAGGTGAGCACGTCCGACAGCATGTGCCAGGCCCTGGGCGAGGAGAACGGCTCCTCGGTCTTCGGCGGCGGGCTCCACAGGTGGTCGGGCCGCTGCACCAGGTAGTCGATGATCCACGGGTGGATGCCGTTGCCGGCCGCCCACTTCAGCCAGTCGTCGGAGGAGGCGCGCAGGTGGACGTGGACCAGCCGGTTGATCAGCGCGGAGGCCATCGGCCGGGCCAGCGCGTTGTCGGTGGCCCGGTTGCCCGCGCCGATCACCACGGAGCCGGCGGGCAGCTCGTACGTGCCGATCCGGCGGTCGAGGATCAGCGAGTAGAACGCCTTCTGCACCTCGGGGGCGGAGGCGTTGAGCTCGTCGAGGAACAGGCAGTAGGGCTCGGTCCTGGCGATCGACTCGGGCGGGGCGAACCGGCTGCGCCCGTTGACCAGCTCGGGCACGCCGATCAGGTCTTCGGGGGCGAGCTGGGTGCCGAGCAGCGTCACGCATTCGAGCCCCAGCGAGGCGGCGAACTCGCGGACGAGCGAGCTCTTGCCGATGCCGGGCGCGCCCCACAGGAACACGGGCCGGACCACGGCGACGTGCAGCAGCAGCTCGGGGAGCTGTGCGGGGGTGACCGTGACCGTTGCCTGCATCCGTTCAAGAGTGCTTGATCGGGTGTCGGATCCGCATCAGGTTTAATGCTTTGCCCGCCCGGACGAGCGCGACCTACAGTGGCCCGCATGTCATGCATGTTCACGTGCCAGGTTTTCATCCGCATCCGCCGCAGCCGGGCTCTGGCCCGTCAGCGGACGCGATGACCTGAGGCTGAGCGTCCGCAGGCGCGCCCAGGGCCCTTCGAGACCGATCAATCTCGAGGACCCGGAAGGGCAGTGCTGTGGCGCAGAATTTCGCGCACGGAAACTATTCACACACCCAGAAGAAGGCCAGGAACAGCGGCGGCGGCCGGACGCCCGTGGATCGGGCGCGGCGTGAGCTGTCGCAGAATTTCCTGGTCGACCGGCATGCCGTCGCACTGGTGGTCAAGGCCGCCGCTCCCGAGGGGCTCGTGCTGGAGCCCGGCGCGGGAGAGGGCGCGCTCACCCTGGCGCTGGCCGAGGCCGGCGCGACGGTCGTCGGCTACGAGATCGACCCCCGGCTGGCCGGGCGGCTGGCCTCGCGCACGCGCGACGATCCCCGCATCGACGTCGTCAGGGGCGACTTCACGGCCGCGCGGGCGCCGCGCGAGCCGTTCGCGGTCGTGGGGAACATCCCCTACTCGGTCACGTCGAAGATCGTGGACTGGTGCCTGCGGGCGCCGGCCCTGACCTCGGCGACGCTGCTCACGCAGCGGGAGTACGCCCGCAAGCGCTCCGGCGACTACGGCCGGTGGAGCCTGGTCACGGTGGAGTCGTGGCCGTGGTTCGGCTGGCGGCTGGGCGACACGATCGGCCGGGAGAGCTTCCGTCCCGTGCCGTCCGTCGACTCGGCGATCCTGCGCCTGGAGCGCCGGCCGGCGCCGCTCGTGCCCGACCGCCGCTCCTACCAGGAGCTGGTCGAGCTGGGCTTCGGCGGGGTGGGCGGGTCGGTGCGGGCGTCGCTGAAGGCCCGTTACGACGGCGTGGACGCCGCGCTGGCGGCGGCGGGCGTGGCCCGCGACACCGTCGTGGGCCACGTGCACCCGGACCAGTGGGTCACGTTGTGGGGGCGCCTATGCCGGTGACTTGACCCTGGTCGGCGCCGACAGGCCGCCGGTGCGGGCCAGGGGCGGGGCCGTCGCGATGCGGCGGCCCCACGGCATGGCCAGCGCGAGGATCGGCAGCAGCACGATCGACGCCCGCGACCAGTACGAATGTTGCAACCACCACGTGTTGACGTCGAACTGCGTCATGTAGAGGTAGCCGTAGCCCGCCCAGAAGGAGGCGGCCAGGATGGCCGGCCAGGCGAACCGGGTGGGCCGGGCGACCAGGAACGGCATGAACCACAGCAGGTATTGGGCGCCGAGCCGGGGCGTCATGACCATGAAGACGAGCAGGATCGCCGTGGTCATGTCGATCGGGTCGGCGCGCCGCCAGTAGAGGATGACGGCGATGACGCTGACGTAGATGAGGTTGGTGCCGAACGAGGCCAGGTCGGGACGCAGGGCCCAGTCGCCGCCGGTGAACCACGGAGTCCAGCCGTATTCGCCGACGATGGGCCGGATGTCCTGGATGGTGTGGATGACCGCGGGGATCTGGTCGAGCGAGGTGCCCGCGAAGATCGGCAGCGTCACCAGGAAGAAGATCGGCACCAGCCCGGTGGTGAACAGCGCGGCCACCCGGGAGCGCAGGTTGGGCAGGAGCAGCAGCATGCCGGGGATCAGCCAGATCGGCCAGCTCTTCGCGCACAGCGCCAGGCCCATGAGCAGCCCCGTCAGCGCGCCGCGCCTGAGGTCGGCCGAGTCGCCGGGGCCGGGCAGCAGGGCCCGGTGCAGCATGCCGCCACGGCCGATCACGCGCGGGATGGAGGCGCGCACGCCGTAGGCCGCGACGCCCCTGCGGAATTTGCCCACCACGTCGGTGACCAGACCGGGCCGGTCGGGGTCGCCGGGGCCGCGCGCCACCACGAACGCGGCCACGCCGAACACCAGCGCGACGGGCTCCACCTGACCATGGACGCAGGCGATGAGCACGGCGAGCGGGTTGAGCGCGTACTGCAGGGCGCGCAGCGACGCCTTGGGGCCGCCGGCCAGCTTGGCCACCAGCGGGATGAGCACGATGTCGGCGACCACGGTCACCAGGCGCCCCGCGTATTCCCACGGGATGCCGAGCCACAGCAGGATGCCGTAGACGTAGGGGATGGTCGGCAGGAAGTGCCAGCCGCCCTCGCTGGCCAGCACGGGGTCCTCACCCCGCAGGATGGCCTCGCCCGCGGGCTTGAAGCTCTCGACGAAGTCGACGGGCTGCCACGTGTCGATCGCCGACGTGTACATGATCAGCACGCGTACGGCGACACCCACGAGGATGGCGACGATCAGAGGAGGTCGCCAATCGCGCCATTGAGCGACGAGAGCGAGCACGACACCGGCGACGAGGACGATCCCCGTGAGAACTGCGTAATCCATGGCGGCCTCTAGCCTGCCGCAACATCGAGGCGGCTGCCACCTGGGCTTCCAATTCTTATCCCCGACATGCCGACACGTATCCCGATACGACATCACCGTCTGTGTTGAACTTTTTCCATGGGGGGATCGCAGGTCAACCAGGCACTGGTCAGGCTCTACTTCGAGGTGAGAGATGGGTTGCGCGACCCGGTCGCGGCCTGGGCGAAACTCACAGGGAACTCACAGCAATATCGCCTCGCCCGGGGCGAGCGCCGGGTGCCGCTGGACGACGGGACGGCGGCGGAGCTGGCGGCGGCGGCCATCGTGCACACCGCCACCCAGCACGGGGCCGAGCGGGTGGCGGCGCTGGCCACCTCGCCGCTGGCGCGGGTGGTCGGCGGGCTCGGGGGCGCGGTGCTGACCGAGCATCCGTGCGCGCCCGAGCAGGTGCTGGGGCCCTGCTTCGCCGGTCCGGGGGCCGACGACTGGGCGCGGGCGGCGTACGTGCTGCTGTGGGGGGAGAACAACCGGCTCGTCCGCACGGCGGACACGCCCTGGGTGATCGCCGGGCGGTACAAGGGGCAGAAGGTGGTCGCGATCGGCACGCATCCGACGCGGCTGTCGGACGAGACGCTGGTGGTCCGGCCGGGCACGGACGGCGCGCTGGCCATGGCCATGGGGCACGTGCTGCTCAAGGAGTTCTTCCTGGACCGCACGCCGTTCGACGGGCATGCCATGGAGCGCACGGACCTGCCCTTCCTGGTGCGGCTGCGGCCGCGCGAGGCGGCGTACGTGCCCGGCGGGCTGGTGGACGGGGCGTGCGGGCGGCTCAGCGTGTACGGCGGGGAGTCGGTGGAGGTGCTCCTGCCGCGCTTCGACGACGGCACCGGGGTGCTGCGGCGCGGCGTGCCCGTGCTGCGCGACGGCGACGAGCTGCTGACGACCGTGTTCGACCTGCTGCTGGCCGTCTACGGGGTGGCGCGGCCCGGGCTGCCGGGGGTCTGGCCGTCGGGATACGAGGACCGGGGCGAGCCGTACACGCCCGCCTGGCAGGAGGCGTACACGGGGGTGGCCGCGTCGCGGGCGCTGAAGACGGCGCGGGAGCTGGGGGTGACCGCCGAGAAGACCGGCGGGCGGTGCGTGATCGTGCCGGGGCGGCTGGAGACCCCGCACGCCGACACCGCCTACCGGGCGATGCTGGCCCTGCTGGTGCTGACCGGGTGCGGCGGCGGGTGGGCGCAGGCGGGCGGGGCGGGGATCCCGCTGGTGCCGTACCTGTGCCTGCACGCCTGCGGCGAGGACCGTTCGGACGTGGGCGCGCTGAGCTGGGCCCTGGCGGACGGACTGTTCGCGCGCAGGTCGACGCGCTCGGTGCTGCTGGAGGCGGTGCGCGACGGCTGGCCGATGGCGCCGCCGCCGCGCGTGCTGGCCCTGCCGCGCCCGATCTACCCGCTGCCGCCCGACGTGGACCTGCTCATCGGGCCCGACGAGCACTGTGACCTGTCGCCGCCCGACCCCGACCTGGTGGCGGACGCCGTGAACCGGCTGGCCGGGGGCACCGGCCCGGCCGAGCCGGACGGCGCCCGCCAGGCCGGGCGGATGCGGCTGCTGGTGGACCACGCCTGGATGCACGAGTACGGCGAGGCGCTGCCCACCTACCGGCCGCCGGGACTGGGCCTGCCGGTCAAGCCCACCCAGCTCGTCCGGTTCAGCTGAGCCCGTTGAGGTAGGCCCGGTGGCTCCGGGAGAACTCGTGCCCGTTGTACCTGTCCCAGTTGATCGACCAGGTCATCAGGCCGCGCAGGTTCGGGTAGACCCCGCGCGGCCGGTACGTCCCGCAGTTGGTCCCCTTGGCCAGGCAGTCGAACGCCTTCTGCACCTCCGCGACGGTCGTGAACCCGTTGCCCGCGTTGGGCGAGGCGGGCAGCCCGATGGCCACCTGGTCCTGGCGCAGCGGCGGGAACACGTTCCCCGCGTTGCCCATGATCGGGAAGCCGGCCAGCAGCATGTCCGTCATGGCCACGTGGAAGTCGTGCCCGCCCATCGTGTGGTACTGGTCGTCGAGGCCCTTGATCGGCCCCGAGTTGTAGTCCTGCACGTGGAGCAGGGTCAGGTCGTCGCGCATGGCGTGGATGACGGGCAGGTAGGAGGCGCTCCTGCTGTCGGCCGCGCCGTTCGGCCCCGGGCCGTAGAACTGGTAGCCGAGCTGGACGAAGAACGTCTCGGGGGCCATGGTCAGCGTGAACCTGGCCCCGTAGCGGCTCTTGAGCGACTTGAGCGCCGAGATGAGGTTGACGACGACCGGGGTGGTGGGGGCGGCCAGGTTCGTGTCGCCGGGGTCGAGGTGGAGGGAGTGGCCCTCGAAGTCGATGTCGAGGCCGTCCAGGCCGTACCGGTCGATGATCGCGGCGACCGACTCGACGAACTTGTCGCGCGCCGCCGCGGTCGTGAGCTGCACCTGGCCGTTCTGGCCGCCGATCGAGATCAGCACCTTCTTGCCCTGTGCCTGCTTGGCGCGGATGGCGGCGACGAAGTCCGCCTCGGGCTCGACGTTGGGGCACTCGGCGGCCGGGCACTGGCGGAACCGGATGTCGCCCGAGGTGACCGAGGTGGGCTCGCCGAAGGCGAGGTTGATGACGTCCCACTCGTTGGGCACCTCGCTCATCCGGACATATCCAGAGCCGTTGGCGAACGACGCGTGCAGGTAGCCCACCAGCACCCGCTTCGGCAGCCCGCCTCCCCCGCCGCCGCTCGTCGTGGTGCCGCTCGCCTCGGGGCCGTAGGCCGAGCAGTTGCCCGCGGCGTCACAGGCGCGGACCCGGAAGCGGTACGTGGTGGCCGCCGTCAGGCCGGTGGCCTGGTGACTCGTGCCCGTGACGGCCACCGGGGCGCCGCCGTCACGCGAGACCTCGTAGCGGGTGACGCCGACGTCGTCGGTCGCGGCCGACCAGGTCAGGGCCAGCGAGGAGGAGGTGGCGCCGCCGGCGGACAGGTTGCCGGGCACGGTCGGGGCCTGGGTGTCGGGGGTGCCGCCGGGGCCGTCGAGCACCACGTCGTCGGCCAGGTAGGCGCCCTGGCCGTACCAGCCGTTGAGGTGGATCGTCACGGAGGTGGTGGCGGCGCCGGTGGTGAACGACGTCCTGAGCTGGGTCCATGACGCGCCCGGGGAGCCCCAGGTCTGCGGGTCGGTGCCGCCGGTGCCGGTCGCGCCGAGGAAGACGTAACCGCCCTGCACCCAGGCGGAGAGCTGGTAGGTCGTGCTCGGCCTGACCGTGACGACCTGCCGGCAGCGGGCGAGGTCGCTGCCCTGCGGGGTCGCCTGGAGCGCCCGCGTGCCCCCGTGCACCGGGGACGACACGGCCTGCGCCCCGGAGGGGCACGTCCAGCCGCTCAGGCCGGATTCGAAGCCGGAATTGGCCAGGAGGTTCGCGGCCGAGGCCGGGGTGGCATGCAGGGCGATCAGCGCGGCGGCGAGCAGGACCGCTCGGATTCTCATGGGGGGCGTTCCTCACTGCGGCCCGCCCTCCCGGAGGGCGGGCCGCTGGGCGGGTCAGAATCCGGCGGTGATGCGGGTGAACTCCCAGTCGGCCTGGGCGATGCCGCTGCAGTTCGAGGTCACGCCGCCGCCGGGGCAGGGGCGGTCACGGTTGACGGCCCAGTAGGCCAGCCTGGTCAGCCCCCTGGAGTTCGCCCAGTCGCGGATCTGGGTCCAGGTGGCCGGCGTGGTCAGCTCCTGCTGGTCGGACAGGCCGTTCATGCCCGAGATGCCCATGTGCGCGTACGCCTGGGCGTCTGTCCAGCCGTACGCGCTCTTCAGCGCGTTCTTCAGGCCCTCGGAGGCGTTGACGGTGTCCTGGTAGATGTTGGCGCTGCCGAAGTCGAACGGCATGATCGTGAAGTTGTCGATCGGCACGGCCAGCGCCCTCGCCTGGTTGATCAGCCGGATGCCGTGGCTGTTCGGGCCGGTCCTGGAGGTGCCGAAGGTGACGACGATCTTGACGTTCGGGTTGTTCTGCTTGACGATCTTGAGCCCGTTCAGGATGCGGTCCTGGACGGTGTAGTTCTCGAACTCGTCGGTGTTCTCGATGTCGAAGTCCACGACGGCCGGGCCGACGGCGTTGATGACCTGCTGCACCGCGCCCGCGAACGCCTGCGGCGTGGCGCAGTTGGGGCCGAGCTTGTTGCCGGACCAGCCGCCGAAGGAGATCTGGACGCTGCCGCCCTTCGACTTGATCGTGTTGATCGCCTGCTGGTCGGCGCCGCCGGTCAGCGGGCGGTTGCCGTCCCAGGCCGGGGTGCAGCCGCCGCTGGACAGGATGAACGCCATCGTGAACGACCGCACGCCGGTCGCGTCCATGACCGTGCCCGGGTTCGGCGGGTTGCCCCAGCCCATGTAGAGGTAGGGGGCGCCGGGCATCTTGGTGGGGTTGCCGCAGCCGGTCGTGGTGGCGGTGGCGTCCCGGCCGGCCGACTCGCCCGCCGAGTTGTACGCCCGCACCGTGTACGTGTGCGTCGTGCACGCGCCGAGCCCCGAGATGGTGGCGCTGGTGCCGGTCACCTGGGCCCGCTGCGTCGCGCCCTCGTACACGCGGTAGCCGGTCACCGTGCCGCTGGAGGCGCCCCAGCTCAGCGCGATGCTGGAGTTCGTGACCGAGGTGGTCACCGCGCCCGGCTGGCCGGGCGCGCCGGTACCGCCCGAGGTGGTGGCGGTGACGGAGTTGCTGACGCCGGACAGGTTCCCGGCGGCGTCGCGGGCCCGGACCGTGTAGGTGTAGCTGGTGCTCGCGGCGCGGCCGGTGTCGGTGTAGGTCGTGCCGGTCACGGTGGTCACCAGGGTGCCGCCGCGGTAGACGTTGTAGCCGGTGACGCCCACGTTGTCGGTGGAGGCGTTCCAGGCCAGGGAGACGCTGCTGGAGGTGACGCCGGTCGAGCGGAGATTGCCGGGCACGGACGGCGCCGCGGTGTCGGTGCCGCCGCCCGAGCCGGCCTTCCAGAGCGCGGGCACGTTGGGCGGCTCCCAGCCGGGCTGGGAGGTGTGCGCCTGCAGGCACACGTAGTCGACGCCGTTGTAGGTGACGACCGCGCCGGTGGCGTACGCGGTCCACGGGGCCCAGGCGGCGGCCAGTTGCTGCACCGCTCCGTACGCCGCGGGCGCGCCGGTCGCGAGCCCGGCGCCGGTCAGCGCGAGGACCAGGCCGGTCGCCAAGGCGGTGAGTCTGCTGCGAAGTCTCATGGCATTCCCTGGAGGTGGGGCTTGACGGTCTTGGAGAACGACCAGTTGTTGCTCGCGTCCCAGTTGATGGACCAGGTCATCGCGCCCCTGATGTCCGGGTAGGCGCGCGGTGGCACGAAGGTCCCGCAGCCGGTGCGCTTGGCCAGGCAGTCGAGTGCCTGGTTGACGAGGGAGGGGGCGACGATGCCGCCGCCGGCGGCGCCCGGTCCGGCCGGCAGGCCCAGGGCCACCTGGTCGGAACGCAGGCCGTTCTCCAGCTGGATGCAGGCCAGCGCGGTCATGAAGTTGACCGAGCCCTGCGCGTACGCCTGGGCCTGGTCGCAGCCGAGCATGGAGCCGGAGTTGTAGAACTGCGTGTGGACGACCGTGAGGATGTCCTTGATGGACAGGGCGAGCTTGAAATACTCCATCCCGGTCGACTGCATGTCGATGGTCTGCGGGGCCATGGTGATGATCAGCCCGGAGCCGGCCTTGGCCCGCAGCGACCGCAGCGCCTGGGCCATGTAGGTGGCGTTGAGGCCGTTCTCCAGGTCGATGTCCACGCCGTCGAAGCCGTAGCTCTGCATCAGCGCGTACACCGAGTCGGCGAACCTCGTCGCCGCGGCGGCGCTCGCGACCTGCACCCGGCCGGCCTCGCCGCCGACGGACAGGATCACCTTCTTGCCGCGCTGGTGCAGGGCCTGCACGTCGGCCCTGAACTGGGCGTCGGTGTAGCCGCCCACGGCCGTGGCCAGGCCCGGGTCGACCGCGAAGACGACCTCGCCCGCGGTGGCCGTGGCCTCGCCGAACGCGATCGCGACCAGGTCGTACTCGTTCGGCACCGCCGACAGCTTGAGCTCCACGGCGGGGTTGACGAAGTTGTGCCAGTAGCCGGTGAGGAAGTGCCGGGGCAGCGTCCCTCCCCCGCCGGTGCACCCGGAGGTGGTGGCGGTGACGTCCTGGCCCGGGGACTCGCCCTGGGCGTTGTACGCCTTGACGGTGTAGGTGTGCGTCTCGCAGGTGCCGAGCCCGGAGATCGTGGCCGTGGTGGCCGTGACCGCGGCCTTGACAGCACTGCCTTCGTAGACGCGGTAGCCGGTCACCGTGCCGCTGGAGGCGC
Source organism: Nonomuraea sp. MTCD27 (assembly GCF_041950495.1). Lineage (NCBI taxonomy): Bacteria > Bacillati > Actinomycetota > Actinomycetes > Streptosporangiales > Streptosporangiaceae > Nonomuraea > Nonomuraea sp. MTCD27. The sequence continues at coordinate 324,910 of NZ_JBGNUW010000015.1, read as the reverse complement.
CCCAGCTCAGCGCGATGCTCGAGTTGGTGACGGACGCGGTCGCGGTGCCGGGCCGCCCGGGGACGCCGGGGTTCGTGCCGCCCCCGCAGGAGGCGCCGTTCAGGGTGCAGCCGGTGATTCCTGGGAAGTTGCCGGGGCTGCCGTTGAAGCCGAAGCTCGCGCTGGCGCCGGGTGCCAGCGGGGAGGCCCAGCTCGGCGGGGTGAACGTGTAGTGCTGCCCGTTCCGCGCCATGACGGCGTCCCAGGCGGAGGGGATGGTGAAGCCGGTGGGGACGTCGAACTGGACGTTCCAGCCGGACATGGCGGTGGTGGTGCCGTTGGTGACGGTGACCTTGCCCTCGAAGCCGGAGCCCCAGTCGGCGACCTTGACGAAGGTCGCGGTGGCGGTGGCGGCGTGGGCGGGCAGGGCCTGGAGGCTGAGTACGACGGTCGCGAGCGCCAGGAGGATCGCGCGTAATCTCACGGGTTCGTCCTTCGGGGGGTGTTGCGTGCCGTACGGCTTGCACCGGGGGGTGAGAGCGCAAGCCGTACGGCACGGCCCGCGGAGGTGAAACACGGGCCTTGGGGGGTGTCGGCGCGGGTTAACCTTGCAGAGGCTGTCAGGCTTTGTCCGATTGAAGATTACTTTTAGGAAAGTTTCCTAAGAGTTGTCGCGATCGTAGCTTTGACACCGGATGCTTACAAGACCCAAAACACGACTCCGCCGCACAGGATCGGAATCCCGTGCGGCGGAGCGGCGGCGCCGGTCTACGGTTGCTGGGTGATCCGGACGTCGTCCACGCCCGCCTCCACCAGGGAGGCCCCCGAGGCGTCGGCCGTGTCGACGAGGATGCGGACGGTCTGGCCCGCGAACGCGTTCAGGCTCGCCGTGGCCGTGGCCCAGGCGCCGTTGCGGTTCGAGGCCGCGCCGGCCTGGTTGAGCACCGTGGTGGTCGTGCTGCCGACCACGCGGACGCGGAAGTAGTCGGCGCTGGAGGCGTTCGAGCCGTGCGCCAGATACCAGGAGAAGGACAGGTTCAGCGCGCCCGTCGTGGGGAGCGTGATCGGTGGCGACTGGATCGAGGTGACGCCGCCGTCGACGTCGTACGCGCCCGCCGACGAGCCCGCCAGCCGGCCCGTGACCAGGTCGTTCGTGCCGCTGACCGCGGTGCCGAGCTGCTTGGCGCCGCTGGAGGTGGTGGCCTCGGGGTCACCGCGCTCCCACTGGCCGAGGGTGGCGGTGTCGGTGCCGCCCGGGTTGACCGTCCAGCCCGTGGCCGTCTCGAACGTGTCGGAGTAGACGGTCACCGGCGGGTTGCCGGTCCCGCAGTACTGGGCCTCCTTGCCGATGATGCGGTAGACGCAGTCCGAGTACTCGAGGAAGCGCAGCACCGCCTCCCTGTTGCGGGTGGTCTGCGGGCCGATCTGCTCGTCCGGCGGGTAGAAGCCGGGGCTGGAGCCGGTCGGGTACATCTCGAACGTGAAGCTGAAGATCTTGTAGACGCCCCACATCCAGTCGTCGATGGTCCCGTCGGTGATGTAGAGGTCGCTGGCCTGCTCGGGGGTGTAGCCGTTGGTCGAGGCCATGTTCTGGCCGAGGGTGGCGTGCGCGTCGCGGTCGTCCTGGGTCAGGCCGGGCGCGGTGTCGTTGAAGGTGTAGCCGTAGGGCCACAGGATCAGCTCGCTGTAGGTGTGCCAGTCGATGTGCGACCTGATCTGCTGGACCCCGCCGACCACGCGGCTGCGTACCCAGTTGGCGGCCGCCCTGACCTCGGGGGCCGACTCCGCGCTCGCGCCGCGGTAGGTCTCGCTGGACGTCGTGCCGGAGGAGCCGCCGCAGCAGCCCCAGTTGTAGGCCCAGTTGCGGTTCATGTCGGTGCCGACGGCCGAGGAGCCGGAGTTCGGCTGGCGGTTCTTGCGCCAGGAGCGGTAGGAGCCGGTGGCGATGTCGTATTCGCCGCCGTCCGGGTTCATGTCCGGCATGATCCAGATCTCTCTGGTGTTCACCAGATTGGTGATCCGGGAGTCGGTGCCGTAGTTGTCGGCGAGCAGGTGCATGATGTACAGCGCCATCTCGACTGTGAGGTGCTCGCGGGCGTGCTGGTGCGCGGTGAACAGGACCTCGGGCTCGTTCTCGTCCGTGCCCACGTTGTCGCTGATCTTGATCAGGCGTAACTGCCTGCCCTCGTACGACGTGCCGTACGTCGTCTGGCTGACGATGTTCGGCCGGGCCGCGACCAGGGCGTTGATGTTGGCGGTCATCTCGGCGTAGTTGTGATATCCCGAGTCCGCCGGCGGGAAGTCAAACGCGTCGACGGACGGGGGTGTCGGGCGCGGCACCTCCGACACCCGGTAGCCGAGCCGCTTGATCGCGGACACCTCGGCCTCCGTGGCCGTAACCAGGACCGAGTCCGTGGCCACCTCCTCGATGGCGGCTCCGGTCGCCGCCACCGCACTGCGCTGCTGCGCGTCCGCCGGGCCCGCCACGCGATACTGCTTGTTCGGTGGCGGTTCCGCGAAGGCGCCCGCCCCGGTCATGCCGGTCAGGCTGATCAGGCTGAGGGCTGCCAGCAGGATGACAAAACGGCGTTTCACGTCGTCCTCCCCAGGCGCTCGGGCTCGGGTTGTCAACCGGCGCCTGAACGAAGAGTGATGACGTTGGTTGCCCTAGGAAAGGCCCAAATTTCCGGACATGGTGACAAGGGCTTCCCGGAGGGGTTTCCGGATCAGGTCGGGCACTTCGGCACCCTCGGCCGCGTAACCGACGGGGAACAGGATGTAGGGCCGCTCGTTGGGCGGGCGCCGGCAGATCTCGCTCAGGAAGGCCATCGGGTTCGGCGTGTGGGTGAGCGTGCACAGGCCCATCACGTGCAGCGCCGTGATGAACAGGCCGCAGGCGATGCCGACGCTCTCGTTGACGTAGTAGTGCCGGACCTTCCCGCCGCCGGGGGTCGGGCCGTACTTCTCGGCGAAGCACACCACCAGCCACGGCGCCACCTCCAGGTAGCCCTTGTCCGAGGTGGTCCCGATCGGCTCCAGCGCCGAGCGCCACTCGGGCGGCAGCCGGCCGCCCTCGTAGTTCTGCCGCTCCTCCGCCTCGGCCGCCTCGCGCACGCGCCGCTTCGTCTGCGGGTCGCCGATCGCCACGAACTTCCACGGCTGCTGGTGCGCCCCCGACGGCGCGGTGTTGGCGGCGCGCACGGCCAGCTCGACGCACCGGTACGGCACCGGCTCGGGGCTGAACGCCCGCACGCTGCGCCGCCGGTCCACCAGCCGGTGGAACTCCTCGCCGCGCCTGACCATCTCCTCTGGCTCGTAGCGCTCCGGCGTGTAGCGAACGTGGGGATACTGGTGCTCCATAAGATCCGAAGTCTCGGCACGGGTGGCGAATCTGACAACAGCTTCCTTCGCGTGCTGCCTATTCGACAGTCGAAGCGGACTTCTGGAGACGGATATGCCAGCACGCCGGCGTGGCCTCGACGATCTCGACCTCCGCGTCCTCCGCCTGGTCGCCGAGCGCCCGCGCAGCGGCCTGCTGGAGTTCGCCCGGTTGCTGGGGGTGGCGCGCGGGACCGTACAGGCCCGGCTGGACCGCATGACCGCTGACGGCGTGATCACCGGCTTCGGCCCGGACCTGTCCCCCGCCGCCCTCGGCCACCCCGTGCAGGCGTTCACCACGCTGGAGGTCGAGCAGGCGGCCCGCGAGCACATCTCCAGGACCCTGGAGTCCATCCCCGAGCTGCTGGAGGCGTACATCGTGACGGGGCCCGGCGACGTGTGGTGCCGGATCGCGGGGCGCGACCACGAGCACATCCAGCAGGTCATCGACGCCATGCTGACGATCCCGGGGGTGCGGCGCAGCACGACCGTCATCACGCTGTCGACCGTGGTGCCGCACCGGGTGCTCCCGCTGGCCGCCAGGGAAGCGACCGGCGGCCGGTCAGACCTGGACCAGCGTGATGATCCCCGCAGCCACCAGGGCCGCCGCCCACATGCGGTCCACGTTGAACCAGGCGCGCCGGAGCACCGTCAGCCCGGCCACCTTGTAGACGATCACAGCGATCCCCCCGGCCACCACGAACATGGCCAGCGTGTGGAGGGCCGCCACGCCCAGGCCGCCGGAGGCGGCGTGGCCCGCGTGACCCTCGGCCCGCAGACCGGTGAAGACCGGCAGCAGCATCAGCCCGGCCCCGTGCGCCGACGACATCAGGAACGACCAGCCGGCCAGCTGCCACAACGACAGCCGCATCCCCACCCACCGGAAGTGCCGGCGCGACAGCAGCCGCCACAAACCGAAGCCCACCAGCACCAGCCCGCCGCCGACCGACAGCACCGTGCCGGTGACCAGGGAGCCGGTCGCGGCGACCACGAGCGCCACCAGGGCCACCGAGGCGAGGTGGCCCAGGGCGATCATGGGGATCGACTGCAGGAGCCGGTCCAGGCTGCGCTCCTGCAGGCCGCGGGCCACGGCGAAGAGCCAGCCCATGGCGGGGTTGAGGCCGTGGAAGGCGCCGAGCAGGAGCACCGCGGCGAGGGTCACGGGTAGCAGTAGGAGTCGGAGGAGGCGTCACCGCCCTGCAGGCGCACCTGGTGGGGGCGCAGGCCGCGGAAGTCGTCCCCGTGCGGGAAGAAGCGGGGGTCGAAGGTGAACGACTCCGTGTCGATCCTGGCCATCCAGGCGCCCACCCCGTCCGGGTAGAACTGGTCGTCCCAGGCGCCGTACAGGGAGTTGGTCAGGTAGACGCGGCGGCCGTCGCGGCTGACCTCGACCATCTGCGGCCCGCCGCGCAGCGGGAGCCCGGGCTGGGCCGGGTGCGTGGCCTGGCGCGCGATGCCGCCCGCCCGCAGGGAGCCCAGCTCCACCGGCTTGTACGGGTCCGACACGTCGTACTGCTTGAGCTCCCCGGTCCCCCAGCACGACACGTACAGGCGCTGGTCGTCCACCGACAGCGCGATGTCGGTCACCAGCGGCGGCACCGCGCCGAACGGCCGCAGGAGCGGCGGCAGGCGGTCGGCGTCGGCCGGTTCGGCGGGGATGGAGATGACCTTGCGCGCCTGCCACCGGCCGTCCTCGTGGAACCAGAGCCAGACGGACGCCGACAGGTCCTCGACGCTGATGGCCACGCCGACGAAGCCGTACAGGCGGGTCGGGTCGTGGGCGGGGCGCAGCTCCAGCGGCATCTGGTGCTCGTCGCCCAGGTCCACCTCCTGCAGGTGCGCCCGCTTGCGCAGGTCCCAGAAGTGCAGCTTGTGGCCGTATTTGCGGCCGAGCAGCAGCTCCCCGACGATCCCGTCCTCGATCATCGACGGTGTGCCCCACTCCGAGGAGATCAGCACGTCCTGGTTGATGTGCCACCAGAAGTCGTAGGCCAGGTACTGCGGCCCGCGGTCCAGCTCCCACTGCCCGACCACGTCGAAGGAGGTGTGGTCGAGCACCGCGATGCCGCCCGGCCCGTCCTGGCCGTCGGCGCCCCCGAGGGCGGAGACGTACAGCCCCTCGGGGCCGCAGTGGACGGTGTGCGGGCGCGAGTAGCCGGCGCGCCGGGCCAGCGTCTCCGGTTCGATGACCTTGACCAGCTCGGGGCTGATCCGGTCCTTGGTGTCGTAGATGTGGATGCGCGAGGAGCGCAGCCCCGGCACGACGAGGTAGCGGCGCTCGACGTGCGGGTGGGGCGCGTTCGGGCACAGGGCGCTGCTGCAGGCGTTCCAGCCGAAGTGGTGCAGCTCGTCACCGGTGTTGGGCAGGTCGGTCCAGCCCGCGACCGTGCCGTAGCCGGGCGAGGACTGGTCGGTGTCGATGACGGCCAGCGCGTCCGGCCGGGCGGCGGCCCGGTCGAACGCGGCGACGTAGGCGAGTTTCTCTTCCGGAGCGGCGGCGGCGTCCCTCGGGGAGGGGTAGAACGTGGGGTCGGGAGTCCAGAGAGTCATCTCTCCAGATATAGACCGATTCCCTACACGGTCAATAGGTAATGATCTCCTGGATGCGGCCGATCAGCTCCTCCGCGTCGGTCTCGAACGGCTGCCAGAACACGTGGTCGGCGCCGAGCGCCCGCGCCTGTGCCAGGTCCTCGGCCACCTGCTCGGGCGAGCCGGTCAGGGGCATGCGCTCGTCCAGGGGCCGGTCCGTGATCGGGCCGTTCACCTGGAGCACGAGCGGGCCGGGGCCCTTGCCGTACGCCTCGACGGTCTGCCTGAGCTGGTCCCAGGCGAACACCACCACGGACAGCCCCAGCCCGAGCGCGACCGCCCGCTCGATCGCCGCCGGCGCCGCCACGCCCGCCAGCAGGGTCAGCCCCGACGGCTTGGGGCCGATCTCCGCCTCGGGTATCGAGTAGAAGCGGCCGGAGAAGCTCACCGGGTCGGGGCCCCAGCATGCCCGCATGGCCTGGAGGTGCTCCTCGAAGCCGGCCCCGCGCCGCTTGGCGGGCACGCCGGCCGCCTCGAACTCCTGCGCCATCCAGCCCTGCCCCAGCCCGATCATGGCCCGGCCGCCGCTGAGCCGGTCGAGGGTGGCCAGCCGCTTGGCGAGCACGACCGGGTTGTGGAACAGGGCGTCGACGACGCTCGTACCGAGGCGGATGGTGCTGGTCCTGCCCGCGACGTACGCCAGCGTCTCGAGCGGGTCGTAGACGGAGCCGCTGTGGTCGGGCAGCGGCACGGGCTGGTCCAGCCCCAGCATCCACGGCTGGGCGGGCCGCAGCAGCCGTTCGTAGGTCCATACCGCCCCGAGCCCCGCGCGCTCGGCGTCCTGCGCCATCCGCACGATCTGTTCCGGGTCGGCGTGCCGTCCCGACGTCGGGAGGCCGATTCCGAAGTCCATGTCCAGCTCCTTCCTGTCTTCGTATCCGACCCTGAGTGGGCCGGAAAGTCATCGGTTTACAGGCGGCCTCTTTCGTGATGCATTCGGGAAATGACCGTGCACGGCACTTGCGATCCCCGGTTCTCCCAGGTGGCGGAGGAGTTCGAGGCCAATCTCGCCCAGCGTGGGGAGGTGGGGGCGTCGGTGTGCGTGATCGTCGGCGGTGAGGTGGCCGTCGACCTGTGGGGCGGGCAGGCAGCGCCCGGCGTTCCCTGGGCGGACGACACGATCGGGCACGTCTGGTCGTGCACCAAGGGCGCGACCTCGCTCTGCGCCCACATGCTGGCCGCGCGCGGCGACCTCGACCTGGACGCGCCGGTCATCCGCTACTGGCCCGAGTACGGCGCCTGCGGCAAGGGCGGCACGCTGGTGCGGCACCTGCTGGCACACCAGGCCGGGCTGCCCGCGCTGCGCGAGCCGCTGCCGCCGGGCGCGTTCTACGACTGGAAGCTGATGGCCGGGCGGCTGGCCGAGCAGGAGCCGTTCTGGGAGCCGGGGAGCAGGCACGGCTACCACGCGCTGACGTTCGGCTTCCTGGTCGGGGAGGTCGTGCGGCGGGTGAGCGGGCGCTCGCTCGGCACGTTCTTCCGCGAGGAGGTGGCCGAGCCGCTCGGGCTGGCCTTCTGGATCGGGCTGCTACCGGAGGAACGAGAAAGCAGAGTCGCGCCGACGATTCCGGCGGATCCGCCGGAGGCGCCGCCGTCGTTCTACCTCAAGGCGTTCAGCGATCCCTCCTCGATGTCCGCGCTGGTGCTGGCCCACGAGGGCGGGTACATGGCGCTCGGCGAGTCGGACAGCCGGGCCGCGCACGCCGCCGAGATCGGGGCCGTCGGGGCGATCACGAACGCGCGGGGGCTGGCGGGCATGTACCGGCCGCTGTCGCTGGGCGGCGGCGACCTGGTGAGCCGGGAGCACCTGGCCCTCATGGCGCAGACCGCCTCGGCGGGGACCGACGCGGTGCTGCTCGCGCCGACGCACTTCGCGCTGGGCTTCGTGAAGTCGGTGGACAACCGGCATCTCCCGCAGCCCGACAGCGAGGGCGCGCTCATGTCGGACACCGCGTTCGGGCACGTGGGGATGGGCGGGTCGGTCGGGTTCTGCGATCCGGCGGCGCGGCTGGCGTTCGGCTACACCATGAACAAGCAGTTCGCCGGGCTCGGCATCAACCCGCGGGGCCAGGCCCTGGTGGACGCGACATATCGGGCACTCGGCTACCGGCAGGCCTACGGGGGGATCTGGTACGCCCCCGGGGATTAATCACGCGATACCGTGATATGTCACCTGTCCTCACCCAGGAGCGAGCGGCATGTTCTTCGGTATCAAGGATTTCTGGGCCTACGTCGTCGGCGCCTTCCTGATCATTCTCCTGCCCGGCCCGAACTCCCTGTACGTCCTCACCTTCGCCGCCCGGAACGGCGTCCGCCGGGGCTACCGGGCCGCCGCGGGCGTCTTCGCCGGCGACACCGTGCTGATGTTCCTCGCCGCCGCCGGCGCCGCCTCCCTCCTGCGCTCCAACCCGCTGCTGTTCACGATCGTCAAGTACGCGGGCGCCGGCTACCTGGCGTGGATCGGCTTCCAGATGATCCGCGGCGCCTGGAAGGCCTGGCGCTCCGACGAGACGGCGGCACCGGCCGAGGCGCCCGTACCCGGGGCGGAGGGCCGCCCGTTCCGCAAGGCCCTGACGATCAGCCTGCTGAACCCGAAGGCGATCCTCTTCTTCGTCTCGTTCTTCGTCCAGTTCGTGGACCCCGGCTACGCCACCCCCGCGTTGTCGTTCGTCATCCTGGGCTCGGTCATCCAGCTCTTCAGCTTCCTCTACCTGACCGCGCTGATCTTCGGGGGCTCTTTCCTGGCCGGGCAGTTCCGCCGCCGCCGCAGGCTCAGCGCCGGCCTGACCTCCGGCGTCGGTGCCGTTTTCCTGGGGTTTGGCGCGAAACTTGCCACCGCGTCACTCGGATGAAAGCCGCATTCAAGGCAGCACTGTTTTCGTGGAGACAGATGGAACGAGTCAAAAGAGGCAGTCGCACCACCCCGCCTCGGGTACGGTAGGCCACCGGCGTGCTTCCCGGGACAACGGTGATGACGCTCTGGTGACACCGAGCGGTCCATCCGGAAAGCCTGGTCCCCCGAAGCCCGGGTAGACGCTGATCGTCGGCCTATCTGCGGAGCAGCCTTGAACCATTCTCCGGTTACCCTCCCACGCCTCACCGCGCTCGCCCGGCAGGCGACTCCCCGGCTGCTCGAGGGCGTCGTGGCCCCACTGGCCGTGTTCTACCTGGCCATGGTCATCCTCGGCTTCAAATGGGCGCTGGCCCTGACCGTCGCCTGGGTCTACCTAGGAGTCGCCTGGCGGCTGGTCAAGCGGGTCAAGGTGCCCGCCACCATGTGGCTGGCCGCGTTCGCGATCACCATCCGGGCGATCGTGGCGTTCTGGACCGGCACGTGGATGTGGTTCTTCATCCAGCCGGAGATGGGCACGATCTGCATCAGCATCGCCTTCCTCGCCTCCGTCCGGCTGAACAGGCCGCTCGTGCAGAAGCTCACGCTCGACTACATCCATCTGCCGTCGGCGGTGCTCAAGCACGAGCGGGTGCGCCGGTTCTTCGCCAGGATCACGCTGTTGTGGGCGTTCGTGCTGCTGATGAACTCGACGCTGAGCATCTTCCTGGCGGTCTACGAGTCGCTGGCCGGCTCGCTGGGCGCGTTCATGGTGCTGCGCACCTCAGCGGTGGCCGTGATAAGCGGCACGGCGATCACGTTCTCGATCATCGCCTTCAAGCGGCTCCTGCACCGGCTGCACGTCTCCCACGCCTGACCGCTCGGCCAGCAGGAACGCCCCGCACATCCCCATCACGAGCCCGGCCAGCAGACCGAACAGCTCCACGAAGTCGGCCGCGCCGCCCGTCCCCGCGCTGAGCGGCCCGCCCGCGGACCTGACGATCATGGCGTAGAGGCCCCACGCGAACAGCGAGCCCGAGCCCAGCCAGGCCAGGACCAGCGGGCGCCAGAACGGCCCCCGGCCCCATCGCCCGACGATCGCGACGAGCGCGGCGGCACCGCCGATCGCCAGCAGGCCCTTGAACCCGTTCTGCACCGCGGCGGCGACCGGCCCGTCGAACACCCACCACAGCCTGACCCCGCCGATCACCGCGGCCACCGGCAGCGCGCCCCAGGCGACGACCGCCTGCAGGGACCTCGTCGGGCTGGGGAAGGCGTGGCAGACACCCGTGGTGAAGACGGCCGGCCAGCGGTCGCGGGCGTAGAGGGCGAAGGCCGTCATCAGACCGGCGCCCTGCCCCACGAACCCGCCGTAGACCATCAGGTAGACCCACGGCTCGATGGGGCCGCCGGCGAAGACGGCCGTCCCGGCGGCCGCCACGACGATCGGCGCGCTGACCGCCACCACCGACAGCAGGCCCGTGCCCACCCACAGCGGCAGCAGCACCAGCCAGGCGGGCAGCCGCGCGCCCCAGCTCATGGTGAAGGCCGTCGCCAGCACCAGGCCCACCGCGTCCATGCCGAAGGTCATCGCGTTGAGCCCGGCCATCGCGGGATCGCTCATCAGGTCCGGATCGCTCACGCCGATCGGGCTGCCGGCCAGCCAGAGGACCTTCAGCGTGAGGTAGGGCAGCATGGCGGCGACCGCCACGACGGCGGCGGTGCGGCGGCCGATGCCCGGTGTGTGTTCAGCCATGTCCCGAGCGTCGCTCGTCCGGCGGCGGGTTCCCTCCCGACCGGTGGGGATCCTCCTCCCCCTCGCGGGGGAGGGTCACGGTCAGCTCGAAGCCGTCGCCCACCGGACCCGCCGCGAGCGTGCCACCGGCCAGGCGTACGCGCTCGCGCAGGCCCGCCAGCCCCAGCCCGCCGGACCGCCCCGTGGGCCGGGAGCGGGCCGGCCCGTTGCGTACGCGGACGCGCAGCGGCGAGACCGACACCTCGACGGCGGCCCCCGGCGCGTGCTTGGCGGCGTTCGTGAGGCCCTCCTGCACCACGGCGCGGGCCAGGCCGGGCACCGGCCCCGGCGACAGGTCCAGCGTGATCGACATGCCCGAGTCCGTCGCCCGCCGGACCAGCTCGGACACGTCCTCCCCCACGGGGGACAGCGGCGCCGCGTCGGCGTCCTCGCGCAGCAGCCCGATGATCTGCCGCAGCCGCTCCGTGGCGTCCGCCGCCGCGATCCGCAGCTCCCCCGCCGCCTTGACCTGTGCCGGGGCCAGCCCGGGGGCCAGTTCCAGACCGGCGGCCCGGACCGCGATCAGGGCCAGGTCGTGGCCGAGCGAGTCGTGCATGTCCCGCGCGATCCTGGCCCGCTCGCGCAGCCTGGCCTGCGCCTCGGCCGACAGCCTGGTCTGCCGCCGCTGCTGCAGCAGCTTGCGGCGCAGCACGCCGCACAGGTAGGGCACGAGATAGGTGCCGACGAGCGCGGTGACCATGGACACCCACAGAGCCAGGTCACCGCCCATCCTCAGCACCACGGTCACCCCGACCAGCGAGATCAGGCAGAAGGCCAGCAGGGCCGGCCACGCGCGGGCCATGCGCCGCCCGGTCAGGTACGCGTACCAGATGATGAACGGAGACGTCGCCAGCAGCGGGAAGATCTTCACGTTCCGCCGGGGCAGCAGCCAGCTCAGGTCCACGGTCGCGAACCCCTCGCTGAACTGCCACGGCCCCAGCGGCAGCAGCAGCACCAGCGCGGCCAGCGGCCAGGGCCGGCCGACGAGCACGGCCACCGCGGCGAGCCCCACCCTGGGCGCCGTCACCATGCCGAACCCGGCCGGATCCTGGAACGGGTCGGGCCCCATGGCGGCGACGAAGATGCCGAGCACGACCCAGAGCAGCAGGTCGTAGACCACCTGGCGGCGGCTTTCCCGGCGGAGAGGGCGCAGACGCTTCACCGCACCGACGTTATCCGCCGCGCTCGCGGGCGGGTGCCGTCCGAAGTCAGGCGTATCCCCTGACGAAAGTCAGGGTGGAGTACGAGCCACCCGTCACGGTAGGGCTAACCCCACCCCGAAAGCGCCTACCTCCACTCCTGTGTCCGCCTGCGGAAACCGGTTTGATCGATGGTGTCACCCGGAGGTGGCGGGCAGGCCCCCGACGAAAGTAGGGGGTAGCGCGTGCCGATCGTCCGATGTGCCGTGACCTGCGGAGTTTCTACCTTCATGGGGTACCGGCCCTGACCCCTGTAAGGGAAAGGGCCGCGTTCGACCCGGGGCATCCCCGATGTGCCCGGCCGTCCCGCACCGAGACGCTGTGTGGGTGCCCTGACGATCGGAGTTCTCTCTTATGTCGCACGCCATCCTCGACCTGGTCCAGCAGGCCATGTCGTCACCGTGGCTGTACGCCGCGATCTTCGCCCTCGCGCTGCTCGACGGGTTCTTCCCCGTCGTGCCCGCCGAGACGTCCGTCATCACGGCGGGGGTCTTCGCCGCGTCCGGTGAGACGAACCTGGCGCTGGTGATCGTGGTCGCGGCGCTCGGCGCGTTCGCCGGGGACCACATCTCCTACCTGATCGGCAAGAAGTCGGGCGGGAGGCTGCGGGAGAAGAAGGCGTTCGTCTGGGCGCGGCAGGCCCTGGCCGAGCGGGGCGGGCTCGTCCTGGTCGTGGCCAGGTACATCCCCGGCGGGCGGACCGCGACCACGCTCACCATGGGCGCGGTCCGGTATCCGCGGCGCTCGTTCACCTTCTTCGACGCGATCGCGGCCGGCTCGTGGGCGGTGTACTCCGGGCTGATCGGCTTCTTCGGCGGGATGGCGTTCGAGAACGACCCGATCAAGGGACTGCTGCTCGGCCTGGGCATCGCGCTGTCCATCACCGCCGCCGTGGAGGTCGTGCGATGGCTGCGGAAGCGGCGCGCCATCCAGGCTTCCTCAGAACGTCTTCCGGCGGACACGTCCGTTTGACCCTGCCTGGCAACTATCCGTCTGAAAGGAGTGCGCATGACTGTGCTGGCCGCGGTGATCGCCCTGGTCGGTTCGCTGTTCTTCGCGCTCGGGGCCGCCCTGCAACAGTTCGAGGCGGTCGGCACCGCCAAGCCGGGGCTGCTCGCGCTGCTGCGGAGGCCGCGCTGGCTGCTCGGCGGCGTGTCCATCCTGGCGGGTGGTGGCCTGCACATCGTCGCGCTCGGACTCGGCCCGCTGACCATCGTCCAACCCATGGGCGTGGCGAGCCTGCTGTTCGCGCTGCCCCTGGCCGCCACGCTGCACGGCCGCAGGCCGGAGCGCAAGGAGCTGGCGGCGGCGGGGGTGGTGGCGGCCGGGCTGATCGGCCTGGTGCTGCTGGTCCCCGAGTCCGACGGTCCCACCTACCTCAGCCCCGACGGCGTGCTCACGCTGCTGGGGGTGTCCGGGGTGGCGGCGGTGCTGCTGTGGGCCGGCTCGAAGGCCGCCTCGCCCGCCTGGCGGGCGGCCCTGCTGGCGACCAGCTCCGGCGTGCTGTACGGCGCCACCGCCACTCTCATGCGGGTGCTGGTCGACGGCGCCTGGAACTGGTGGTACCTGCTGGCGCTGCCGATCCCGGCCCTGCTGGCGCTGATGATGCTCCAGCGGGCCTACGCCGTCGGGCACTTCGGCGTCTCCTTCGCCTCGCTGCAGATCGCCGACCCGCTCACCGCGGTGGCGTTCGGCGCGCTGCTGCTGGGCGAGCCGCTGCCGACCGGGATCCTGCCGGTCATGGCGGCCCTGCTGACCGCGGCGGGCACCGTGGCCCTGGCGCGGACCAGCCCGCTGGAGGCCCATTGATGTTCCCCTTCCTGTCCCTTCCTTCCGGCTCTCCCCAAGCCGCTGCGAAATCGGAGTTCACCGAAATGGCCATGCCCCTCCACACCGTCCCCGACGTCGCCTCCCTCTCACCCGCCCCCGAACGTCCCCGCCGGATCCTGATCTCGTCCGACACCTATCCCCCCGACGTGAACGGCGCCGCCTATTTCACCCACCGCCTGGCCACGGGCCTGGCCGCGCGCGGCAACGAGGTGCACGTGGTCTGCCAGTCGGACCAGGGCCCGGCCAGCGCCGACGTGGTGGACGGCGTCGTCGTGCACCGGCTGCGCTCGGCGCCGCTGGTGGTCCACCCGACCATGCGGGTCACGGTGCCGACGCGGCTCGACCGGCTGGTCGCCTCCATCAAGCCCGACGTGCTGCACACCCAGGGCCACTTCGTGGTCGGCCGGGCCGCCATCGCCGCCGCCCGCCGGGCCGGCGTGCCGATCGTGGCGACCAACCACTTCATGCCCGACAACCTCTTCCAGTTCGCCCACATCCCCGACCGCCTGCGGACGAAGGCGGGACAGCTCGCCTGGCGCGACTTCAGCCGGATCTTCAGCCGGGCCGACCACATCACCACGCCCACCCCGCTGGCCGCCAAGCTGCTGGCCGACCAGGGGTTCGCGCGCGAGGTCGAGCCGGTGTCCTGCGGGATCGACCTGACCAGGTTCCACCCGCACGCCGAGCCCAAGGCGTGGGCGCGCAAGATGTTCGACCTGCCCGACCGGCCCACGGCCCTGTTCGTCGGCCGCCTCGACGAGGAGAAGCGCCTGGACGAGCTGATCCGCGCGCTGCCGCTCGTCCTCAACGAGACCGACGCGCAGGTGGCGCTGGTCGGCAAGGGCAACCAGCGGGGCGAGCTGGAGCGGCTGGCCAAGCGCATCGGCGTGAGCGAGCGGGTGTTCCTCCTCGGCTTCGTCCCCGACGAGAACATGCCGCAGGCGTTCGCCGCCGCCGACGTGTTCGCCATGCCCGGCGTCGCCGAGCTGCAGAGCATCGCCACGCTGGAGGCCATGGCCTCGGGGCTGCCCGTGGTGGCCGCCGATGCGATGGCGCTGCCGCACCTGGTGGACGAGAACGGCTACCTGTACGAACCGGGCGACGTGGTCGGCCTGGCCCGGCACCTGACGACCATCCTCACCGACGAGGACCTGCGGGTCAGGCTCGGCAAGGCCAGCAGGGAGCTGGCGCTCACCCACGACGACCAGTCGTCGCTCGCCCGGTTCGAGCGGATCTACGATGAGGTGGCTCAATGACGCCAGGCCAGAGTGTCTGGGGCACCGTGATCGGCACGGCGGTGTCCGCGGGCGCGCTCGCGTACGCGCAGGTCGCGCTGCCCACGCAGGTTCTGCTCAGCGACTACGCGCTGGTCTCCGGCGGGCTGATGCCCGTGCTGGTCGGGATGCTGGCACTCGCGGGGGCGTGCCTGAGTCTCGCCTACGGCCTGGCGGCCACCGACCCGGCGCGCACCGCGCCCACCAGGGTGCTGCTGATCGCCGGAGCGGCCGGGCTGATGATGAGCGCGATCTTCCCCACCGACCCCGGCACCTCGCAGGTGGGCTCGCTGTCCGGCGAGATCCACCGCTGGTCGGCGGCGGTCGTCTTCACCTCGCTGCCGGTCGCCGGCTGGGTGCTGGCCCGGGGCCGCGCGGCGGCGCCCCGGTGGAACGCGGTGCGCGCCATGAGCGTGGCCTCCGCGGTGACGCTGGCGATCTACCTGGCGGCCCATCCGGCCACCATCACCTCGACACTGATCAACGGCGGCGCCTACTACGGGCTGCTGGAGCGCGCCGTGGTGCTGGCCGAGATGGTTTTGCTCACGGCCATGGCACTGGCCATCGCCGCGGGCCGGAGCGGCGTACGCACCGAGGTGGCCCCGGCGGAGCCGGCCGAGGCGGAACGGCGGCCGGAGCACCCCGGGCAGCAGGAGCGGCTCGCCGCCTGACGACTTACCGCCGGAACACTTCGACCGCCGCCGAAAGGACCTCGTCCTAGCGTGAACCCATGCTCATCACACGTCATGCCGAAGCAGTGGCGGTCCTCGCCGACCCCAGGTACGTGCCGCCTCCCGTACGCCAGGACGGCGCGCAGGGGACGCTGGCCTGGCTGCGCGCCCGGGTGTCGCGGTTCAGCACCGGCGAGACGCACGCCGGGCGGCGCCGCGAGCTGGTCGAGCTGCTGGACCAGGTCGACCCCGGCGCACTGCGCGCGGAGGCCGAAACCATGACCAGGCGACGCGGCGGAGACTGGCGCGGAGTCCCCACGGCGGTGCTCGGCGCCGCGCTCGGGGTCGAGGACACCCGCGCCGTGCCCGCCGCCGCGGCCGGCTACCTGTCGGGCGAGGAGAGCCCGCGGGCCGACGCCGCCGTCGCCGAGCTGCTGGAGCGGACCGGCCTCCCCACGATCACGCTGTTGCTGCAGGCGCACGCCGCCACGGAGGGCCTCGTCGAGAACGCCCTGGAGCGGGCCCGCCCCGGCGACGACATCGACGCGCTGCTGCACGAGACGCTCAGAGGGAACCCGCCGCTCAAGGCCACCCGCAGGCTGGATCAGCTCACCGGCGACGAGGTGACGATCGACCTGGTGGCCGTCAACCGGGACGGCGACGTGTTCGCCGAGCCGGAGCGGTTCGACCCGGCGCGCGGCCGGACGCCGCACCTGACCTTCGGCCACGGCGTACGCCCCTGTCCCGCGCCCGCCCACGCGCTCGCGCTGGCCGCCGGGGTGCTGGAGGGCCTGCTCACGTGAACTTCCACGATCTGCACCGCCCCGGCGACCCGCTGGTGCTGCCCAACGCGTGGGACTACGGCTCGGCCGCGTTCCTGGCCGCGCACGGGTTCCCGGCGATCGGCACGACCAGCCTCGGCGTGGCCGCCGTGCACGGCAGGCCGGACGCGGCCGGCGCCACCAGGGCCGAGACGATCGAGCTGGCCGAGGCCATCAGCGGCCTGGGCGTGCTGGTGACCGTGGACGTCGAGGGCGGGTTCAGCGACGACCCGGCCGAGGTGTCCGACCTGGTCGCGGGCCTGGCCGCGCTCGGGGTCGCGGGCGTCAACCTGGAGGACGGCCGCCCGGACGGCACGCTGCGCCCGATCGGGCTGCACCAGCGGATCATCGAGGCCGCCAGGGGACACGGGGTGTTCGTCAACGCGCGTACGGACACGTGCTGGCTGCGGACCGGCGACACGCGCGAGCGGGTGCGCGCCTACGGCCACGCCGACGGGATCTTCGTGCCCGGGCTGAGCGACCCGGACGAGATCGCGGAGGTGGCCGCGAGCACGCCGCTGCCGCTCAACGTGCTCTACCAGCCGGGCGGCCCCTCGCTGGCACGGCTCGCCGAGGCCGGCGTGGCCCGGGTGAGCACCGGGTCGCTGCTCTACCGGGCCTCGCTGCGGGCGGCGCTCGCGACGGTGCTGGCGGTCCGGGACGAGCCCGCACCACGGATGCCGACATATGCCGAGATCGCCGATAGCTTGCCGCGATAATCGAGGCATGCGCTTCCAGATCCTCGGGCCCACCACCGCGCTGGGCGAGGACGGCGAGCCGGTCACGCTCGGCGGCCCGCGGGTGCGTGCCCTGCTCACGCTGCTCGCCCTGCACGCCGGCCGCATCGTCGGCGCGGAGCAGCTCGTGGACGGCATGTACGGCCCCAGGCCCCCCGAGGGCGTGGCCAACGCGCTGCAGTCACAGGTGTCCCGGCTGCGCCGGGCGCTGGGCCGGGACCTGGTGGAGTTCCATCCGGCCGGATACCGGCTGGTCGCCGATCCCCGGGACGTGGACGCGCGCAGGTTCGAGCTCCTGGCCCGGGAGGGCCGGCAGGCGCTGGCCGGCGGCGAACCGGGGCGGGCGGCGACGCTGCTGCGCGAGGCGCTGGAGCTGTGGCGGGGCGCGCCGCTGGCCGACGCCCCGCACGCCGAGGCCGCCGCGGCGGCCCTGGAGGAGCTGCGCCTGACCGCCACGGAGGACCGCGTGCAGGCCGACCTCGACCTGGGCCGGCACCGCGATCTGGTGGCCGAGCTGCGCGGGCTCATCGCCGCCCACCCGCTGCGCGAGCGGCTGCGCGCCCAGCTCATGCGCGCCCTGTACGGCAGCGGCCGCCAGGCCGAGGCGCTGGCCGTCTACGACGAGGCCAGGAAGCTGCTGGACGAGGAGCTGGGCGTCGAGCCGGGAGCCGAGCTGGCCGCCGCGCACCTGGCCGTGCTCAGGGCCGACCCGGCGCTCGGGGCCCCGCCACCCCCGGCGTCCGGGCAACGCTCCCGGCAGGGGCTGCGGGCCCAGCTCACCAGCTTCGTGGGCCGGACCGAGGAGCTCGCCCGGCTGGGCGACCGGCTCCGGGACAACAGGCTCGTCACGCTGATCGGGCCGGGCGGGGCGGGCAAGACGCGGCTGGCGATCGAGGCGTCCGCCCGGGCGCCGGGCGACGTGTGCTTCGTGCCGCTCGCGCCCGTCTCCGACGCGGAGGGCGTGCCGCACGCCGTGCTGGCCGCGCTCGACATCCGCGACGCCTTCCTGCACGCCCCCGACCGGCCCACCCTGGACCCCGTGACCAGGCTGGTCACCGCGCTGGCCGGGCGTGAGCTGCTGCTGGTCCTGGACAACTGCGAGCATCTCGTCGCGGCCACCGCCGAGCTGACCGACCACCTGCTGGCCACGTGCCCGGGGCTGCGCGTGCTGGTGACCGGGCGGGAGGCGCTGGGCATCACGGGCGAGTCCATCCTGCCCGTGGCGCCGCTGCGGCTGCCGCCGCCGGAGACGGTCAACCCGCTGGACTACCCGGCGGTGCGGCTGTTCGCCGACCGTGCCGCCGCCGTCCGGCCGGGTTTCGCCGTGGACGCGGGGAACGGCGCGCAGGTCGTACGCATCTGCCGGGCGCTCGACGGGCTGCCGCTGGCGATCGAGCTGGCGGCGGCGCGGCTGCGGACGCTGCCGGTGTCCGACGTCGCGGCCCGGCTCGACGACCGGTTCCGGCTGCTGACCCGAGGCAGCCGTACGGCGTTGCCGCGGCACCAGACGCTGCGCGCGGTCGTCGCGTGGAGCTGGGACCTGCTGGACGAGGACGAGCAGCGGATGGCCCGGCGGCTGACCGCGTTCGCGGGCGGCGCACGGGCCGAGGCGGCCGAGCGGGTGTGCGGGCTGCCGGAGGAGCTGCTGTTCTCGCTGGCGGAGAAGTCGCTGGTGGAGTTCGTGGACGGCCGGTTCCGGATGCTGGAGACGATCCGGGCGTTCTGCGCGGAGCGGCTGATGGAGTCGGGCGAAGGGGACACGCTCCGCGACGCGCACGCCGCGTACTACCTCGACCTGCTGCTCACGGCCGACCCGAAGCTGCGCACCGCCGACCAGCTGGAGTGGCTGGCCCGGCTGGACGAGGAGAGCGGCGAGCTCGACGCGGCCGTGCGCTGGGCGACCGAGACGGAGCGGTTCGAGCTGGGGCTGCGGCTGCTGGCGCACAGCGCCTGCTACTGGTGGATGCGCGGCCACCGCGTCACCAGCGCGAACTTGGCCACCGGGCTGCTGGCCGCGCTCGGCGACACCCGCTTTCCGGCGCTCGACGAGGAGTACGTCATGTGCGTGCTCGTCTCGGCGTGGACCGGAGGGCTGGACGAGCTCCTGCGCGCGCGGCTGGACGAGGTGCGGCACCTGCTGCCGATCGATTACCTGCCGGCGCGGGTGGAGTTCCTCATGATGCTGCTGTCGATGTTCACCGGGCCGCCCGCGGACTTCGAGATGACGTACGAGCTGCTCAAGCACAAGCGGGTGCGAGATCTGCCGCCCTGGCAGAAGGCGCTGGCCTTCGGCGGGCAGGCGTTCGTCCTGCAGGTCATCGGCCGGCTCGACGAGGCGGTGGCCCAGTTCGAGTCGAGCCTGGCGGCGTTCAAGGCCATCGGGGAGCGGTGGGGCATGGTGCTGATCCTGTCCGGGCTCGGCTCCCTGCGCCAGATGCAGGGCGACTACCGGGCCGCGCACGCGCTGACCAACGAGGCGCTCGCGCTGGCCCGCGAGCTCGGGGCGAACACGGAGATCGCCGAGGGCCTGTGCCGCAGGGGCGACGCGCTGATCCACCTGGACGACACGGAGGGCGCGCGGGCCGACTACGAGCGCGCGGCCGAGCTGGCGCGCAGGAACGGCTCGACGGAGAACCTGGCCTGGGCCTACCTCGGCCTGGGCGAGGTGGCGCTGGCCCGCGGCGACCTGGACGAGGCGCACGAGCTCCTCACGCTGGCCCGCGAGACGTGCCCCGTCGGCTGGTACAGCACCGAGGAGACCCGCGCCCGCATCACGGCCGCGCTGGCGGAGGTCAGCCGGGCCGTCAGCGAACGGTAGGCCCGCCGTCAGCCGCCCTCCCGAGAGTGGGCGGCATGAAGAACAAATGGTCCTGCCTGGCCATCGCCTGCCTGGCCACGCTCCTGCTCTCGCTCGACCTCACGGTGTTGCACCTCGCCCTGCCCAGCCTGGTGGCCGATCTCGGCGCGACCTCCACGCAGCTGCTGTGGATCGGCGACATGTACGGCTTCGCGCTGGCCGGCCTGCTGGTCACCATGGGCAACCTGGGCGACCGCATCGGCCGCAAGCGCCTGCTGCTGATCGGCGCGGCCGCGTTCGGCGCCGCCTCGGTGGTCACCGCGTACGCGCCGAGCGCCGAGCTGCTGATCGCGGCCAGGGCCCTGCTGGGCGTCGCCGCCGCCACGATCATGCCCTCGACCCTGTCGATCGTCCGCAACGTGTTCACCGAACCCGGCGAGCGGACCGCCGCCATCGGCATCTGGAGCGGGATGAGCGCGGCCGGCTTCGCCATCGGCCCGGTCGTCGGCGGCCTGCTGCTCGACCACTTCTGGTGGGGCTCGGTCTTCCTGATCAACGTGCCGATCATGGTGCTGGTGATCGTCGGCGGCATCGCGGTGCTGCCCGAGTCGAGAAACCCGCACGCGGGCCGGATCGACCTGGTCAGCGTGGCCCTGTCCGTCGCCGGCATCGTGACCACCATCTACGCGATCAAGGAGGCCGCGCACAAGGGGCTGGAGCACGCCGACGTGCTGGGGGCGGGCGCGGCCGGGATCGCGCTGCTGGCGTTGTTCGTGTGGCGGCAGACGCGGCTGGCCGAGCCGCTGATCGACGTGCGGCTCTTCGGGCGCAGGGCGTTCAGCGCGTCCATCCTGACGAACCTGCTGGCGATCTTCGCCATGTCGGCGATGATGCTGATGTTCGCCTGGTACCTGCAGCTCGTGCTCGGCTGGTCGCCGCTGCAGGCGGGGCTGGCCCAGCTGCCCGGCGGCCTGAGCGGCGCGGTGGGCGGGGTCCTGGCCGCGAAGCTCATCCAGCACATCGGCAGGAACGGCGTGGTCGCGCTGGGCATGGCCATGAACGCCGGTGGGTTCCTCTACTACGCCACGCTCGGCGCCGAGCTGAACTACCTGATGCTGCTGCCCGTGATGGTGATCCAGGGCATGGGCGTCGGGTTCGCCTTCACCGTCAACAACGACAACGTGCTGGCCACCGCGCCGAGGCAGCGGGCGGGGGCCGCCGCGGCGGTGTCGGAGACGGCGTTCGAGCTGGGTGGGGCGCTCGGCATCGCGATCCTGGGCACGGTGCTGACCAGCGCCTACCGGGCCAACCTGGAGCTGCCCGCCGCGGTGCCGGGTGAGGCCGCGCGGGAGTCGCTCGCCGGGGCGCTGAGCACGGCCGCGGCGCTGCCCGCCGAGCAGGGCGGGCAGCTCGTCCGGGCGGCGCAGGACGCCTTCCTCGCGGGCATGCACCTGACCTCGGTGGTCACGGCGGGCCTGCTGGCCGTGGTGACCGTGCTCGCGCTGGTGGGGCTGCGTGGCGTGCCGAAGGAGATCCCGGAGGAGGTCCTGACCGCGGCGCGCTCCTGAGCCTCGGGCGACGGGGCTCAGGCGATCGGATGATCGGGCTACCGGGCGACAGGCGCTCAGGCGATGGGGTTCGTCGGGCAGGGGCGGGTGGTCGTCGGGGAGAGGCCGTCGAGCCGGGCGCCGATGAGGCGGGCGATGCCCTCGATGGTCTGGATCCCCGTCCCCTCGCCCGGCTGCCGGTCCGTCTGCACCGCCAGCAGCAGGTCCCGCCCCGGCCCCTCGACCCGGCCGTAGCTGGTCACGGCCCACGTGTTGTGGATGAACGGCCGCGGCGTCCACCCGTTCTTGAGCGCCACCCGGTCCCCCGGCCGGGCGGCCGCGCTGACGCCCCACGCCTGGTCCTTCTGCACCCGCCCCATCAGCCCGAGCACCATCCCCCGATCGGCCGCGGTCAGCCCCTTGCCCCCGTTGACCAGCACCTTCAGCAGCCGGATCCGGTCGGCGGGGCTGGTGTTGGTGCCGCCCCAGAACTTGCTCGGCCCCGGCGTGGTCTCCTTCAGCCCGATCCTGCGGTAGAAGGAGCTCATGGCCCCGCCACCCCCGACGCGCGACCACAGCGCGTCCGCGGCGCTGTTGTCGCTCTCCCTGATCATGCGGGCCGCCAGGTCCCGCTCGCCCTCGCCGAGGCGGCCGTCCCGCTGGAGCAGCAGCGCGGCGAGGATGTCCACCTTGGCCCCGCTCGCGGTGATCATGTCGTGCTCGTGCTCACCGTGGCCCAGCCTGGCCCCCGTCACCAGGTCCAGCGCGCCGTAGACGACGCGGCCCGGGCGGCGGCTCACGTACCGGGCGATGTCGCGTTCGAGCCGGGCGCGGGCCACGCTCCCGGCGCGGTTGTCCGGGAACTTCAGCAGGCACCGCGCCACCTTGACCGGCGCCCGCACCGCGACGGGCACGACCGGCGCCCGCTCGGCCCCGCACGCCGTCGCCAGTGCCAGCCCTGCCCAGAGCATCCACTTCGCACGCACCCGCAAACCCCCGAGATGTCGTCGGGGGTCGTACGGATCATGCCCGGACCGGCGGCCGGGCCCATCGCACCAGGCGCTTTCCTGGTCAGACCTTCAGCACGACCTTGCCGACCGCGCTCAGAGGTGCTCGGCCAGGAAGTCGGCGGTCGCGTCCACGGCCTGCGTGACGTACGGCTCGCGGTCGTAGAGGTCGATGTGCTGCTTGGCGTCCACCCAGACGATCTTCTTCGGCTGGTCGAGCCGCTTGAACACCTCCTCGGCCCCCTCGGGCGTGCAGAAGCGGTCCACGACCCCGTGCACGATCAGCGCCGGCTTCGGAGACAGGAAGTCGCTGCCCATCATGTTGTCCATCGTGAGCAGCTCCAGCACGCTTGCCCTGGTCACCTCGTTGGACCAGAGCGGCGAGAGGCCGCGCTCGGTGCCGTAGTAGGCGTACGGCTCGTCGCCCGGCATCGCGGCCTCGCCCCGCTCCGCGACGGCGGGCAGGTATTCGACCGGCCCGCCGAGGTCCCGCCGCTCCTGCACCTCCGCGAAGGACCGCAGCGCGGCCTGGTAGTCCATGCCGGACCGCATCGCGTAGGGGTTGTTGTACGCCCCCGCGATGCCCGCGAACACCCGCACCCTGGGCTCGAAGGCAGCAAATTTCAGTGCGTATCCCCCGCCGAGGCAGATCCCGACGGCCCCGATCCGCTCCGGGTCCACCTCGGATCGCGACCGCAGGAACGACACCGCCGCCCGCAGGTCGTGCAGCTTGCCCTGCGGATCCTCGTGGCGGCGCGGCTGGCCGTCCGACTCGCCCCAGTTGCGATGGTCGAAGGCCAGCGTGGCGTATCCCCGCTCCGCGAGCCGGGCCGCGTACAGGCCCGTGACCTGGTCACGCACCCCGGTGAACGGCCCCGTGAACACCAGCCCCGGCCACGGCCCCGCGCCGGCCGGCACCCGGAGGTCCCCGGCCAGCGTGAGGCCGTCCGCGACGAACTCAACTCTCATAGGCACAAGTGTGCGCTATGAGTCGAACCCGAGCCCCATCCGATCGAGCGCCCGCAGCCACAGGTTGCGCTTGCCCTGGTGCTGGTCGGCCTGCGCGATCGACCAGCGGGTGAACTGGATCACCCCCGACCGCACCGGCTCCGGCGGGAACGGGATCGGCTTCTCCTTCACCATCCGCAGCTCGGTCCGCTCGGTGGGCTCGCCCGACAGCAGGTCCAGCATGACGTTCGCGCCGAACCGGGTGGCCCCGACGCCCATGCCGGTGAAGCCGGCGGCGTAGGCCAGCCGGCCGCCGTGCGCCTGCCCGTAGAAGGCGCTGAACCGGCTGCAGGTGTCGATCACGCCGCCCCACCTGTGGGTGAAGCGCACCTCGGCGAGCTGCGGGAAGGTGTCGTAGAAGTGCCGCGCGAGCTTGACGAACGTCTCGTCGCGCTGGTCGTACTCCGGCTTGACCAGGCCCCCGTTGTAGTAGACGGCGTCGTAGCCGCCCCACAGGATCCGGTTGTCGCCGGTCAGCCGGTAGTAGTGGAACTGGTTGCCCGAGTCGCCCACTCCCTGCCGGTTGCGCCAGCCCACCGATGCGAGCTGGTCCTCGGTCAGCGGCTCGGTCATCAGCGCGTAGTCGTACACCGGGACCACGAAGTGCTTGAGCCGCCGCAGCAGCGGCGGGAACACCCCGGTGCCCAGCGCCACCTGGCGCGCGCCCACCGCGCCGTGCGGCGTGCGCAGGCTGATCGTCGTGCCGTCGTCGTGCATCGAGCGGACCGGGCTGCGCTCGTGGACGCGCACCCCGAGGCGCAGGCACGCCTCGCGCAGGCCCCATGCCAGCCGCGCCGGGTCGAGCATGGCGCACCCGCTGCGCTCCCAGAGCCCGCCCAGGTAGGTCGGCGAGTTCACCTCGGCCCGCACCTGCTCCTGATCCAGCGGCAGGTAGTCGAGCCCCAGGTCGGAGATCAGGTCGAGGTGCTCGCTCAGGCCCTCGACCTGCCACGGCTCGGTGGCCACGTGCAGCTCGCCGGTGCGCTCGAACGAGCAGTCCACGCCGTAGCGCTCCAGCGTCGCCTCGATCTCGTCGAGGTTCTCGACGCCCATGCGTTCCAGCCGGTCGATCTCCTCCGGCCACCGCTCCAGCCCGTTGGCCAGGCCGTGGGTGAGGGTCGCCATGCAGAACCCGCCGTTGCGGCCGGTGGCCGCCCAGCCGATCCTGCGGCCTTCGAGCAGGACCACGTCGAGCGAGGGGTCGCGCTCCTTGGCCATCAGGGCCGTCCACAGCCCCGAGAAGCCCCCGCCGACGACGACCAGGTCGGCGGTGGTGTTTCCGAAGAGCCGCGGTCGCGGCTCGGGTCTGGCCGGGCTGTCCAGCCAGTACGGCTTGCGCTCCGCGTCAGCCAGCGCCTTCAGCGGATCCACAAATCCCACTTCCCTTACGAAAGTCTGAGTTTTGAAATTGCGGGACCAAATAGGTGATCACGCGCGGGTTCCCCCCGCCGGAATCCGATCTCGCCTCCCTGTTCTTGACTGGTTCTCGGGCAGGTGGAAAACCCCTCCGCGACCTGCGGAGGGGAAGCCGGATGAATGCTCTCAGGTACGGCGGCGCGCCGCGACCGCGTTGGCGATCGCGATGAGCACCCCGACGCCGAAGATCAGCGTACCCATGACGTTGACCTGCGGCGGGATGCCGGTCTTCACCGCGCCGACGATCCACAGCGGGAAGGTGACGGTCGAGCCGTTGACGAAGCTCGTCACCACGTAGTCGTCGACGGACAGGGCGAACGACAACATCGCCCCCGCCATCACGCCCGGCATGATCGACGGCAGCGTCACCTGGCGGAACGTGCCCCAGGCCGACGCCCCCAGGTCCTTGGCGGCCTCCTCCAGCGACGGGTCCAGGGTGACGACCCGCGCCCGCACCGTGACCACCACGAAGGACAGGGAGAACAGCACGTGGGAGATGATGATCGTGTTCGCGTCGCGCGGCACGTTGCCCGAGACGAACAACGACAGCAGCGACGCGCCCATGACCAGCTCGGGCGTGGAGATGGCGGCGAAGACCAGGAAGTTCGTCACGCCCTTGCCGCGGAAGCGGTGCCGGCCGAGCGCCAGGCCCAGCATCGTCCCGATCACGACCGTGATGATCGTGCTGACCAGGGCGATGACCAGCGAGTTGCGCAGCGCCACGGTCAGGTCGGAGATGTCGAACAGCTCGGTGTACCAGCGCAGCGTGAAGCCCTGCCAGGTGGTGTTGGACTTGCTCTGCTTGTCGTTGAAGCCGAACAGGATCATCACGGCGATCGGCGACGACAGCCAGACGATGATCACCCAGGTGTAGATGTGCAGCAGGCGGTCCCCGAGCCTCGTCCCTCTCATCGGGCCGCCGCCTCGAGCACGTTCTCCGTCCCGAGCACCCTGGCGTAGATGAAGATCCCCACCAGCAGCACCGCCATCAGCGTGAACGACAGCGCCGAGGCGGTCGGGTAGTGGAGGTTGGTCAGGTATTCGGTCTGGATGATGTTGCCGATCATCGTGTTACCCGTCCCGCCCAGGATCGCGGCGTTGATCGGGTCGGCCGTGGCGGGCACGAACGTCATCAGCACCCCGGCGAAGACCCCGGGCAGCGACAGCGGCAGCACCACCCGGCGGAAGGCCGCCGCCCGGGTCGCGTACAGGTCCTGGGCCGCCTCGACCACCCGCGGGTCCACCCGCTCCAGCGACACGTAGATCGGCAGGATCATGAATGGCAGGAAGTTGTACGTCAGGCCGCCGACCACGGCCACCGTCGTGGCCAGCACGTGGAAGTCGGCCGGCAGCACCCCCCAGTCCTTCAGCGTGCCGAACAGGATGCCGTTGTCCGCCAGCAGGAAGTTCCACGAGATCGTCCGCAGCACGAACGACACGAAGAACGGCAGCAGGAGCAGGAACAGGTACATGGACTTGCGCCGGCCGCCCTTGAAGGCGATCCAGTACGCCACCGGGTACCCGATCAGCAGCATGGCCACGGTCGCGAGCCCGCCGTAGAGCAGCGAGCGCGCGAGCTGGGTGCTGTAGCGGCCGATCGCGTCGCTGTAGTTGGAGAAGCTGAACGTCATGGCGAAGCCGTCGATCGCGTTGCCGGTCTGCAGCGACACCGACGCCATCGCCACCATGGGCACGACCAGGAAGATCGCCAGCCACATCCAGCCCGGCAACGCGAACAGGTAGGGGGTGAGCCGCCTCATCGCTTATGCCTGGGTGATGGACTGGAAGATCGGGTTGAACACCTGCTCCTGCTGGGTGGTGAGCTGGGTGTAGCTGCGCAGCTTGGCGTAGTCGGCCTCGGTGGGGAACATGAGCGGGCTGTCGACCATGTCCTCCAGGGCCTTCTTGTCATCGCCCTTGGCCGTCTTGGCCTTCTCCCGCAGCAGGTCCTGCACGGCCGGGACCGGCGTCACGTACTGGATGTACTCGTCCAGCTCGGCGGCCACGGCCGGCTGGTAGAGGTAGTCCATCAGCATGAGGGCGTCCACCGGGTTGGCCGCGCCCTTGGGGATGAGCATGTTGTCGGTCCAGATCGTGCCGCCCTCGGCGGGCACCACGAACTTCACGGGCTCGCCGGCGAGCTGCCGCTGGAACACGTCGCCGGACCAGGCCATGGTCAGCCAGACGTCACCCTTGGACACGGCATCAATATACGACTGATCGTAATATTTCCGGACAAGTCCGGCATCACGCTGCGCCTTGAGCTTCTCCCCGGCCTTCTTCCAGTCCGCCTCGGTCGACTTCTCGGGGTCGATGCCCAGCGCGAACATCCCGAAGTTGCCGATCTCCTGCGCGTCGGCCATCATGCCGACCCGCCCCTTGTACTTGGGATCGAACAGCGACTCGATGCTGGTGATGTCGTCCTTGACGTAGTCGGTGTTGTACGCGATCCCGGTCACCCCGGACGTGTACGGGATCGTGTACTTGTTCCCCGGGTCGTAGGACCGCTCCTTGTACTTCTGCCCGGCGTTGGCCTGGAAGTTCGGCAGCTTGGAGTGGTCCAGCGTCACCGCGTAGCCGAGCTCGATCATGTGCTGGAGCTGGATGCCGTTGGTCATGACGACGATGTCGTAGCCCAGCGGCTGCCCGGCGCGCAGCACGGGGTCGGCCTTGCCGAAGAACTCCGCGTTCTCCTGGATGACCTCTTTGTACTCGTAGGAGATGCCGGTGTCCTTCTTGAACTTCTCCAGCGGCCCCTTGTCCTCCGGCATGTACTCGGGCCAGTTGGCGAAGACGACCTTGCCGTTCTGCTTCTGCTTGGCCCAGAAGTCGGCGACGGCGTCGGCCTTCGGCGGCGCGGCCTTCTGCCCCTGCACGCCACAGGCGGCCAGAGCGAGGCCGGCGGCGGAGAAACCGGCGAGCCTGAAGACGTCACGGCGGGTACGGGGCTGGGTCATTCCACGCATGAAGGGGTTCATGAGGTGCTATCAACTTCCAATCACATACGAGTGCTGCGCCTGCCAGGACAGCCACACGGAGTCGCCCCGCTCCGCCGTCGCCGTGGCGTCGTGCGCGTTCTGCTGGAACACCGTGATCTCCGCCCCGTCCGGGAGGCTCACGGCGTAACTGTTGTAGGTGCCCAGGTAGACGACCTCACCCACGGTGCCGCGCACCGCGCTCAGCTCCCGGCCGGGCTCCTCGGTGCCGATGGTGATCTTCTCGGGCCGCACGGTGACCGTCACGTCGCCGTCGCGCCCCGGCACCAGCACCCGGCCGCCGCCGACCTTCAGCTCGCCGCCGGTCGCGGCACCGGCGAGCAGGTTAGAGGTGCCGATGAAGCCGGCCACGAACGGCGTGGCGGGCCGCTCGTAGATCTCCCGCGGACCGGCGAGCTGCTCGACCAGGCCGTCGTTCATGACGGCGATCCGGTCGCTCATGGTCAGCGCCTCGTTCTGGTCGTGCGTGACGTACACGAACGTGATGCCGACCTCGCGCTGGATGCGCTTCAGCTCGATCTGCATGGCCTGGCGCAGCTTGAGGTCGAGCGCGCCCAGCGGCTCGTCCAGCAGCAGCGCCCGCGGGCGGTTGACCAGCGCCCTGGCCAGCGCCACGCGCTGCTGCTGGCCGCCGGACATCTCGCGCGGCATGCGCTTCTCCCGGCCGCCGAGATCGACGATCTCCAGCATCTCGCCGACCCGCCGCCTGATCTCCTCCTGCGGCGTCCTGCGCTGCTTGAGGCCGAAGGCCACGTTGTCCCAGACGCTCATGTGCGGAAAGAGCGCGTAGGACTGGAAGACCATGTTGACGTCGCGCTTGTTCGGCGGGACGTTCGTCACGTCCTGGCCGTGCAGCTTCACCAGCCCCTTCGAGGGCGCCTCGAAGCCCGCGATCATTCTCATGGTCGTGGTCTTGCCGCAGCCGGACGGGCCGAGGAGGGAGAAGAACTCCCCCTCGGCGATGTCCAGCGTCACTCCCTTGACCGCCTGGACGACCTCGCCATGCGAGTGATACTCCTTGACGACGTCTTCAAGCTCAATCGCACTCAGCCCGGTCATATCCAGGATTTTTCCTTGCTAGTCGCCGATGTAGTGCATGACGTGCTTGACCCTGGTGTAGTCGTGCAGACCGAACACCGAGAGGTCCTTGCCGTACCCGGAGTGCTTGAAGCCGCCGTGCGGCATCTCCGAGACGAACGGGATGTGCGTGTTGACCCACACCACGCCGAAGTCGAGCCGGTTCGACATGCGCATGGCCCGGCCGTGGTCGGAGGTCCAGACCGAGCCGCTCAGGCCGTACTTCACGTCGTTGGCCTTGGCCAGCGCGTCGGCCTCGTCGGAGAACGTCTGGACGGTGATCACGGGCCCGAAGACCTCGTTCTGCACCATCTCGTCGTCCTGCCTGAGCCCGTCCACGATGGTCGGGGCGAAGAAGTAGCCCTGGTCGCCGACGCGGTGACCGCCGGTGAGGACCTTCGCGTGCGCGGGGACCCGGTCGATGAAGCCCTGGACCTTGGCGAGCTGGTTCTCGTTGTTGAGCGGGCCGTAGAGGGCCTCCTCGTTGTCCAGGTCGCCGGTGACCGTGCCGGCGGCGGCCTCGGTGAGGGCGGCCACGAACTCGTCGTGCACGCTCTCGTGCACCAGCACCCGGCACGCGGCCGTACAGTCCTGGCCGGCGTTGTACAGGCCCGCGGTGGCGATGTCGGCGGCGGCCTTGCCCAGGTCCTTGACGTCGTCGAAGACCACGACCGGCGCCTTGCCGCCGAGCTCCAGGTGCACCCGCTTGAGGTCGTCGGCGGCGCTCTTGGCGACCGACATGCCCGCGCCGACCGAGCCGGTGATGGCCACCATCGCGGCCGTCGGGTGGCTCACGACCAGGGCGCCGGTCTCGCGGTCGCCGGTGACCACGTTGAAGACGCCCGCGGGCAGCACCTCACCGAGGATCTCGGCCAGCTTGAGCGTCGAGACGGGGGTGGTGTCGGACGGCTTGAGCACGATCGTGTTGCCGGCCGCCAGCGCGGGGGCGATCTTCCAGACCGCCATCATCATCGGGTAGTTCCACGGCGTGACCTGGCCGATGACGCCGATCGGCTCGTGCCTGATCACGCTGGTGTGCTCGGCGAGGAACTCGCCGGCCGTCGGCCCCTCCAGCGTGCGCGCCGCGCCCGCGAAGAAGCGGAAGTGGTCGGCGGCGACCGGCGTCTCGTCCTCGGCCATGCGGGCGCGGGGCTTGCCGGTGTTGCGGCACTCGGCCTCGTTGATCTCGTCGGCCCGCGCCTCGATCGCGTCGGCGACCTTGAGCAGCAGGTTGGCCCGCTCACCAGGGGTGGTACTGCCCCACGACTCGAACGCGGCGGCCGCGGCGGCGAAAGCGGCGTCGACGTCCTCGGCACCCGACACCGGGGCCTGGACATAGGCCGCGCCCGTGCAGGGATCGAT
Organism: Nonomuraea sp. MTCD27; assembly: GCF_041950495.1. NCBI lineage: Bacteria > Bacillati > Actinomycetota > Actinomycetes > Streptosporangiales > Streptosporangiaceae > Nonomuraea > Nonomuraea sp. MTCD27. The sequence goes on along the minus strand of NZ_JBGNUW010000015.1, from coordinate 294,597 downwards.
GATGTCGGAGAATCGGCCGCTCTTGGCGTCCACGAACTCACCGTTGATGAAGTTCTGCAGACGGGTGGTCGTCAAGGTGATGACCTCCTCGTGAGGTGGGCTGAGATGCCGCGACTCTGACAGAGCAATGGCATCCGGACAAGGGATTTCGTGGTGAAGATATCAAATTGCTACGAATTCGCTTGACAGACCGCGAAGAACTGACAACATGTCGCACCAGGACGGCAACCCACCGGGAACGCCCCCGTAACGCCGGACCGGTAGGAGGAAACCTCTCGATGACGACGCCGCCGCGCGTACGCCGAAATCACGCCAACTCCGGCCCCGTGGTGCTCGACGACCTGTCGAAGCAGATCATCGAACAGCTCCAGACTGACGGGCGCATGCCGTACGCGGCGATCGGGAAGGCGGTCGGTCTCTCGGAGGCGGCGGTGCGCCAGCGGGTCCAGCGGCTGCAGGACGCCGGCGTGATGCAGATCGTCGCCGTCACCGACCCTCTCACGCTGGGCTTCCCCCGGCAGGCCATGATCGGCGTCAACTGCGAGGGCGACCTGGAGTCGGTGGCCGACGAGCTGGCGGCCATCGAGGAGATCGACTACGTGGTGCTCACGGCGGGCTCCTTCGACGTGATCGTGGAGGTGGTCTGCGAGGGCGACGGTCACCTGCTGGAGATCCTCAGCAAGATCCGCGCCATCCCGGCCGTGCGGGCGACCGAGTCGTTCGTGTACCTGAAGCTGCGCAAGCAGACGTACTCCTGGGGCACCCGCTAGCCCACCCTCGCGACCGCGCGCACGGGCGCGCCGTCGGCGCCGGGGAGCCGCAGCGGCAGCAGGAACACCTCGATCGGCCTCCCCCGCACCTCCAGCAGCCGGTCCAGCCCGGTCAGGTTCTCCGCGATCACGGCGTGCGCGCCGCACAGCACCCGGTGCGCCGGGAAGTCCTCGGCGGGCGTCGGGTCCACGCTCAGCGCGTCGATCCCGACCGTACGGACGCCCCGCTCGACCAGCAGCCCGGCCGCCTCCTCGCTGAGGTACGGGTGCGCCGGATAGTCCGCGCTCCCCCAGTACGCCGACCACCCGGTGGCGACCAGCACGATCGTCCCCGCCCTGACCTCCTCGACCCCCTCGAAGGCCGCCGCCCCGATGGCCGAGCGCGGCGCCAGGCCCCGCGCGTCCACCACCACGGCGGGCCCGCAGAAGCGCTCCAGCGGCAGCTCGTCCAGCGCGGGCAGCGTGTCGTCGATGTGGACGGGCGCGTCCACGTGGGTGCCCGACTGGGAGCCCAGGTGCAGGGCCAGCACGTTGACGCCGTCGCGGGCCACGGTGAGCGCCGGGCCGACCGAGACCTCCGGATCGCCCGGGTAGACGGGCATCCCGGTCTCGATCGGCACCGACAGGTCGACGAGCTCGCTCACGCGACCGGCTCCGCCGCCCGGCCCGCCGCGGAGTCCACGATCGGCAGGATCGGGGTGTCGGCCGAACGCACCAGGCGCGGCCCGTCGGGACCGTAGACCTCGCGCGGCTCGGGGAAGACGGCCAGCAGCGCCAGGTAGAGCAACCCGGCCACGGCCAGCCCGACCGGCAGCGAGATGTCCACCTCGCTGGCCAGGTGGCCGAGCGGCCCGACGAACTGGCCGGGCAGGTTGACGAACATCAGCGCCAGCCCGGCGGAGACCAGCCAGGCGCTCAGCCCGCGCCAGTTCCAGCCGTGGGCGAACCAGTAGCGGCCGCCGCGCTGGCGCCGGTTGAACACCTGGAGCGCCTCGGGGTCGTACCAGCCGCGCCGGGTGACGTAGCCGAGCATCATGATCACCATCCAGGGTGCCGTACACGTGATGATCAGTGTGGCGAACGTGGAGATGCTCTGCGTGAGGTTCGCGGCGAACCGGCCGACGAAGATGAACACGATCGACAGCGTGCCGATGAAGACCGTGGCCTGCACCCGGGAGAAACGGGGGAAGACGCTGGAGAAGTCGAGGCCGGTGCCGTACAGGGAGGTCGTGCCGGTGGACATCCCGCCGATCAGGGCGATGAGGCAGACGGGCACGAAATACCAGCCGGGGGAGACGGCCAGCAGGCCGCCGACGTAGTTGGGGGCGGCCGGGTCCACGTACTCGGCGGCCTTGGCGGCGATGATCGAGGCGGTGGCCAGGCCGAAGAAGAACGGCAGGATGGTGGCGATCTGCGACAGGAACGCGGCCGCCATCACCCGCCGGCGCGGGGTGTTCGCCGGGATGTAGCGGGACCAGTCGCCCAGGAAGGCGCCGAAGGAGACCGGGTTCGACAGCACGATCAGGGCCGCGCCGATGAACGAGGGCCAGAACGGGGCGCCGGGCGGGAGCGCACCTGGATAGGACGGGTCGAAGTCGCCGGCGAAGGCGAAGACGCCCAGGACGAACAGCAGCGACGCGGCCGCCACCGCGATCTTGTTGACGAACAGCATGAAGCGGAAGCCGTACACGCAGACCACGAGCACGAGGACGGCGAAGATCGCGTACGCGGCGCCGTACGAGAGGTCGGTGTCCGGCAGCCCCACGAGCCGGTGCGCGCCGCCCACCAGCGCGTCGCCCGACGACCACACCGAGATCGAGAAGAACGCGATCGCGGTCAGCAGCGACAGGAACGAGCCCACCACCCGGCCGTGCACGCCCAGGTGGGCCGAGGAGGAGACGGCGTTGTTGGTGCCGTTCAGCGGCCCGAACAGCGACAGCGGCGCCAGGATCAGCGCGCCCACCACCAGCCCGAGCACGGTGGCGGCCAGTCCCTGCCAGAACGACAGGCCGAACAGGATGGGGAAGGCCCCCAGCACGCAGGTGGCGAACGTGTTCGCGCCCCCGAAGGCGACCCGGAACAGGTCGACCGGGCGGGCGGTGCGGTCGGAGTCGGGGATGCGCTCGACGCCGTACGTCTCGATCTCGGTGATGGAGCCGCTGCTCATGTCTTCTCCTGGATCGCCAGCAGGCTGACGAGGTCGTAGGCCACGTGGGAGGCGGCGATCGAGGTGATCTCCGCGTGGTCGTAGGCCGGGGCCACCTCGACCACGTCGGCCCCGATCAGGTTGGCGCCGGCCAGGCCGCGCAGGATCTCCAGCAGCTCCCGGCTGGTGAGCCCGCCGGCCTCCGGCGTGCCCGTGCCGGGGGCGTGGGCGGGGTCGAGCACGTCGATGTCCACCGAGACGTAGAGAGGCCGGTCGCCGACCCGCTGCCGCAGCAGGTCGATCACCTCGTCCAGCCCGCGCCGCAGCACGTCGGCCGCGGTCACGATGCCGAACCCGAGCCGCCGGTCCTCCTCCAGGTCCTTCTTGCCGTAGAGGGAGCCCCGGATGCCGACGTGGCTGAGCGCCTCGGTGTCGAGGATCCCCTCCTCGACGGCCCGCCGGAACGGGGTGCCGTGCGTGTACTCGGCCCCGAAGTAGGTGTCCCACGTGTCGAGGTGCGCGTCGAAGTGCACCAGCGCCACGGGACCGTGCTTCCTGGCCGCCGACCGCAGCAGCGGCAGCGCGATCGTGTGGTCGCCGCCGATGGTGACCAGCCGGGCGTCCAGCTCGTCGGCCGCGCCCTCGATGGTCTCGATGGCGGCGCCGATGTCGTACGGGTTGACCGCGATGTCACCGGCGTCGGCCACCTGCACCCGCTCGAACGGGGAGACGTCCAGCCCCGGATGGTACGGCCGGAGCAGCCGGGACGCCTCCCGGACCGCGGCCGGACCGAACCTGGCGCCCGGCCGGTAGGAGACGCCGGTGTCGAAGGGCACGCCCACCACGGCCACGTCGGCCCGCCCGACCTGGTCGAGGCGAGGCAGCCGGGCGAACGTGGCGGGCCCGGCGAAGCGGGGGACCTTGGAGGAGTCGACGGGGCCTGTGTTCATGCGGACAGTGTTCGTCATGGCTCTGACCTGCGACAATTGTGGTCGCCACAAAGTATTACGGTGTGTGTTGTGGCTGACCACAAGCTGACGGTCGAAGACCTCATCCGCTCCCCCGCCCTGCAGCTCCGCGTCCTGGCGGGTGAGTCCGGCCTGCCCCGCTCGGTCTCGTGGGCCCATGTGAGCGAGCTGGACGACCCCACCCCCTGGCTGCTGGGCGCCGAGGTCATCATGACCACGGGCATCGGCGTCCCCCGGACGGCGGCCCGGCAGCGCGCCTACCTGGAGCGCCTGGACGACGCCGGCGTCTCGGCCCTCGCCCTGTCGGCCCAGCTCCACGTCCCGCCGCTGCACCCGGCCTTCTTCGAGACCGCCGAGGAGCGCGGCATGCCGGTGCTGGAGGTGCCGCTGGCGGTCCCGTTCATCGCGATCGCCCAGGAGGTGGCCGCGGCGCTCCAGGAGGACGCCAGCCACCGCCTGGGCGCCCAGCTCCAGGTCTTCGGCGCGCTGCGCTGGCTGGCCGCGGAAGACCTCGACACGGCCACGCTCTTCAAACGCCTGGAACGCCTGTCCGGCTACGACGTCTTCCTGTCCACCCGGCACGGCCGTCCCCTGCTGCCCGGCGTGCCCGTCCCGCCTCTCGACGTCCTTCCCGGCCAGCCCGACGCGCCGCCGACGATCCCCGGCGGCTTCGTCGTCCCGGTGTCCGCTCCCGGGGGCCCGGCGGGCTACCTGGTGGCCTTCGAGCGCGAGGGCGCCCGCCCGGCGGGCCTGGCCGTCGTCCAGCACATCGCCACGGTCGCGGCGCTGCAGGTGGCCATGGCCCGGCACGAACGTGAGACGCTGCGCAGGGAGGGCGCGGAGACGCTGGCCGAGCTGCTCCAGGACCTCCTCGACCCGCCGGCCGCCCGCCGCCGCCTGGCCCGGCTCGGCCTGCCCATGGACGCCGACACCGTCCTGCTGGTGGTTCGCGGTGTCCCCGACGACGCCCTCCGCCGCGCCCTCGACCCCCTGCCCCACCTGATGCTGCGCCGTGGCGACGACCACTACGTCCTGGGCCCGCCCGCCCTCGGCCCCGCCGTCGCCGCCGCCCCGGGCGCGGCCGCGGGCCTGAGCCGCCCGTTCCCGCCCGGGGAGTCCTTGCAGGTGGCGCAGAGGGAGGCGGTGTGGGCGGTGACCCACGCCGCCGAATCGGGCAAGGCCCTGGTCCACTACGGCGAGGACACGACGGGCCGCTGGCTGCCGGACGACCCGGCGACCCTCTCGGCCCTGGTGGACCACGTGCTGGGCGGGGTGCTGAGCTACGACGAGGCGCACGACTCGAAGCTGCTCATGTCGGTTCGGGTGTGGATGGAACGCAACCGTCACGTGGAGGACGCCGCATCCGCCCTCCACGTCCACCCCAACACCCTGGCCTACCGCCTACGCCGCTTCGCGGCCCTCACGGGTCGCGACCTGTCGTCGAGCGCGGCGTTCGCCGAGGTCTGGCTCGCCATCCGAGCCGCCCGCCAGCTCGGCCTCCTCGGACCTTAGCGGGCCGTCCCGGCGACCAACCTCAATCGCTCACTGCTGACGGAACTGGATGGTCGCGATCTCCCACGCTTCCAGCGGCAACCGCACCACACCATCCCTGACCTGGACGGGCTCCCCCGGACGCCCGCGCAGGTCGGCCTGCCGGGCCTCGACCAGGTCGCCGGAAATGACCGCCTCGGTGGGCTCGGGGGTGAGGGCCACCACCCGGAGCTCCTTCCAGCCGTCCCGGTCCCGCAGTGAGGTCATCACCACGCCCTCGCCCGTCACCGACAGCCCGGCCGCGGGTGAGGGCAGCGGGAGGAAGCGCTCGCCCTGCCCCGGCACCACGAGCAGGTCGTGCCGGAAGGACTCCGCCTGCGGCACCACCTCCTCCCAGGAGCCCTGGTACGGCATCAGCGCCAGGTTCACCGACCGCACCCCGCGCGACTGCGCCGCCGGAGTGGGCAGCTGGGGGCCGGCCGGTTCGGGGCGGAGGGCGTTGCGGTTGCGGGAGAGGTAGCCGACCGAGCGCAGCAGCGTGAGGGCCAGCTCCCCGTCCTCGACCTCGTACTCCGTCACGTGCTCCAGCAGCGCCGCCACGCCTCCGGCGGCCACCCAGGAGGAGGCCGGGAAGGTGGGCAGCGGGGTCTCGCCGCAGCCGCCCTCCGAGGTGAGGCCACGGGTGACGACCGCGAACTGGCCCTCGGCGTACGAGTGCGTGGCCGCCGACGGGAGCGGGACGTGCAGGCGTACCCGGTGGTCGTCGCAGCGGTTGTCGAACTCGACGCGCAGGCGGACGAACGGCTCGCCCGCGCGCAGCTCGACCTGGGTGGTGACGGTGATGTCCTCCATCTGGGAGCTGCGCGTCATGGCGGGCACCTCCGGAGCGCCGTCCACACCCTCGCCCGAGACGGGCCACCGGTAGGTACGCCGCACCTCCACGATCGACACCAGCGGCCCCGAGCAGAGCAGCTCCACCTCGACCCGCTCCGGCTCCGACACCAGGAGGTCGGCCAGCGGGGGCGCGTAGTTGTAGGTGTCGCCCACGTCACCGCGGTCGACGATGCGGCCCGCGCCGGTGACCGTGGTGCCGTCCTGGCCGACCAGCGTCAGCGTGCCCTCCGGCTCGATGGTGACCCGCAGCAGGCCGTTGTCCAGCACCTCGTGGTCGCCGCGCACCGGCAGGGCCGCCGAGTCGGAGCGGAGCCAGCAGGACGGGTGGTGCTCGCCGAGCATGGGGTGGACCCGCTCGGTGCGGGCGGGGCCGTAGACCCGGTCGTGGGGGACGGGGCGGATGCTCGTGTGGCCGAGCGGCGGGGCCTCCACCAGGGCCGCGACCGTGCGGCGGGGCTCGGCGACGATGCGGACGCGGGTCACGCCGTCGAGGGCGCCCCGCAGGTCGTCCACGTCGAAGACGACCGAGGTCTCGCGGGCCACGGTGAAGACCAGCGTGTCGCCCTCGACCGTCCAGTCGGTGATGTGCTGGCCGTACAGCTCGGTGCCGTGGATGAAGGTCAGCGCCGTGGCGGGGTCCATCTCCTCGTCGAGCAGCAGCGTGGCCGCGTACTCGAGGGGTTGCGTGGGCACCGGCCGGCCCCACGGGTCCACCAGCGGGTCCATCCCGGCGACGTCCACGATCACGACCCCGCCCCGCGCGTCCGGCGTCGGGTTGACGATGAGCACCCCGTCGGACGGTACGGTCCGCGCCAGGCGGGCGGTCACCATGTCGCGCACGGCCTGCCCGAGCTGCTCGGCCTCCGCGATGCGGGCGGCCACCTGCTGGGCGGTTTCGTCCACGCCGCACCCGGTCACCGAGTCGTGGCCGCTGGCGTCCACCAGCCGCCACCACGCCATGTCGAGGAAGCGGCCCGGCCACTTGTCGCCCCAGAGGGCGGCCAGCGGCTCGGCGTAGCGCTCGACCATCCGCTCGGCGCGGCCCATGGCCTGCTTGACGTGGGCGCGGACGGAGATGACGCCGGGCAGGATGTTGGCCCGGGCATGGGAGCGGAGCTCTCCGTGCACCTCGGGCAGGCCATCCACTTCACCCGAATAGGCGCCGATATATCCGGACAAGGTGTCCATGCGGGCGCCGATCGCCGTCACCATCTCCGGCAGCCCGCGCACGGGCGCCGAGTGGTCGGTCCCGTACATCGCCAGCAGCGACCCCTCGGGACCGTGCCACTCCCGCATGGTCTTGACGAACGCCGCCGCCCGCTCCTCCAGCCCCTGCGCGTCGTAGAACAGGTGGGCCCCGTTGCCGTAGCCGCCCGCCGGGAGGTACTGGGTGCGCAGCGCCGTGCCGTCGGGGGCGACCCAGGCGAACGCGTCGGTGGTGACCGAGGACGGCACCCCGCGGTACACGCAGGCGTGCAGCAGACCGGCCTTGCGCAGGATCTGCGGCATCTGGGCCGTGTGGCCGAACATGTCCGGCAGGTAGCCGACCGGCATGGCGCCACCGAGCTTGTCCGCCCGGTCCATGCCCAGCTCCAGGTTGCGGATGATGTTCTCGCCGGAGCACAGGAACTCGTCGAGCAGGATCTGCCACGGCCCCACCGCCAGCCGCCCCGACTCCACCAGAGCCGCCACGCGGTCGCGGTTCTCCGGGCGCACCTCCAGGTAGTCGTCCACGCAGGCGAGCTGCCCGTCCAGGGTGAAGTGGTAGGCCGGCTCACGTTCCATGGTGTCGAGCACCTCGTCCAGCAGCGCCACCAGGCGCAGCCGGAAACGCTGGAACGGTTCGTACCACTCCCTGTCCCAGTGCGTGTGCGGTACGACGACGATCTCCTTGCTCACGCTGCCTCCCCTCCAATGGGCAGATCATGCTGTACGGCGTAACGGGCCGCGATCCGCTGCGCCGTGACGATGTCCTCCAGCCCGCCGACCACGTCGGTCAGCGGCGGCTTGCCATCGTTCACGTAAGCATGGAAGGCCACGAGTTGTACCTCGAATGCCTCAGTCACGTCCCGCCAGTGCGTCCGGCTCTCGCCGTCGGAAACCACGGTGAGCCTGGTCGGGGCATTCATCAGATAAGGCGAGGGGAAGACCAGCTGGAGCGAGCCCCGGTCATGGTGGACGGCCACGGTCTCGCGGTAGGCGGGATAGTCCTCCAGATAGTGCCAGCGGATGGAGAACCGGCCCCGCATCGGCAGCGGCCCGGAGATCTCGATGGAGCCGGGCGGGGGCCCCCACGTCTCAACGTGCGAAATTTCCGTAGGCGAGCCAGTAAAGCGCCTCAAGAGCGACAAATCGTGGCATATCGAGCCCAACGCCACCCCGTACAGGTTCCGCACCGCCTCGGGCGCCGACTCCCCCAGCGCCCGCGACACCAGATCGGTCTCCGCGGCGCGCAGCGAGGCGAGCAGCCCGGCGTCCACGTCGCGGGCCTGCGCCAAATTCGCGAACGCGAGCTGCGACTCCCCGCTCGGATGCAGCACCGTCACCTCGACCGCCCTGATCACCTCGGGACCGCCCAGCCCGGCCAGCAGCTCCTCGGCCCGGCGCACGGCGGGGTCGTACTGCTTCATGTAGCCGACCATGAGCCGGCCCTCGGGCAGCGCCGCCACCTCGGCCCTGGTCAGCGCGAGCGGCTTCTCGCACAACACGGCGTACCCGCCGGCCAGCGCCTGTCGCACGGTCTCGCCGTGGGAGCCGGAGGCCAGCACGACGACGGCCTCGAAGCCGCCGTCGGCCAGCATCTCCGCCACATCGGTGAAGCGCCGGGAGGCGCCCAGCCGGTCCCCGACCACGTCGGCGAGCGTGCGCGACAGGTCGCAGACCGCCACCACCTCGAACAGGTCGCGCCGCCTCGACAGCAGCGGCACGTAGACCGCCTGGGTGACGGCCCCGCAACCCACAAGAGCGATTCTCAAAGTCCCAAGTCCTTCAGCTTCCGGCGATTGGCCGCTTGATCGGCGATGTTCTGGGCGACCGTGCGCCGCCCGGGCAGGGTGTCCTGCTCGATGACGATCCAGCCGGCGTAGCCGATCTCGTCCAGCGTCCGCACCACGCCGGGCAGGTCCAGCTCGCCCTCCCCGAGCCGGGCGAACCCGCCGCGACCCATGAGCTCGCGCAGGTCCACGCCGTCCGACAGGGCCTGGGCCAGGATCTTCGTGTCGCCGTCCTTGATGTGCACGTGCCCGACCCGGTCCGCCCACGCGCGCAGGCAGGCGACCGGGTCTCCCCCGGCCAGCAGCAGGTGCCCGGTGTCCAGGCAGAGGGGCACGTCGGTCAGCTCCAGCAGGCGCTCGACGTCCTCGGGGGTCTCGACGTACGTGCCGAGGTGGTGGTGGAAGGCGGGCTCGAACCCGCGCTCGCGGCACCGGTCGGTGGCCTCCTGGACGCGGGCGGCGTACGCGGGCCAGTCGGAGGCGGCCAGCCCTGGAGCGCTCCCTCCCGGGCGGGCGAACCGCTCCGGGGAGCCCGAGCAGGCCAGCGTGGGCCGCGGCGCCAGGTCACCGGCGGGGGCGGCGGCGAACACGTCGAGCGCGGCCTCCAGCGCGGGCAGCCCGCGAGCGTACGCCTCGGCGTCGCCGTAGCGCAGGTCCACCCAGCCGCCCGCGAGCAGCAGTCCGGCCCCGGCCAGCCGGTCGGCCAGCTCGGAGCCGGTGCCCAGGTAGCCGATCGGGCCGGAGTCGATGCCCTCGTAACCGGCCTCGGACAGCGCGCGGACCATCTCGTCGGGGGTCAGCGGCGGCGGCGCGTCACTCAGCTCGAACACGCCGAAGCTCACAGGGGCGTTGGCGACTTTCCTCACGCGCATAGGGCGATCACCTCGTTCTCGTAGGTTTCCAACCGGTGCGGCCCGTCGATCGCCGGCAGCAGCACCCGTTCGCCGCGGACCACCCGCCGGGTGCCGTCGGGGCGGACCAGCACCAGGCCGTCGGCGTCCAGCGCGAGCAGCTCATCGCCCAGCCTGACCAGCAACGGCCCGTCGGGGCCCGTGGAGACGGCGGTGCGGCCGGCCCGCACGCCGTCCAGCACGGCACCGGTCTCCTCGGCCAGCACCCAGGTCGTGGGCGCGCCGGGCAGACCGTCGGAGCCGGGGCGGTGGAAGTCGCTGCCGCCGATCGCGATCACGTCGTCGCGCCAGGCGTCGGCCCAGGCCAGCGGCGCGCCCCAGCGGCGGTCCCACCAGCCGGAGCTCCACACCTCGGCGACCCGGGGCCGGCGGCTGATCGGCAGCAGCCAGGCGCAGTCGCCGCCGAGCGGGTGGTTGATCGAGATCAGCCCGCCCTCGCGCTCGGCGTGCTCCACCCAGGAGTCGGCCGGCTGCCGGAAGTCCACCCAGCCGACGTCGCCGAACACGTTCGCGTGGCCCCGGTCGGTGGTGACCTCCTGGCCGGGGATGAGCGTGACGTCGCGGTCGATCTTGCCCAGCCAGGGGTGGTGGCTGACGGTGTTGTGGTCGGTGACGGCCAGGAAGTCGAGCCCGCGCCCGTGGGCGAGCTCGGCCAGCTCGGCGATGGTCAGGCTGCCGTCGCTGTGCAGGGTGTGGGCGTGGAAGTCACCGGCGTACCAGCGCAGGCCGTCGACGTCGGGAATGTCCCGGCGGGGCGGGCGCTCGCCGTGCGGCGGCTCCCCGGCGACGGGCTCGGGCACGCTCTCGAACGAGATGTCGAGGGTGTAGTCCAGGCCCTGCGACGGGATCCGGTGCAGGCGCAGCCACACGTGCCAGGTCCCGGCCTCCGGCTCGCCCGGCAGGTAGCCGGGGGTGGCCCAGTCGCGGGTGATCGTGTACTCGTCGCGCGCGCCTCCCGACCAGCCGCGGAAGCCGTCGGGGGAGCCGCACCCGAGGTCGATCACCCCTTGGGACCTGTCGTAGGAGAGCTTCACGGTGACGGCGGCCGCCCCGGGCGGCACCTCGAACGGCACCTCCCGCAGGATCCGCTCCAGCCGGTCGTCCAGCGACCAGTGCCCTCTCACACCAGCTCTCCGTTCCGGTAGACGAGTGCCCGGTCGCGCCGGGGCAGCGCATAACCGTCATCCCCCACGGCGGGTTCACTGCCCTCAGGCACGACGGCCTGCACGGTCGTGTCGTTGACGTCGAGGGTCACGAGATGGGACGCGCCCAGGTTCTCCACGATCGCCACCTTCCCGCCGAACGCCCCCTCCGCGGCCTCGGCGGAGTAGGTCATGTACTCGGGCCGAACGCCGTACACGATCTTCTCCCCGTCGGACAGCAGCCCCTCCGCGGAGGCCGGGACCGCGACCTTGCACCCGGCCACCTCCAGCGTGTCACCTCGTACGGTGCCGTCCAGCAGGTTCATGGGTGTCGAGCCGATGAAGCCGGCGACGAACGTGTTGGCCGGCCGCTGGAACACCTCGGCCGGCGTGCCGATCTGCCGGATGTGGCCCGCCTCCATGACCGCCATCCGGTCGGCCATGGCCAGCGCCTCGGCCTGGTCGTGGGTGACGAAGACGGTGGTGACGCCCAGCTCGCGCTGGAGCTTCTTGAGGAACGTGCGCGCCTCCAGCCGCAGCCGGGCGTCCAGGTTGGACAGCGGCTCGTCGAACAGGTACGCCTGCGCCTGCGTGGCCATCACCCTGGCCAGCGCCACCCGCTGCTGCTGCCCGCCGGACAGCTGGCCGGGCCGCCGGTCCATGAGGTGTTCGAGCCCGAGCCGCGCCCCCACCTCGACGGCCTTGTCGCGGCGCGCGCCCTTGGGGACCTTCTTGATCCGCAGCGGGTAGGCGATGTTCTCTGTGACGTCCATGTGCGGGAACAGCGCGTAGTCCTGGAACACCATCGCCACGTCCCGGCCGCCCGGCTGCACGCCCGTGACGTCCCGCCCGCCGATCACCACGGCGCCGCCGGTGGCGGTCTCCAGCCCGGCGATCGTGCGCAGCAGCGTGGTCTTGCCGCAGCCGGAGGGCCCGAGCAGGGCGAAGAACTCGCCGTCGGGGACGGCCAGGTCGAGCGCGTCGAGCGCTTTCACCCCGCCGGGGTAGACCTTGGTCAGCCCGCGTAGTTCGATGGCGGCCATTAACGCTTGATCCCTCCGTGGAAGCGGAAGCCGTACTTCTTGCTGACGAACAGGTACATGAGCACCACCGGGATCGAGTACAGCAGCCCGAACGTGGACAACATGCTCAGGTTGGCCTGACCGCCCTCGGTGTACAGCGTGTACGTGATCACGGCCGCCGGCTGCTTCTCGACGTCGCTCAGCAGCAGGTACGGCATCAGGAAGTTCCCCCACACGTTGGCCACGGCCCAGACGGCGATGGTCGCCAGACCGGGGCGTACCAGGGGGACGACCACGTGCCGGACGATCTGCAGCGGCGTGGCCCCGAAGACCCGCGCCGACTCCTCGTACGACTTCGGGGTGGAGTCCATGAAGTCCTTGAGCATGAAGATCGCCGCGGGCAGCAGGCCGCCGGTCAGGATGAGGATCAGCCCGAACTGGGAGTCGATGAGGTTCAGCTCGACCGCGAGCTGGAACAGCGGCACCATCGCCGCCGTCCCCGTGATGATCGACGACAGCAGCAGCAACGCGTACAGCAGCGCGTCCCGCCCGGGCAGCCGCACCCGGCTCAGGGCGTAGGCGGCCAGCGCCGCCAGGACGACCACCAGCACGGCGGTGCCGGCCGACAGGACGACCGAGTTCCACAACGACGGCAGCGCGTACGGGTGCTCCAGCACCGCCCGGAAGTTGTCCAGGGTGAAGTCGGGCACGTTCACCTCGTACGTGGGGTCCGAGGTGAACGGCGCGGTCACCAGCCACAGCAGCGGGATCGTGAAGAACGCCAGCAGCACCGCGATCAGCGTGCAGAACCCGATCCGGCCCAGGACGAAACGCGTCATTTCTTGCTCCGCAGCAGCCGCAGGTAGAACACCGCCACGACCAGGTTGATCAGCAGGATGATCGTGGAGACGGCGGCGCCGTAGCCCAGCTCGCCGCCCTGCAGCGCGACCTTGTACACGTGCACGGCCAGCACCTCGGACTTGCCGTCGGGGCCGCCCGCGGTGAGCAGGAAGGGGGTGAAGTCGTTGAACGTCCACAGGCTGATGAGCAGCAGGTTCGTCAGGATGTGGCCCCTGATGTGCGGGAACACCACGTCCCTGAGCTGCTGCCAGCCGGAGGCCCCGGCCAGGCGGGCGCTCTCCAGGTGCGACGGGGGCACGTTCCCGAGCGCGGCGCCGTACAACATCATCGAGAACGCCGTGCCGCGCCAGGTGTTGAACACGATGATCGACAACATCGGGTGGTCGAGCAGCCAGGCGAACCCGGGGATGCCCAGCAGCGCGTTCAGCGTGCCGCCGTCGCGGTCGAGCAGCGCCACCCACAGGAACGACACGATGGCGCTGGGCAGGATCCAGGCCAGGATGACCAGGCCCTCGACCAGCCGCTTCAGCGGGCCGCGCCGGTCGCGCAGCAGCCACGCGATGGTGAAGCCGAGCCCGACCTGTCCGATGACGGCCGAGCCCAGCACGAACTGCGTGGTCAGCCACGTCGAGTCCCAGAACGCGGGGTTGGAGACCGCGTCGAGGAGGTTGTCGAGCCCCACGAACTGCGGCTCCGCGGCCGCGATGCCGGTCAGGCGGTAGTTCGTGAGCCCGAGGTAGAGCACCCAGAGCGCGGGGAAGACGAGGAAGACGGCGATGAGGAGCAGGGCGGGGGCCACGAAGACCCCGGCCCGCCACCTCCCCAGGCCCGCCGCGTCCGAGCTGTAGCGAACGGGCTCCTGCTCTACCGGGAGCTCGACCTCAGGAGGCGATATTGCCTGCGCCACCGACGATTCCCTCAAGCTTCTTCTGGTAGTCGGCCGCCGCCTGGTCGGGCGCGGTCCCGCCCACGACCGCGGCGGTGGCCTCCTGCAGCGCCACCGACACCTGCGGGTAGACCGCGACCGGCGGCCGGTAGGCCGTCAGCGGCAGCACCTTCTCCGAGATGTACGTCAGCAGCGGCTCTCCGGCCAGGATCTCCTTGTTGACGTCGGTGCGCGGCGTGACGCGGACGTTGCCGTTCGCGGTCTCCGCCTTCAGCGCCTCCGGCGAGAGCGTGAAGGCCAGCAGTTCGAAGGCCTCCTTCGGGTGCTTGCTGTTGGGGTTGACCGTACGCAGCGCGCCGCCCGACATGCTGACGAAGTCCTGGCCCCTGAGGCCCTTGCCGGGCTCCATGGCCGGGATCATGGCGTATCCCACGGTCTGGTCGCGGTCGGCCATCTTGGCCACGCCGTCCTTGGGGTTGACCACGCCGCGCCAGAAGTAGTCTCCCTCCATCAGGATGCCGATCTTGCCCTCGGCGAACTGCTGGAACGACTTGTCGCGGCCCTTGGCCTCCTGCTGGAGCTTGGGGTCGCCGAGGCCGCCGCCGTAGATCTTCTGGTAGAGGCCGAGCGCGTCCTTCAGCGGCTGGGAGGCGCCGCTCCACTTGCCGTCCTTGAGCACCTCGCCGCCCGCGCCCGCGAGCAGCGGCAGCACGCCCTGCATCGAGGTGGCCTCGCCCATGGCGGTGCCGGCGTTGATCTGGATCGGCACGGGCACGCCGGAGGACTTGAGCTTGGTCCCGGCGTCGAGGACCTCCTGCCAGCTCTTCGGCTGCCAGTCGGCCGGCAGCCCGGCCTTGGCGAAGAGGGTCTTGTTGAAGTAGAGCACCCGGCCGTCGGTGCCGATCGGCAGGGCGTACTTCTTGCCGTTGAACTCGGCCATCCCCTGCACCGCCTCGGGGATCTGCGCCCAGCCGTCCCAGCTGTCCGCCTCCGCCCCGACCAGCTCCGACAGCGGCTTGATGTAGCCCGCCTCGGCGAACTCACCGGCCCAGATGCTGTCGATGTCGATCACGTCCGCGCCCTTGCCTGACTTGAGGTCGAGGGAGAGCTTGGTCTTGTACTGCTCGTCGTCCACTCCGCTGGGAACGAACTTGACCGTGACGTCCTTGCCCTTCGCCTTCTGGGCCGCCTCGAACTTGGGGATCACCCAGTCGGCGATGTATTTCGCGGCCGCCGCGTTCTTCCCGCCCGCGATGGCGTTCTGGGCGATCGTCAGCTCGATCGCGTCACCGTCCCCGCCGGACGACTGGCCGCAGGCGGCGAGCCCCAGACCGGCCGCGGTGATGACCGCGACCACACCCATCGACCGTTTCCGCAATGCCATGCAAACCCTCCGACGTGTCCTAAAAGGGAGGAGCCATGGGCCAATATGTCATGACATCCATATGACGTAAAGACCTGGCCATAATTCGAGGATGTGCCCGCATGCTGCGTCTTTGCTCGACCGGGAGCGATCTAACCGTCCGACACTATGCGATGTGCGGCGCCGGGGTTTCGGCCGGGGCACATTGCGCAACATAGCGGACATCCAGATGTCATGACAATATGCCATAGTGTCGCGGGTAAGCTCCGTCCCTGGAGGTGCTGTTGTACGACTTGATCACGATCGGCCGCTGCGGCGTCGACGTCTATCCGTTGCAGACCGGTGTCGGGCTGGCCGACGTCGAGACCTTCGGCAAGTTCCTCGGCGGCAGCCCGACCAACGTGGCCGTCGCCGCGGCGCGCCACGGGCTGCGCCCCGCCGTGATCACCGGCGTGGGGGCGGACCCGTTCGGTGATTACGTGCGCCGGGCGATCCGCGGCTTCGGCGTGGACGACGCCTTCGTGCACACCATCGAGGGCCCGCCGACGCCCGTGACGTTCTGCGAGATCTTCCCTCCCGACCACTTCCCGATCTACTTCTACCGCGGCGAGCACCCGCCCGACCTGCAGCTCTCGCCGTCCATGCTGGACCTGGAGGCGATCGCGGCGACGGGGTTGTTCTGGTTCTCGCTGACGGGGCTGAGCCAGGAGCCGAGCGCCGCCGCCCACGCCGCCGCGCTGGCGGTCCGCTCGTCCGGGTGGACGGTGTTCGACCTCGACTACCGGGCCGCGCTGTGGGAGTCGCCGGAGGCCGCGCACGAGGCGGCGCGGCGGGCCCTGCCGCGGGCGAACGTCGCGGTGGGCAACCTGGAGGAGGTCGAGGTCGCGGTCGGCGTACGCGATCCGGAGGCCGCCGCGCAGGCGCTGCTGGACGCCGGGGTACGCGTCGCGATCGTGAAAATGGGCCCCGAAGGGGTTTTCGCGCGTACCTCCGAGGAGAGCGCATTGGTAGAGCCCATGGAGGTGAAGGTGGTCAACGGGATCGGGGCGGGAGACGCGTTCGGTGGCGCCATCTGCCTCGGGCTGCTGCGCGGCTGGCCGCTGGAGCGCACGCTGCGCTTCGCCAACGCGGCCGGCGCCTTCGTGGCCGCCCGTCTGGCCTGCGCCGACGCCATGCCGACGACCGACGAGGTCGACGATCTGCTGAACGGGGCGCGCTCTTGAGCGACATCACGCTGTCCAGGGCGGCCGACTACGGGCGGCTCACCCACATCCGCGCCACCAGCCCCGAGGAGATCGCCGCGGCCGCGGCCCGCCGGGAGCGGCGCGGCCTGCCCGGCGAGGGTGAGCGGCTGCTGATCATCGCGGCCGACCACCCGGCCCGCGGCGCCCTGGGCGTACGCGACCGGCCGCTGGCCATGGCCAGCCGCACCGACCTGCTCGACCGGCTGCGCCTGGCCCTGTCGAGGCCGGGGGTGGACGGCATCCTGGCCTCCCCCGACGTCCTCGAGGACCTGCTCCTGCTGGGGGCGCTGGAGGGCAAGCTGGCCTTCGGCTCCATGAACCGGGGCGGCCTGCAGGGCTCGGTGTTCGAGCTGGACGACCGCTTCACCGGCTTCGACGCCGCCTCGATCGACACCATGCGGCTCGACGGCGGCAAGATGCTCTGCCGCATCGACCCCTCCGACCACGCGACCGTGGCCACGCTGGAGTCGTGCGCCCGCGCGGTCACCGACCTGGCCCGCAGGCGGCTGGTGGCCATGGTGGAGCCGTTCTGGTCGCTGCGCTCCGAGTCGGGCGTGCTGCGCAACGACCTGTCGCCCGACGCCGTGATCCGCGCCATCAGCGTCGCCCAGGCGCTCGGCGTGACCTCGGCCTACACCTGGCTGAAGATTCCGGCCGTGGCCGAGATGGAGCGGGTGATGGCCGCCACCACGCTGCCCGCCCTGCTGCTCGGCGGCGACCCGCCCGACATCGACGCCGCCTACGCCGACTGGCACCGCGCGCTGAGCCTGCCCGGCGTGCGCGGCCTGGTCGTCGGGCGCGCCCTGCTCTACCCTCCGGACGACGACGTCGCCACGGCCGTGGACGGCGCCGCGGCACTGGTGCGAGAGGCCCGCGCATGACCTACCTTCCGTACGGCAAGACCGCCAGCGGTCCCTGGTCGGTGGAGATCACCCCGTCCCTGGCGGGCTGGACGTACTCGGGCCTGCGCATCGCCGACCTGACCGACGCCCCGATCTCGTTCGACACCGGCGAGGAGGAGCTGCTGGTGCTCCCCCTGGCGGGCTCCTGCACCGTCACGATCCCGGGTGACCTGTTCGTGCTGAACGGCCGGTCGTCGGTCTTCGACGGCCCCTCTGATTTCGCCTATATCCCGATTTCTACGCATGTGACCCTGGAGGGCTCCGGGCGGATCGCGCTCCCCTCGGCCCGCGCCACCCGCGCGCTCGCCCCCCGCTACATCGCCGCCGCCGAGGTCTCCGTCGAGATCAGGGGCGCCGGCCAGGCCACCCGCCAGGTGAACAACTTCTGCTCCCCCGACGCGTTCGACGGCTGCGACAAGCTCATGGCCGTCGAGGTGCTCACCCCCGACGGCAACTGGTCCTCCTACCCGCCGCACAAGCACGACACCCCCAACCCGGGCGAGGCGGTGCTGGAGGAGATCTACTACTTCGAGGTCGCCGACCAGGGCATCGGCTACCAGCGCGTCTACTCCTCGGAGCGCGGCCAGATCGACACCCTGGCCGAGGTCTCCTCGGGCGACGTGGTGCTCGTCCCGTACGGCTACCACGGCCCCTCGATGGCCGCCCCCGGCTACGACCTCTACTACCTGAACGTCCTGGCAGGCCCCGCGGAGCAACGTTCGATGGCGTTCTGCGACGACCCCCGCCACGCCTGGATCCGCGCCTCCTGGGACGGCCGGCCCATCGACCCCAGACTGCCGTTCGGGAGGACCCCATGATCCGGCTGACCGTCGCGCAGGCCGTCGTACGCTTCCTGGCCCACCAGTGGAGCGAGCGCGACGGCGCGGAGCGCCGGTTCTTCGGCGGCTGCACCGGCATCTTCGGCCACGGCAACGTCGCCGGCCTCGGCCAGGCGCTGGCCACCTCCACCGAGGACCTGCCCTACCACCTGAGCCGCAACGAGCAGGCGATGGTCCACACGGCGGCCGCCTACGCCCGCGCGAGCAACCGGCTGGCCACCCTGGCCTGCACCACCTCGATCGGCCCCGGCGCGACCAACATGATCACCGGCGCGGCGGGCGCGACCATCAACCGCCTGCCCGTGCTGCTGCTGCCCGGCGACATCTTCTCCACCCGCGTCGCGAGCCCGGTGCTGCAGGAGCTGGAGGACCAGCGCTCCTACGACATCTCGGTCAACGACTGCTTCAAGCCGGTCTCCCGCTACTGGGACCGGATCAACCGCCCCGAGCAGCTGCCCTCGGCGCTGCTGGCCGCCATGCGGGTGCTCACCGACCCGGCCGAGACCGGCGCGGTGACGCTGGCGCTGCCGCAGGACGTGCAGGCGGAGGCGTTCGACTGGCCGGACGAGCTGTTCGCCCGCCGGGTCTGGCACATCCCCAGGCCGCGCCCCGAGCGCTCGGCCCTCGCGCGGGCCGCCGAGCTGATCAGGGCGGCCGAACGCCCGCTGATCGTGGCCGGCGGCGGGACGATCTACAGCGAGGCGACCGGGCAGCTGCGCGCGTTCGCCGAGGCGCACGGTGTCCCGGTGGCCGAGACGCAGGCGGGCAAGGGCGCGCTGCCCCACGGGCACCCGCTGGCGATGGGCGCCATCGGCGCGACGGGCACCACGGCCGCCAACGCGCTGGCCCGCGACGCCGACCTGATCATCGGCGTCGGCACCCGCTACAGCGACTTCACCACCGCCTCCAGGACGATCTTCGCCCCTGGCGCCCGATTCGTGAACCTCAACATCACCGGCTTCGACGCCGCCAAGCTGTCCGGCCTGCAACTGGTCGCCGACGCCCGCGAGGGGCTGGCCGACCTGACCGAGGCGTGCGCGGGCTGGAGCACTCCCGCCGCCTACCGCGAGCGGGCCGCCGAGCTCACCCGGGTGTGGGACGCGGCCGTGGACGCGGCGTACGCGGCGGAGGGGCCCCTCATCGCGCAGTCCGCGGTGATCGGCGCGGTCAACGCGGCGGCCGGCGACGACGGCGTGGTGGTGTGCGCGGCCGGGTCGATGCCCGGCGACCTGCACAAGCTCTGGCGCCCCAGCGGCCCGGGCAGCTACCACGTCGAGTACGGCTACTCCTGCATGGGCTACGAGATCGCCGGCGGGCTGGGCGTGAAGATGGCGGCCCCGGAGCGCGAGGTGTTCGTGCTGGTGGGCGACGGCTCCTACCTGATGATGGCCCAGGAGCTGGTCACGGCCGTCTCGGAGGGGGTCAAGCTGGTCGTGGTCCTGGTGGACAACTCCGGCTTCGCCTCCATCGGCCGCCTGTCCGAGAGCGTCGGCGCGGAGCGGCTCGGCACCTCCTACCAGCGCCGCGACGGCGGCCCGCTGCCGGTGGACCTGGCGGCCAACGCGGCCAGCCTCGGGGCCACGGTGCTGCGCCCGGAGTCGATCTCCGACCTGCGCAAGGCGCTCGACGCGGCCCGCTCGGCGGCGGAGACCACGGTGATCTACGTCCGCACCGACCCCCTGGCCGACGACGCGCCGTCCTCCGAGGCGTGGTGGGACGTGCCCGTGGCGCAGGTGGCGACGACGAGCGCCACGTACGCGGCGCGGGAGACGTACGAGGCGAACAAGCGCTCCCAGCGCCCGAGCCTGGCACCGCCCGGCTGAGCAGGGTTGCCTCCGATCACCTGGGGGAACTCCTCTGACCAGGCACGATAGGGGGCAGGGGATGGGGCCGTGGCGGCTGCTGGGTTGGTTCGCGGTCATCGCGGTGGCCTTCTTCTGCCTCTACCACGTGCGGACGGTGGCCATCTCGATCATCATCGGCGTCTTCCTCACGGCCCTGCTGCTGCCCCCGGCCAGGTGGCTCAGGTCGCGCGGGCTCGGCCGGGCGCTCGCCACCGCGATCGTCTTCACCGGCGGCCTCCTGCTGGCGGGCGCGCTCTTCGCGCTGCTGGTGCCGCCCACGGTGGACAGCGTGTCGCAGCTGCGTGACAGCGTCGGCAAGGTGCTCGACGACCTGCACGGCCTGACCGCCCGGTTCGGCCTCGACGACCAGCAGCTCATCGACCAGGCCAGGGACTACCTGTCCACCCAGGGCCGGCAGGTCACCAGCGGGGCCCTGGCCGGGGTGCGGACGGTGGGCGAGATCGTCATCGGGGCCGTGCTGGCGGTCATCCTGTCGGTTTACTTCGTGCACGGCGGCGACAGGCTCTTCCGCTGGCTGATCGGCCTGGCGCCGGCCTCGGCCAGAACGCGGCTGGCCGAGACCGGCCACCTGGTCTTCTCGGTGATCGGCCGCTACATCCGCGGCATCGCGATCGTGGGCGCGGTCGACGGGTTCTTCATCGGGATCGCGCTGTGGATCCTCGGGGTGCCGCTCGCGCTGCCGCTGGCGGTGCTGACGTTCGTGGGGGCGTTCCTGCCGGTGGTGGGGGCGTTCATGGCGGGGCTGCTGGCCGCGGTGGTGGCGCTCGTGTCGAAGGGCGTGCTGGTGGCCCTGATCGTGGTGGCCGTGACCGTGGCGGTGCAGCAGATCGAGGGGCACGTGCTGGCGCCGCAGATCTACGGCAAGGCGCTCGACCTGCCCGGCGCGGTCATCCTGGTGGCGATCACGGTGGGCAGCGTGATCGCGGGCATCGCCGGTGCCTTCCTGGCCGCCCCGGTGACCTCGGTCATCGTCGCCCTGCTGCACCGCACGAAGACCGTCTGACCGCTCCGGGCCGCCCCGGCCGTCGCGCTAGGGATCGAGGAGCAGTTCGAGCTCCAGCTCGTGCCTGATCGGGATCCCGTCGGCCTCGGCCGGGATGCCGGGCTTGAGCTCGCGCACGCGGTCCATGGCGTTCCTGCGCAGCGCGACGAGGTCGAACCCGTAACGCTGGTAGAAGCGCAGGGCGTGCGTGTTGTCGTTGGTGGTGACCAGCCAGAGCCGGGCCGCGCCGCGCTCGGCCGCCGCCGCCCGCACGGCGTCGAGCAGGGCCCGCCCGACGCCCCTGCCGGGCAGCACGGCGTCGAGCGAGGCCACCTCCACGGCGTCCCCGTCCTCGATGTACGTGACGACGCCGGCCACGTCACCGGCCACCTCGGCGACGAACCCGGGCAGCTTCGTGGTGTCCACCAGCTCGCCGCGCCCCAGGACCATCAGGGTGGTGCCGCCCCAGCTCCCGCTGATCACCCGCGTGACCACGGGCAGGTCGTCCGGCCGGATGGAACGCACGGAGATTGCCATGACCGTCATTATGAGACCTATGCGATGGGCTACGTTCGACTGTTTCGGAACTCTGATCGACTGGCGGCACGGCATCCACACCAGCGCCGAGCTGATCGCTCCCGGGCAGGGGGCACGGCTGCTGGAGGCGTACAACCGGCACGAGCACGCCGTCCAGACCGAGTCCCCCGGCCTGCGCTACCGCCACGTGCTGGCGGAGGCGCTGCGCAGGGCGTGCGCGGAGGAGAAGGTGGAGCTGGCCGCGGACGACGCCTCGGTGCTGGCCGCGACGCTGCCGTACTGGCCGGTGTTCCCCGAGGTAGGACCCGAGCTGTCGGCGCTGCGCGCGGCCGGGTGGCGCCTGGCGCTGCTGACGAACTGCGACCGCGACCTCATCGCCGAGACCCGGCGGCGGCTGCCCGTGCCGTTCGACGCGGTGGTGACGGCGGAGGACGCGGGGGCGTACAAACCGGCGGAGGCGCACTTCGAGCTGTTCCGGCGCTCGTACGAGCCGGAGGTGTGGGTGCACGTGGCCCAGAGCTACTTCCACGATTTGGTGCCCGCGCACCGGCTGGGCCTGCCGCGCGTGTGGATCAACCGTCACGGCGACCGGCCGTCCGACCCGACGGTCGTCCAGCGGGTCCTGCCCGACCTGCGCGGCCTCCTCACCGCGGTGGAGGCCGCCTAGACCCGCTGCTCCAGTACCTCGGCGATGCCCGTGAGGAAGGAGTCCACGTCCGCGATCAGGTAGCCGGACCTGAACATCACGGTCGAGAACTTCGCCTCCCGCACCTCCTTGGCCGTCAGCGGGTAGTCGGTCGTGCCGCGCAGCGTGGCCACGATCCGGTCGAGGAAGGTGTCGACCTCGTCCTCGTTGTAGCCGGTGCCCATGCGGCCGGGGCGGAAGGCCACGCGCTCCACCCGGGCGGCCTGGGACTCGAACCACTCCTCGCGGAGCAGCTCGCCGGTGGGCTCGGCCATGGCCAGGCGTACGGGGCGCTTGGCCTGGGTCTCCAGTGCCACCACGAAGGCCTCCAGGGCGAAGTCCACCGGGGTCTCCTGGTAGCCGCCGCGCTTGGCGCGGAACGTGGCCGTACGTACCTCGTCGGCGGTGACGGGCTCCAGGGTGTGCGATCCCCGGCCCAGGGTCGCCTCGATCCGTCCGATCAGGGCGTCCACTTCGACGGGGTCAT
This sequence comes from Nonomuraea sp. MTCD27, assembly GCF_041950495.1. Classification (NCBI taxonomy): domain Bacteria; kingdom Bacillati; phylum Actinomycetota; class Actinomycetes; order Streptosporangiales; family Streptosporangiaceae; genus Nonomuraea; species Nonomuraea sp. MTCD27. The sequence goes on along the minus strand of NZ_JBGNUW010000015.1, from coordinate 271,609 downwards.
AGCCTGAACGCATACCCATGACGCGCGGAAAGCGGTTCAAGCCTCACTCCTCTTGAGATGTGCTGGGGTCCCTCCATTGTCGGACCTTTATGACGGCCCTGCGACCCGACATATACCGTTACAGGACCATGCGTCTGTCCAGGGTCTCTTTCCGCTACCGAAGGCGTGATTCTTTCGTCATCGAAGACGCCGATGCCCACCTCGCCCCCGGCGACGTGATCGAGCTGACCGGCGTGAACGGAGCCGGCAAGTCGACTCTGCTCCGCCTCCTGGCGGGCCTGGCACGGCCGACGGCGGGCACGATCGCCGACCGCCCGCCGGTCGTCGGCTTCGCCCCTGACCGGTTCCCCACGGGCCAGCCGTTCACGGTCACGGCCTACCTGCGGCACATGTCCCGCGTACGCGGCGGCGCCCGCTGGGAGCCGTGGACCGAGCGCCTGAACATGGGGCACCTCCTCGACACCCCGCTGGGCGACCTGTCGAAGGGCAGCGCGCACAAGGTCGGCCTGGTCCAGGCGCTGATGGCCGAGCCGGGGCTGCTGATCCTGGACGAGCCGTTCGCCGGTCTGGACGTCGACACGCGCGAGACGCTGCCCTCGATCGCGACCGAGGTGGCGGGCCGGGGCGGCATCGTCATCGCCAGCGACCACCAGGGCGGCCTGCGCGGCCTCCCGGGTGTCCGCCAGTGGTCCGTGGTGGACGGCCGGCTCAAGGAGGGCACGGCGGCGACCGCCGCCGAACGCTCCAAGGCCACAGCACCGGTCACCGTGGCCGTCACCCTGCCCGCCGACGAGCTCCCGCGCTTCCTGGCCAGGATGCGCGACGAGGGCTACCGGACGCGCGAGATCGAGGAGACCCGGTGATCGCCCTGGCCGCCTTCCGCCTGGCCGCGTACGTCCGCTCGCACCGCGTCTACCAGGCGCTCCTCCTCATGCTGGCCATGCAGGCGGTCATCCACGGCAACCGGGCGCCGAGGGGTGAGGAGGCCACCGTGCTCACGGACGGCGGCGTCCTGATCATCCCCGTCCTGGCCTGGACGGCCAGGAGCCTGCTCGACACCGAGCCCGACCGGCAGCGCGAGATGTCGGCGGTCCAGGTCGGCGGGCGGGGCAGGGAGGTGGTGGCGGGGCTGCTGGCGGCGTTCGCGGCGTGTGCCGTGCTGGCGGCGCTCGCCCTCGGCTGGGCCATGCTGCTCGGCATCACGGGATCGCCGTCCTCCGGCGTGCTGGGCGCGGCCCTCCTCCTGTACGCCCTGTCCGCGCTGGCCGGAACCGCGCTCGGCGCTCTCACCAGCCGCGCCGTCCTCCCGTCCCCGGCCGTGTCGATCATGACGCTGCTGTTCGGCTTCATCGCGATGCTGCTGGTCAGCGCCACCTCGCTGTACTGGCTCACGGTCCCGCTGCTGCGCTGGATGAAGGCCGCGAACTCCGGCGACCTCGTCGCCCAGTTCCCCCAGCTCGCCTCGATCTCGCTGGCCTGGTGCGTCGTCGGCCTGGGAGCCTACGTGTGGGTCCGGCGGAGGGTGTAGGTTAGTAAGCACTCACCCACCCATGGAGGAGGCGACGGTGAAACTGATCTGCTTGGGCGACAGCATCACGCGCGGCCAGGTGAGCGCCGACTACGTGGCCCTGCTCCGGGCCCGGCTGCCCGATGACACCGTGATCAACGCCGGGGTCAACCACGAGCCGTCATCCGAGCTGGTCAAGCGACTCGACGCCGTCATCGCGCAGGACCCGGACGTGGTGACCGTGCTGATCGGCACCAACGACGCGAACGCCACGCTGAGCGGCAAGCGCGCCCGGGCGCTGCGCAGGCGCTGGAAGCTCGCCGCCGACCCCACCGCCGCGGACTACGCCGCGAACCTCGCCGCCGTCGCCCGGCGACTGCAGGACCAGACGATGGCCCGCGTGGCGCTGATCTCCCTGCCGGTGATCGGCGAGGACCTCGCCTCGGTCCCGGTACGGCGGGCGGCCGAGTACAGCGACATCGTCCGCCGGGTCGCGGCTCGGGAGGGCGTCACGTACCTGCCGCTCAACGAACGGATGACCGCGTACCTGGAGGAGCGGGGCCGGACACCCGGAACGCCCTACCGCGCGGAGGGCCTGCTTGCGCAGACCGCCGCGATGCAGCACTTCCTGCTGGGCCGCAGCCTGGACACGATCTCGAAGCGCCGGGGCCTCCAGCTCACCACCGACACGATCCACCTGAACGGGCGCGGCGCGGCCATGATCGCGGACCTCGTCGAGGGCTTCGTCACCCGCTCCATCGCCCCCCACTGACCCCTGCGCCGGACCTGCCACCGCCGGAAGCCGCCGTACCAGGAGCGGCTATTCGGCGGCGCGCTGTGCCGGGAGTGGCTACTCGACGGTGCGCTGTGCCGGTTGCGGGTGGGGTTACTCGGCGGCGGCGAGTTGCCCGCAGGCGCCGTCGATCTCGCGCCCGCGCGTGTCGCGCACCGTCACCGGAACCCCGTGGAACTGCAGCCGCCGCACGAACGCCCGCTCGTCCTCCGGCCGTGAGGCCGTCCACTTGGAGCCGGGCGTCGGGTTGAGCGGGATCAGGTTGACGTGCACGAGCTTGTTCTTGACCAGCTTGCCGAGCAGGTCGGCCCGCCACTCCTGGTCGTTGATGTCCTTGATCAGGGCGTACTCGATCGAGACCCGCCGCTTCGTCCTGGCCGCGTACGCCCAGGCCGCGTCGAGGACCTCGGCCACCTTCCACCGCGTGTTGATCGGCACCAGCGTGTCGCGCAGCTCGTCGTCCGGCGCGTGCAGCGACAGCGCCAGCGTGACCGGCAGCCCCTCGTCGGCGAGCTTGCCGATGGCCGGCACCAGCCCGACGGTCGAGACCGTGACGCCCCGCGCCGAGATGCCCAGCCCGTGCGGCGCCGGCTCGACCATGCGGCGCACCGCACCGATCACCTGCTTGTAGTTGGCCAGCGGCTCGCCCATGCCCATGAACACGACATTGCTCACCCGCCCGGGCCCACCGGGCACCTCCCCGGCGGCCAGCGCACGGGCCCCGGAGACGACCTGCTCGACGATCTCGGCCGTCGACATGTTGCGGGTCAGCCCCGCCTGGCCCGTGGCACAGAACGGGCAGTTCATGCCACAACCGGCCTGGGACGACACGCACATCGTGGCCCGGTCGGGATAGCGCATGAGCACCGACTCCACCAGGGCGCCGTCGAACAACCGCCACAGCGTCTTACGGGTCGTGCCCCCGTCGGTGGTCAGCTCCTTGACCGGCGTGAGCAGGTCGGGCAGCAGCGCCGACAGCTTCTCCCTGGACGTCGCCGGCAGATCCGTCATGGCGGCCACGTCGGTGGTCAGGCGCTCGAAGTAGTGGCGCGAGAGCTGGTCGGCCCGGAAGGCCTTCTCGCCCAGCTCGGTGACCGCGGCCCGCCGGTCGGCCATCGACAGGTCGGCCAGATGCCGGGCGGGCTTGGCCCGCCGGGGCGCGACGAAGGTGAGCTGACCTGGAGGCTGGGACACGTTACTGCCTTTGCTTGAGGGGTTGTCGACCAGGGTAGTGAACGTTCGGATCGGAGGTGGCATTCCTGGTCACGGTACGGCTCGCGTCTTGGTCGCCGCCCGATCTACAGTCATCTCGTATGGCGATTTTTCGGTCGGCATCTGGCGAGGGTGGCACCGAGGTCGTGCTCGCCGCCGGCAACCCGTACGGGAGCCGGACGCTCGTGGTCGAGCGGGACGAGGACTCCTCGGTAGCTTACCTGTGCTCGCCCGACGGCACGGTCCACGGCGCCGTCTGGCTGGCCAACCATCGCCCCGCCCCGCCCGTGGTCGACCTTCCCCGGATCAACGCCGGCCTGCCGCCGCTGATGCCCAGGCCCAACACGCTGCACCCGGAGGGCCGCCGGCCGCTCGGGCAACTCAGCCCGCTGTGGTTCGAGGAGGGCGACGGCGTGGCCCTCTACGAGGACGACGACCTGCTGGCGGTCATCCCCGGCTGGGCCGACATGAGCCGGGGCATGCCCGGCTACGCGCGCGACGCGGTGGGCGAGTCACCGTTCGCGTGGGCGCTGTCGGAGGCGCTCGAAGGGCTGCAACCCCGTATCTCGAACGCCAGATCCTACTGGCGCTGGCGGCACAGCGAAGGCTCCTGGCCGTCGTTCCAGCAGTTCGTCATGGGCCACCTGGACCGGGCGCTGGGACCGGCGGGCCGATACTGGGACGCCAGCGGCGAGCGGCTGCCGACCGTCGGCATCACCGAACGCCCGCCGCACCACGACCGCGCCTTCACCGTGCTGTCCACGGTCGGGATGAGCTGCCAGCGGATGCCGACGGTGGAGCAGTGGATCGACAAACCCGGCGCGTACGCCCGGATCGAGCTGGCCGTGGCCACCCGCGAGGACCCGCGGGACGCGGCGTTGCTGCTGGTGTGGCTGTCACAGTATCCCTGGCACTCGGTCACGTGGCTGGGCCACGGGCACACGGCGAAGTGGTATCACGATCCGTCGACGTTCCCGCTGGGCGCGCAGTATTCGGGCGTCCTCATGCAGGCCAACCCACCCCACATGCCCGACATGTCAGGATTCGCGTTCGGCGGCGAGGCCGTCCGCTGGCTCTGGCTCTCCCCCGTCACCACACAGGCCCTGGAGGCCCAGCGACATTAGAAGAGCAGCCTCTGGAGGCAGAACAGCAAGCTGTGGAAGCTCAGCGGCACTAGAAGAACAGCGTCATCAGCAGCCAGACCGGCACCAGCGTCGTCACCAGCGAGTCCAGCCGGTCCATCAGCCCGCCGTGTCCCGGCAGGATCGTGCCCATGTCCTTGATGCCGAGATCCCGCTTGATCATCGACTCGATCAGGTCGCCCACGGTGGCCAGCAGCGCCCCCAGCGCCCCGATCAGCGCACCCTGCCAGAGCTCCCCGCCGAGCAGCCACGTCACCAGCCAGGCCCCGACCGCGACGCACGCGACGATCGAGCCGGCCATGCCCTCCCACGTCTTCTTCGGGCTGATCACCGTCATCTGGTGCCGGCCGAACAGCACGCCCGCGATGTATCCGCCGATGTCGCTCGCCACGGTCACCGCGATGAAGATCACCACCCGGTGGCTGCCGTCGTCCTCGCTGAGCAGCAGCGCCACGAACGCGCTCAGCATCGCCGGGTAGAACAGCGTGAACACCGACGCGGACGCGTCGCGTACGTAACCCTCCGTGCCGTCGCTGAACATCCGCCAGATCAGCAGCACGAACGCGAACACCGCGAACGAGGCCAGCAACCAGAGCGGCCCGCCCCAGTACGCCCCCGCCTGCATCGCCACCAGGCCCACCAGCACCGGCACGGCCGGAACCTTGATGTCACGGGTGGCGAAGGCCTTGGTCAGCTCGAGCACACCGACGCCGACGGCCCCGGCGACCACCAGGAGGAACAGCTCCTTGATCGTGTAAACGGTGCCGATGACCAGTGCGCCCAGCACCACGCCCACCGCGATCGCGGCAGGCAGGTTCCTACCGGTACGGCTGCCGCCGCTCGAGCTGGTGCCAGCCGTACGTTCTTCCACAGAGTTCTCCAAGAGCCACGGCCCCCGCCGTCGGGCGAGGGCCGTAGGTGCAGACCTGCGGCGGCCCACTGGACGCGGTCCGCCGTGCGGCGCGCCGCTCAGACCTCGAGCAGCTCGGTTTCCTTGTGCTTGAGCAGCTCATCGATCTTGGCGACGTGCTTCTGGGTGAGGTCGTCGAGCTCCTTCTCGGCCCGCCTGACCTCGTCCTCGCCCGCATCGCCGTCCTTGATCATCTTGTCGAGGACTTCCTTGGCGGAGCGACGGATGTTGCGAATCGACACCTTGGCGTGCTCGCCCTTGTTCCTGGCGACCTTGATGTACTCCCTGCGGCGCTCCTCGGACAGCTCCGGGAACGTCACGCGGATCACGTTACCGTCGTCGGTGGGGTTGACGCCGAGGTCGGAGTCGCGGATAGCCCGCTCGATCGCGGTCATCGAGCTCTTGTCGTAAGGCTGGATCAGCACCATGCGCGCCTCAGGCACGTGGAACGACGCCAACTGCTGGATCGGCGTCGGCGTGCCGTAGTACTCGGCGTTGATCTTGTTGAACATCGAGGGGGTGACGCGGCCCGTACGGATGCTCGCGAAGTCCTCTTTCGCGACCGAAACGGCCTTGTCCATCTTTTCCTCGGCTTCGAGGAGGGTTTCGTCGATCACAGCGGCTCCCTGTCTTCTAGCTGGCGGTGTCGGGCTCGCTCCCTCATTTGCCTGCGGGACTCACCAGCGTGCCGATTTTCTCACCGCGCACCGCTCGCAGGATGTTGCCCTCGCCCATGAGGTCGAAGACCACAATCGGCAGATCGTTGTCCTTGCACAGGCTGATCGCGGTGGCGTCCATGACCGCGAGGTCACGCAGCAGCACCTCGCCGTAGTCAAGATGGTCGAACCTGACCGCGTCCGGGTTCTTGCGTGGATCGGAGTCGTAGATCCCGTCCACCTGCGTGCCCTTGAGCAGCGCCTCGGCGCCGATCTCCAGGGCCCGCTGGGACGCCGCGGTGTCGGTGGAGAAGAACGGCGAGCCGAGCCCCGCGCCGAAGATGACCACGCGCCCCTTCTCGAGGTGCCTGATCGCGCGGCGCGGCAGGAACGGCTCGGCGACCTGCTGCATGGTGATGGCGGTCTGTACGCGGGTCTCCACGCCTCGCCGCTCGAGGAAGTCCTGCAGTGCCAGGCAGTTGATGACCGTGCCGAGCATGCCCATGTAGTCGGCTCTGGCCCGGTCGATGCCGCCCTGCGACAGGGTGGCGCCACGGAACATGTTGCCGCCGCCGACCACGACCGCGACCTGCACGCCCTCCTTGACCGCCTCGGCGATCGAATCGGCCAGGTGATCGACGACCACCGGATCGATGCCCAGCGGCTCGCTGCCGGCGAACGCCTCTCCTGACAGCTTCAGCATCACCCGCTTCCACCTGAGTGGACCTTGCGGGTTTTGAGATGAGGAAGCCGCCGTCCGTGTGGATTCGTGGGCTGACTCCCGGTGGTCCTGCACGGCGGCGGCCTCCTTCATTCGGTGGATCGTTGAGCTGGCAGCTTGCCTAAGCCTAAGCCTGACCGACCTTGAAGCGGACAAAGCCGAGGACCTCGACGCCGTTCTCGTCAGCGTACTTGCCCACGCTCTTCTTGTTGTCCTTGACGAAGGCCTGCTGCACCAGCGTGAAGTCCTTGTACCAGCCGTTCACGCGACCCTCGACGATCTTGCCGATGGCGGCCTCCGGCTTGCCCTCCTCGCGGGTCATCTCCTCGAAGAGCTTGCGCTCCTTGTCGACGACCTCGGCGGGCACGGAGTCCGGCTTGAGGTACTGCGGGGCCATCGCGGCAGCGTGCTGCGCGATGTCCTTGGCGACCTCGGCGTTCGGCTTGTCCAGCTGGACCAGCACGCCGACCGCCGGCGGGAGGGCCGGGTCGGTCTTGTGCATGTAGGCGCCGATGTAGCCGCCCTCCAGCACCGCGAACCGCCGGATCTCGATCTTCTCACCGAGCGCGGCGTTGGCGGTGTCGAGGTGCTCCTTGACGGTCTTGCCGTCGAAGGCGGACTCGAGGAGCGCCGCCACGTCGGCGGGCTTGGTCTCGAGGACGTGCGCGACGACCTGGGAGGCCAGTTCCTGGAAGCGCTCGCCCTTGGCCACGAAGTCGGTCTCGCAGTTGAGCTCGAGCAGCGCGGCAGAGGAGTCGCCGTCCTGCTTGAGCGCGACCAGGCCGTTGGACGCGGTACGGGCCTCACGCTTGCCCACGTCCTTGGCGCCCTTGAGACGCAGCAGCTCGATGGCGCGGTCGAAGTCGCCCTCGGACTCCTCCAGCGCCTTCTTGCAGTCCATCATGCCGGCAGCGGTGATCTCGCGAAGCCGCTTGACGTCGGCCATGTTCACGGAAGCCATTGCTCTTTTTCCTTGTGGGATTTCGTCGTCGTCATCGTGGATCGGGCGGGCACCGGGATCCGGTCACCCACCCTGGGTTCGTACGGCAGGCGTGTGCCGTACAGGAGCGTTGTCTTGCGCGGGGCTCGGCTCAGCCCGGCTCTGCTGCTGCTTCGCCCGGCATACTGCCCAGCCTTGCCTCGGCTTACCACCTCAGCTCAGCACCGCCTCACATAAGCTCACGGCCCCGCTCCAGCCACCTGACCCCGGCACTCGCACCAAAGCTCGGCAACCACCTCACAGGCCCACCTGGACCAAGCTCAGCGATCACCTCACCCCAGCCCTCGCGCCGCAGTTCGGCAATCACCTCACCCCGGCCACCCGGACCGAAGGACGGCGATCACCTCACCCCGGCGCCGTGCCGAAGATCAGCCACCAGCCGGCCCGAACGCGGTAACCCCGGCTCCGCCGCCCACCAAGGCCCGGCACCCAGATTCGACCTTCGCCTCACCTGGACACCGCCTCGGAGCAGCCACCGCCTCACCAGGGCACCACCACGGATCGGCGACCGCTTCACCTCAGCACCGCGCTCCCGGCCCGCCAACCACCTCACCTCGCCCATCTTCTGAGCTCAGCCCGGCGATCGACCTCACTGCGCCTAACCTCGCCGTGCCATCTCGGCTCGGCGGCCATCGGGCCTGACCGAGGCACCCGCCCCAGCCCTGTCCGACCACCCACCTCACCTCGACGCCTGACGCTTCCGTCCGGCCCAGCACTGCTTCAGTCCGGCCCAGCATTGCTTCGGTCCGGGCCGGCACTACTTCGATTCGGCCCGGTACCACGTCGCTTCGGCCTGGCTTACCGCCTGAGCCCTGGAGTCGCCTCGCCCGGCGTGCCGTCCTAGCTCAGCCATTTGCCGAGCCAGGACACGCACCTTGCCTGACCGACCACCCAGGACTCTGACCCGCCGGTGGTTTCCATATTCAGCTGTCACGTTGCCTTGCTTGTTCCGCTCGCCTTGCCCTGCATTGCCGTGTTCACCCGAGCCTGGGCAACTGCCCTCACCCGGCGCCACAACCCTGCTGGCGCAGGCTGTGCTCCTGTCAGGAACGCCTGCCCTGCGCGGCCAAGCCATGATCAGGACACTGCTCCCGACCCTGCTGGCCGACCCCTCGCACCCCGACCATCCGCGATCGAAATGCCAGGAGCCCAGCCACCCAAGATCGGAATCTCACGAGTCCGGCCGCCCGAGCCCCTGTCGCCAGGAGCCCCGGCCACCCGAGACCTTCATTCAGGTCACGAGAAGCCTGCGGCCGAACTGCCGTAAGCCCTTGCCGACCCTCGAATCCGGGGCCGTCAGCAGCCTACCCGCGCCCTCACCAAGGCCTCTGGCTCAGACCTCAGGCCTGCTGCTCGGTCTCACCCTCGGCAGCGGGGGCCTCAACCGGAGCGCTCTCCTCGGCGGCAGCGACGCTCTCCTCAGCGGGAGCCTCGGGAGCAGCCTCAGCGGCAACCTCGGGAGCGGCCTCGGGAGCGGCCTCGGCAGCAGCCTCAGGAGCCGCCACGGCCTCGTCGGCCGCGCGCTCGCCGGTGCCCTGCTCGATGAGCTCGCGCTCCCACTCGGCCAGCGGCTCGGCGGCGGCCGGCTTCTCGTCACCGCGAGCGGCGCCGGAGCGAGCCATTAGACCGGCCGCGACACCGTCGGCGACGACCCTGGTGAGCAGGCCGACGGCGCGGATCGCGTCGTCGTTGCCCGGGATCGGGTAGTCGACCTCGTCGGGGTCGCAGTTGGTGTCGAGGATCGCGACGACAGGGATGCCAAGCTTCTTGGCCTCGCTGATCGCGATGTGCTCCTTCTTGGTGTCGACGATCCACACCGCGCTGGGCACGCGGCCCATGTCACGGATGCCGCCGAGCGTACGCTCGAGCTTGTCCTTCTCGCGGCGGCGCATCAGGAGCTCCTTCTTGGTGAGCCCCGAGCCCGCGACGTTGTCGAAGTCGAGCTCCTCGAGCTCCTTCAGACGCTGCAGCCTCTTGTGCACGGTGGAGAAGTTGGTGAGCATGCCACCCAGCCAACGCTGGTTGACATACGGCATGCCGACACGGGCGGCCTGCTCGGAGATGGCCTCCTGAGCCTGCTTCTTGGTGCCGATGAACAGGATCGTGCCGCCGTGAGCGACGGTCTCCTTCACGAAGTCGTAGGCGCGGTCGATGTACGACAGAGACTTCTGCAGGTCGATGATGTAAATGCCGTTGCGCTCGGTGAAGATGAAGCGCTTCATCTTCGGGTTCCAGCGCCGAGTCTGGTGACCGAAGTGAACGCCACTCTCGAGCAGCTGTCGCATGGTGACGACGGGGGCCATGTGCTGGTCCTCCAGGTCTGGGCGCCCTGCGGATGGGCGCGGTTCTCGGTTGTGCCGCGGCAGCGCGCTGTCTGCCGCCCTGATGCCCCGAACCCGCTCCCGCCGGGCACTTGGCCCGGACCGATGGCACGGTCCGCAATGGGGCATGCGAAGTCGGCCTGTGGTCACAGGCCATCGAAAAGTCTACCTCCCACACCACCCCAGGCTGACCGTCTGCGGTCAAACGGACATCCCACCCCTCCGCGACACCACCACCCACCCACCTCAAAAGACCCATGGGCCACCCCACCAGCCCCCACCCCAGACGCCACCAACCACCTCAAGGCCCTAGCCCAGCCAACCATTGGGGAAGGCAACAGGACGCTCAAACGACCGTCCAGTCGGCCGTGCCCCCACCCACCACCGTGAGGAGCTGCGATAACGACAACCATCAACACACCACAGCCGTCCCAAGACAACGCACCACTACCCACGCCGTCGCTTGCCGCGACACCACCCATCGGCACAGTCTCACCACGCACGCCATCCCCCGCTGCCTCGGATCGCCTGGCACCACCCAAGCTCAGCAAGCACCACCGACCCACCCCGGCCTCGCCGCGCGCCACCCCGTACTCGCAGATCGTCGCGCGTCCCCACCCCACTGCCACCCCCCCTGCCACAAACCGCACCGCCACAGCCACACTGGCGCAGCTCACTCAGGGCGCGGCGCGTCATGGTCCTCGGTAGGCAGCCCCGGCACCGCCCTCGGCGCGACCGGAAACAGATTGACCTGCGCTTCCGCGATCCTGGCCCCCTCCGGCGCAACCTTCTCGCTCCGATGCCGCGCAGCATACGGCTCGAGCAACTTCTCGATCTCCCGGTTCAGCCGCGCCAGTTCCTCAGCGTCAACCCTGATCCGATACCGGCCGAACAGGGTCGCGTCACGCCACTCCGCGGATTCCTGGTCGACATGCGCCAGGGCCCGTTCCGCCTCCTCATTGACCTCTCGCCGAAACGCCGCGATCAACGAGACCTTCGCAGCCCGAACCTCAGGCTGATCATCGGGCTCCATCCCCACACTGAGCCGCTTGTCCACGGCCTTCCACAGCCGCTCCCTGCCATCTCCCCGTGGCGGCGCGTCCTCCACGAACCCGTACTTGGCCAACATCCGCAGGTGATAGCTCGCGGCGCTAGGCGTGATCCCCGCTATCTCCGCCACTTCGGTGGCGGTGGCACTCTCCTCCACGGCAAGCCTGTTCAGGATCATCAACCTCGCCGGATGAGCCAGCGCCCGCATCGCCCTGGGATCACTGAGCCCCTCGCTGCCCTGCGTCATGTGCCAAAGGTACTACCCATCCCCAGATCCGAAGCATTGCTTTCACAGTTGTGAAGGAATACCTTCACACTTATGAAGCATTCCCTTCAGAAGATTCCCAGCACCCCACGCACCAAGAACGCCACCCCCGAGCCACCCGCCGCGGCGGCCGACTGCACGGGGACTGGGATGGCCGCCAGCAGCAGAGCAACCGGGACCGCAGCGGCCGACAACAGGTCGGCCGAGTCCACGGCGACCAGCAGCGGGACAACCGGGACCACGGCCTCCAAGACCGAGATGACCGGGACCGCGGCGGCCGACAACGGGACGACCCGGACCGGTGCAGGCCAGCACCCAAGCCCTCGGATCCCATCACCAACACCACCACCCACCCCCTTGAACCGCACTCAGACCACCCCCGACCACACCCCCGAACCACCCAAAGCGGCAACGCCCCCGCACCCTCCAAACACCGTGATCGATCACTCCAGCCCTCCTTCCCCCATCCCCCTGAGAAAACAACGCGATTACCGCTTGCTCTGGACAGCTCGGACAATCTCGATCACCGGCTCAGAAGTGTCCAAGCTGGCCATCCCCATGACCGCGATCACCTTGCTCACCGCCTCGCCTTCCCAGATGGGCATGCTGACCGCCGCCGCCTCCGTCCCGGCTCTCCTGTTCGGCCTCCAGTCGGGCGCCATCGCCGACCGGCTCACCCGCCACCGCCCGCTGATGATCGCTTGCGAACTTGTCTCCTGCGCAGCCGCCGCCACGATCCCCGTCGCCTGGCTCCTCGGCGTACTGAATGTCGTCTGGTTGATCGTCGTGGCCCTCGTGATCGGCACAGCTGGGGTGCTCTTCAAAGCCGCGAATTTCCCTCATGTGGCAGCAGTGGTCGAGCCGACCCAGCGCACCGAGGCGATGGCGGGCTTCCATGCCTCCTACTCAGTCGCCTCAGTCAGCGGCCCCGGCCTGGCCGGCCTCTTGGTACAGCTCCTCACAGCGCCTCTGGCCGTACTGGCGGAGGCGTTGTCATTCCTGACCTCAGCCCTGTTGCTGCGCACGATAAGAACCCGTGAGCAGGCCACCCCGGCGGCCTCCAAAGGCATGTGGCGCGACGTCGTGGAAGGCCTGAAGGCCAGCGTCACCCACCCGGTGCTACGCGCTCTCCTCGGCGCCGGCGTAACGATCAATTTCTTCGCCATGGCCTACACAGCCGTCTACATGCTCTACATGCTGAACACCCTCAACATCCCCAAGGGCCTGATCGGCGTCCTCATCGCCCTGAGCGGAGCCGGAGGCCTGCTCGGAGCCTGGATAACGGCCCGCCTGTGCAAGCGCTACGGCGAGAACCGCATTCTCCTCTTCGCAGTGATCTTCTTCCCCGTGGAAATCCTCGCGGTAGGCCTGCTGACAGGCCCCCTGTGGTGGAAACTCTCGCTACTCGCCCTGACCGGCACGATCACAGGCGGCATAGTCGTAGCCTTCGCCACCTGCATGGGTGCGATCATCCTCCGCGAAACCACCCCGGAGCTCCGCGGCCGCGTCAACGCCACCATGACCTTCGCAGTGCAAGGCGTCCTCGCCCTCGGCGGCCTCGCGGGCGGTTTCCTGGCCGAACTCCTCGGCCTGCGCTCAGTCGTCCTCATCTGCGCGGCAGGCATAGCCATGAGCACCATTTGGATCTGGACGTCTCCCATCCGCCCCCATCGCCCCCGCCGCCCCGAGCTCGCATCCCCCGACCTCAGAGTTCCCGCCCCGTCGTTCACCAAGTCCGTGAACCACTTGATCGATTCCAGGCGCCATTCCTGGCTCTAACCAGCCAGCCTCATTCTCCCAACCGGCACTCCACCCTCCACACCGCCAGTCCCTACGATCCCGCCCCCGGACCACAGCTCCCGCCGTCGGGCCGCAGCCCCCGCCGTCCGACCGCAGACCCGCCGTAGGCCGCCGCCCCACCTTCCGACCGCAGGTTCACTTCCGATCGCAGCCCCACCCTTGAACCCGCACCCCCATCATTCCGCCTCTGCACCACCGCCCAACCGCTTCATCCACAGGCCAGGCACCGGCTCACCCCTTCATCCACAGAACGAGGTTCACCGCCTCGCAACCCGAGGCGCCGCAGCCAAACTGCCCACCATGAACACCCACACCACCCCCACCCCCGCCTCGCCGACCCTCTCGCCAACTCCCGCAGCCCACCGCACCAACATCCCCCACGCCCCAACACCCACCGCGACCAAGCCCCCCTCACAGCCACGGCCTCGACCGTGGCCACGGCTCCACCTCGCCAATCCCATCCCCCATAGACCAAGACCGGCTAGTCCATCCCGCCACCCCAGAACGAACCAGACACCACACTTCAACCCCCACCCACGAACACCGACCCCAGCCTCCGCCCACCACCCACCAGCACCGACGCTGCCCAACCGCGACCCGACCAGAACACCACCATCACCCGAACGCCACCCCTCAACAGCTTCCAGAAGAGCCGCCACGCTGCTGGCGCTCATCTCCACGGCCCTGGTCCTGTCAACGCCGACAACCCTAGCCAGAGCCTCTCCTTCCACCTGGCGCTGGCCGCTGGACGGACAGCCCCGGATCGTGCGCCGCTTCACCCCACCACCCGAGCCCTGGCTCGCCGGCCACCGTGGCATCGATCTGGCCGCCCCCGCTGCCACTCCGGTCCTGGCGGCAGGCCCAGGCACAATCCGCTTCGCCGGCCCCGTCGCCGGCAAAGGCGTCGTCACCATCGATCATCCCAACGGCCTACGCACGACCTACCTTCCGGTGACAGCCTCTGTACGCCGCGGCGATCCCATAGCACCCGGAGCCAAACTGGGCGTTCTAGAAGCCGCGAAACCGCACTGCGAGGAGTCGTGCCTGCATTGGGGTCTTATACGCGACGCCCGCTACCTCAACCCACTCCAACTCCTGGGCCACGCCCCCACCCGCCTACTCCCCTTCTGGCCCAAGACAACAACCGCCGACCACCTCGACCCTCTTGAACCCCACAACTTTCCGCCCCCGAACAGGCTTGTTGCCACCAATCCCCGAACGTTCCATCGCCCACCCCACATCACCATGCCGAGCAAGCAGCAACCACTCGATCGCACACACCACCCGTCAGCGGCACCAGCAGAGTCCCTTCAGATCACGCCACCACCCATCACAAGCGCCGACCTCACTCTCACCCTCACCGCCTCTTACAGCCGCCAGAGCAGCCAAAGCGACAACAACGGCCATACTCCCCAGACAGCCATCCCACCGCCGCCGCGCGACCGCGGCTTAACAGAGAGCATCCAGTCCCTAACACGCGCCGCCACAACACCGCTCACCGCCGCTACGGACGCCACCACCACGATCATCGGCCTCGGGACAGTGCTAGGAACCGTCATCTTGATCGTCGCCCTACGCCGAACCCGCCTCAAACGCCATACCCGCCCAATCCAGCACACCCCGCCCAAGGGCCAACACCGCAAGCGCCGGCGTCACAGAAGCCAGACACGCAAACGCCGCCCACCAACGTCCCCCGGCCCGCATTGAAACCACCCCGACATGGGCGTACAGACCGATCAATCACCCACCAACCCCGACCTCAACCTCCGAAAGCCATCCAGCACCACTCACCCACTCACCCACTCACCCACTCACCCACTCACCCACCAAACCACCCCAGCCGAACGGCGCCCACTCACCGATCACGCCCTCGGATGCGCCTGCCGATAGGCCGCACGCAACCTCTCGATCGAGACATGTGTATAGATCTGCGTGGTGTTCAGCGACGCATGCCCAAGCAACTCCTGAACGCTACGCAGATCCGCACCGCCTTCGAGCAGATGGGTCGCCGCACTGTGCCGCAACCCATGCGGACCCATGTCAGGCACCCCATCTACTTGAGCCAGCCGAGCGTGCACCACTCGCCGTACGGTCCCCGCGTCAATGCGACCACCCCGCACCCCGAGAAAGAGAGCCGGGCCCGACCCGGCCCGCACCCACAATGGCCGCCCATGGATGCACCACCGGTCCAACGCCCGCAGAGCAGGCGCCCCGAACGGCACCGACCGCTCTTTGCGCCCCTTGCCCAACACCCTGATGACGTTTCGCTCGCGGTCCACGTCATCGACATCGAGCGCGCAGAGTTCACTCACCCGCACACCAGTGGCGTACAACATCTCAAGCAGCGCCTGATCCCGCAGTTCCTTGGGCTCCCCCGTAGGGGGCGCTTCCAGAACGGCCTCCGCCTGCCGCTGATCGAGTACGGCCGGCAAAGGCCGAGGCGCCTTGGCGCTCCCAAGCAGCAGCCCGGGATCGACCGTCAGCCATCCCCGGCGATAGCAGTACGCGGTGAACGTACGGGCGCAGGCCGTCCTGCGGGCCAGCGTGGCCCGCGCTTTCCCTGCCGCATGCTGCCCAGCCAACCACTCCCTGAGCATCCCGATATCAAGGCCTTCAAGCACTCCACCGGTGTGGTCGAGCAGAGAGTTGACGTCGGTCAGGTACGCCCGAACGGTATGCGGAGAAAGATCACGCTCAAGCCGCAAATACCGCCCGAACTCCGCTACGACCTCATCCCTGTCCACGCCCCACCCCCTTCGGCACCGGAACTACCCAAAGGCCGTAGATCGGCCGCCCGCACGACGACCAATACCGAACCATCCAACTCACCGCAACAACCGACGCACCCTGAAAGCGCCCGTCACACCGCAACAACCGACCAATTGCCGAAGCCCTGCCACAGGCACCAACCACCGATACCGACAAACGCACCTTGTCCGCTCCGCACGAAAGGGCTCGACAGGCAAGCGACGGTGCGCGCCTACGGAGCCGATCCGGACGCTTCGCGCCTCCCCGCCGTGCCACAGGCCACTACCGAAGGCGTCGCCACGCCGCCGCGATCGATCATCCTGGGTGTCCACAGCCCCAAAGACGAGACCGCATTCGATCAACCCACAACATCATCGACGCCGCCGCTCATAGTTGCCAGACCCTCTCGCACCCAGCACAGGGGGCCATCCGCCATCACACCCGCCATAAGAAGCGGCCCACACCGGCCACAGCGGCCACATCACCTCAACCCACCAATCCGCCGAACCCCGCATCGGCCCATCGGTGGTGTATCGGCGCATCGGCCGTGACGTGACCCGCGTACTGACCGCATCGGCGTACCGGTCACATCGGCGGCCACCGCACCCCCACTGACACCAACACCCCCAAGAGCTGCCCACCAGCTCCACCCAACCGCACCCGATCAAGGGCGTCACACGGAGAGAGCGGCCCCGCCCCGCAATGCCAGCCACTCCGCGATGTCACCGACGACAGCCGGATCGACATGTTGCGCAGGTTCGTACTCCGCGGGCGTTGACGGACCCACGCCCGGAAAGAACAGGTGGTTATCGGCGTCGTACACCCGGATCGTGACATCCGGCCGGTGCGCGAGACCGTCCCGCCACCCCGACAAGTCGTCCGCGACGGTCACCTGATAGTCGCGGCCTCCCTGACCGATGAACATCGGTTTGTCCAGCGCCGCCGCGGCCGCTACAGGGTCGTAGGCGCGCATGTCCAGCCAGTACGAGCCGGGCAGCTCGAACGGCAACGCCTTGGCCGGTGTCGAGGGCGACAGGTCAGGGCTGTCGACCATCGCCACCTGCTCCATGATCCCCTTCACGAGGGCGTCTGCGGGCGGGCCGGGGGTCAGGGAGGCGAGGTAGCGGGCGACGCGTACGGCGGCACGATGCATCGGCTGCGTGTCACCGGCGAGGATCACCAGACCGGCCACGGACGGTTCGGCGGCCGCCACCCGCGGAGCGACCTTGCCTCCCATGCTGTGCCCCAGGATGTACACCCTCGTGGGATCGACTCCCGGCTGGTTCTGGAGGGCGCGTACGGCGGCGACCGCGTGCGGCACGTACTCGCTGGCCATCGTGAAGTCGGGCGCGCTCGTCACTTGGCTGTGCGTATGCGTCACCTTGTCGAACCGCAGGGTGGCCGCGCCCCGGCTCGCCAGCCCCCACGCGAGATCCTTGAGTGGCTTGTTCGGCCCGATGGTCTCGTCGCGGTCGAACGGCCCGCCTCCGCTGAGCAGGACGACGCCGGGCCGCGGCTCGGCGCCAAGCGGCAGGCTCAGCGTCCCGGGCACGGCAAGAGGTCCCGACCCGACCGTGATGTCCTGCTCGACGAAGAGTTGCGGCACGGCATAGTCCGGCGGTGCCCACGTGGCGGTGGTCGCGAGCACGAATTGCAGCCCATGCAGTGCGCCGGCGTCATCCACCGACATGACCACCGTGAACCCATCACGCTCACAGACGACCGGAACGCTCACGCGTACCCGTCCAGCGTCGACCGGTTCCCCCACCGGCTCCTCGACGGCGGAAACCGGACCCCGCTTGCCCATCTCGATCGTCCAAGCAAGCTGCAGCGCCTGATCGGACACGGCCGCCCGCAACTCCGGAGCGAACATCTCCCCGATCTCACCGAAGCGCCCGTCGCGCGCCATCTCCACGACCGCAACGGCCGTAGCCAGCTGATCAGTTCCCATCTACCATCACCTCCATTGTTCTCATTAATGAGAAAGGTAGCACATATGAGACCATAAGCACGTGGACACCTTGGAGCTCCTGGCACACCCCGTACGGCTGCGCGTCGTACACGCGATGAGTGGAGGGCGTCTGTTGACGACCTCCCAGCTGTGCGCGCGAATCCCCGACGTCTCCAAGGCCACGCTCTATCGCCACATCGACCTGCTGGCGACCGGGGGAATCCTGGAGGTGGCCGACGAGCGGCGGGTACGGGGAGCAGTGGAGCGCCGATATCGCCTGCGCCAGGACCTGGCGGTGATCGACAACGCCATGGTCGAATCGCTGTCGCTCGACGATCACCGGCGCGGCTTCGCCACGGCCATGGCTATCTTGCTGGCCGAGTTCAACGCCTACCTCGACCGAGATCACGCCGACCCGGTGGAGGATCTCGTCGGATACCGGCAGCACGCCGTCTGGCTCAGTCACGACGAACTCCACGACCTGATCAGCGACCTACGCAGCGCCATCGCGCCCCGACTGGCCAACCAATCCACCCCGGACCGCGCCCAATACCTGCTCAGCCCGATCCTGTTCCCTCTCGAGACGCCACCTTCCAACCCCGAAACCACCTCCGAGGCTGAAACCAGGACCGAGCCCGACCCCGGCACCTGATCCGAGACCCAGCCAACCTCAACACCGAACCTCAAACCGGAACCTGAACCGAAACCGGAGACGAATGCCGAGGACTGCTAAAGGGCTGGGGCAAGGACTGCCGAGGGCAAGCACCGTTCAACGGCAAGGACTGCCAAGGGGCCGAGGGCAACGGCAGTCGATGACCGAGGGTGAAGGCCATCAATGGCCGGGGCAGACGGCCATCCAGAGCCTGGACGAAACCTGAATCCGGAGCGTGTCCGGGCGGACACCGACACCGTGAACCAAACCGAGACCGAGGACCGAGTTGACCCCAGGTCCAAGACCAAGGCCGGGGACAGGACCCGGTCCGAAGTGGGACCATGGGCAGCTGGAACCAAGACTGGGACCGGGAACAAGGCGAGCCGGGGCCAGAGGCGGGCTGGGTCAGGAGCGCACCCGGGCCGAGGTCGTAACCGGGCCGGGCCGAGGTCAAGCCGCGAGCCAGAGGCGGGCCAAGGCCGAGACGAACCCGGGCCGAGACGAACCCGGGTCGAGGCGGACCCGGGCTGGGGTGAAGGGCGAGTGCGAGCGCGCTTGACCGGTCGCCGCCGCGGCCATTGGTCACCGCCTTGTGCCTAGATCCACTCGCAAGGGCGATGCCCGCCCGATGAGGGTGGCCCGATCCTTGCTCTCACAGCGTCACATCTCAGGCCAATGCCCTGGTCGCGGGAACCTTCGACGAAGTCGCCCTGACGTCGACGTGCGGCCGGTGAAATGGTGACGGCCACCGCTTGATCCTAAGAGGGTCTTGGTCGAGACCGAAGGAGAGCATAACGATGGCCGCAGAATCAGTGTGCTGCTTGAGCGACAGCGGCGAGGCAGAACCTGTACCGGTGGCCCCTACTTTGTTGGGTTCCGTATGAAGATCGCGTCTGATGGCCGGCGCCGTGGAGTGGATCTGGGACGACTTGTCGGCCATGCCCCTTGCCATTCTGCGTGGCCACGGCACTTGAAGTCGTTGGTCTACGAATTGCGAACGGGGTGCGAGGTCGTGAGCGGCCGGTCCTGAGTTGTGGTGGTGGTCTCCTAGGAGTTGGGGTGGTCGTACTCCGGGGGTGGGAAGTCGTCCGGGGGTGGTGGGGAGTCGGCGGGGTCGGGTTGTGGGGTGGGTGGGGGGTCCAGGGCGGCGGAGTCGGAGGCTTTGCGGTATGTGGTGGTCTGTTTGCGGAGGCGCCAGCCGTTCTCGGTTCTTTCTATGTAGCCTGCGGCTGCCAGGCCGCCCAGTGCGCTCAACGTCGTGTCCAGGCCCAAGCCGGCTGCCACCGCGATCGAGGCGGGGCCTGCGCCGCCTCGGGCGGGGATCGCGTCAAGGACTCTTTTGGTCGGCTCGTTGAGTTTGTCTCTGGGGACGGCTGGGGCTCGGGATTGCGTGGCCAGGTCGTCGCCCATCACGCCTACGAGGTCGATCATTTCCTCCGGTGAGGTGATGCACACCGCTTTTCGTTCTCGGAGGAGTCTGTGGCAACCCGCTGACATGCCCGACGTGATCGGGCCGGGGACCGCTCCCAGGTGTCTGTTGAGGGACAGGGCGTGGGTTGCCGTGTTGAGGGCGCCGCTGCGGAGGGCGGCCTCCACTACCACCGTTCCCATGGAAAGGGCGGCTATGAGGCGGTTTCTGATGAGGAAGCGCGCTCGGGTCGGGTGAACGCCTGGTGGGCACTCGCTGATCACGACACCCTGCTCTCGCACTGCGGCGAACAGGGTGTCGTGGCCGGTCGGGTAGCAGATGTCCACACCACAGGCCAGGACCACGACAGTGGGTGAACCTGCGGCCAGGGCACCTTTGTGGGCCGCGCCATCCACTCCGAACGCTCCGCCTGACACGACGGTCCAGCCTGACTCGCTGAGGCCGACGCCGAACTCGGCTGCTATGTGCGATCCGTACGAGGTTGCTGCCCTTGCCCCCACAACGGCGACGGATTGGAGGCAGGAGAAGCGGAGATCTGCTGTGCCGTGGGCCCACAGAGCCAGGGGGCGGCTCAGGCCTAGTTGATCCAGCTGGGTGGGCCATTCTGGGCTGCCGGGGATGATCAATCTGGCGCCGGATCTTTCTCCTGCTTCGATGTCGGCTGCGGGGTTGGCGGATGCCAGGCGGGCGTACCAGGTGTTCAGGCGGGAGGTGAGGTGGTCTGGTGAGCGGTCTCGCTCGGCTTCCCGGGAGACGAATTCCGGCGGGAGGGTGCGGGTGCGGATCGCCTCCACCGCTCGATGAGCGCCGTACTGGGCGACGAGGCGGCCCATGGTGGTGTCTCCTACGTCGGTGGCCCGCATGAGGGCGGCTCTGGCCTCGGCTTCGGTCTGAGTTGATGTCCTGGTTCCGGTGCCGGTTCGAGTTCCGGTTCGAGTTCCGGGTCCTGTTCCAGTTCGGGTTGGGGTTCCGGGTGGGGGTTGGGTGTCCGTCTTGGAGTGAGTGTCCGTCTTGGAGTGAGTGTCCGTCGGAGGGTGGGGTCCCGTTCCGGGTTGGGTGTGCGTCTTGGCTTGGGTGGGCAGTGCCATGGGCGTCTCTGTGACGGTCTCAGCCTCGTTCTTGGGGCTGGCTCTGCTGACGGTTCCTGCTTCGGGGTGGAGCGAGATCTCATGTGGTGGGGTGCTGGTTGCGGGGGCTTGTGGGGTCTCGTCGGTGGCTGCGAGCGGTATGTCGATGCTTTCCGGTGCTGGGGGTGGGGTGGTCAGGGGAGCTGATGTGGGTGACTGGGGCTGGTGGGTGGTTGTTGCGTGGAGGGCGGGCATGGGAGCTCCTACAGGTCGTGGGACGTGGAGGGGTCGCTAAGGGGTGGGGTGTTGAGTCGTGGGATTCTGCGGGGGTTTGCTGGGTTGCGGGGCGCTACGACTTCACGCCTAGCCAGAAACTCAGGGCGGCGTTTGTCTCGTCCTGGCCTGGCTTGTCGTTGCCGGCCAGGTCGGCGAGGGTCCACGCCACTCGTACGACGCGGTCGAGGCCGCGGGCGGTGAGGGCGCCCGAGTCGAGGCAGGACGTCATGGGGCGCATGGCTTCTGCGGACGGGCGGTAGTCGGCGTGGAGGATGGAGGAGGGGATCTCGGCGTTCGAGCGCCAAGGAGTGCCGGCCAAGCGTTTCGCGGCTCGTTCGCGGGCCTCCAGGACGCGTTCGGCCACGGTCTTGCTGGTCTCCACGAACTGGCGGTCGGCCAGGAGTTCGCGTCTGGTGGAGCGGGCGACCGTGACCTTCATGTCTATGCGATCGAGGAGTGGGCCCGAGAGCCTGCCCAGGTAGCGGCGTCTGATCGTGGGGGAGCATTTACAGGTTTCGCCCTGGTCCTCGGCCTGGGCGCAGGGGCAGGGGTTCGCGGCCAGGATCAGCATGAACCTGGCGGGGAACGTGACCGAGCCCGCCGACCTCGACACCGTCACCCGGCCGGACTCCAGCGGCTGCCTGAGCGCGTCCAGGACATGGCGCGGGAACTCCGGGGCCTCGTCCATGAACAGGACCCCTCGGTGTGCCAGGGAGACGGCTCCGGGGCGGACGATCGTGCTGCCGCCTCCGATGATCGCGGCCGAGGTCGCTGTGTGGTGCGGGCTGATGAAGGGGGGCCGGCTCATCATGGGGGCGTTGGTCGGGAGCACGCCTGCGACCGAGTGGATGGCGGTGACCTCCAGGGCGTGGTCGAGCTCCAGATCCGGCAGGAGGGTGGGGAGGCGTTCGGCCAACATGGTCTTGCCGGTGCCAGGCGGACCGAGCATCCAGAGGTTGTGGCCACCGGCCGCGCAGACTTCGAGGGCGCGCCGGGCGGTCGGCTGGCCCACGACATCCGACAGGTCGACGTCGGGGACGACGGTGGACTTGGGCGGCTCGGGGCACTCCTCGACCTCGGCCTCGGGTGGGTCGTCTCCCTTGCGCAGCCACTCCACGAGCTGGCGGAGGTGGGCGACGGGGACCACCTTCACGTCAGGTACGAGGACGGCCTCCGCTGAGTTCGCCGACGGGACGACCACCGTGACATCGCCGTGCTTGGCCGCGCCCAGGACGGAGGGAAGCACGCCGCGTACGGGTCTTATGCGCCCGTCGAGGCCGAGCTCTCCGAGGAAGAACGGCTCCGCGATGCGTTCGGCGGGGACCACGCCTGCCGCACCCAGGATTGCCACGGCGATCGCCAGATCGAACTGCGATCCGCGCTTGGGGAGGCTGGCCGGGAAGAGGCTCACGATGATGCGGGCGTCGGGCCAGGGATAACTGCTGTTGACGACCGCTGATCGCACCCGGTCGCGGGCCTCGCTGAGCGCCGTGTCCGGCAGACCGATGAGGTGGATGCCGGCCAGGCCGTTGCCCACGTCGGCCTCGACCTCGACAGTGCGGCCGGCGACGCCCACCAGGGCCACGCTGCGGGTGCGGGCCACGGCCACCTAGATCGCCCCCCGTACGTGGCGCAGGGCGAAGTCTCCGGCGAAGCGCTCCAGGGCGATCACGTCGACTCGTACGGTCTCGTACGTGTGGGAGGACTGTGTGGTCAGCCACTTTGCGGCGAGCATGCGCAATCTGGCGAGCTTGGCTGGGCTCACCGATTCCAGGGCCGAGCCGTGGGATCTGCTCGATCGGGTCTTGACCTCGACCACGACCAGGTTGGGGCCCTCTTCCGCGATGATGTCGATCTCGCCATGGCGGCAGCGCCAGTTGCGCTCGATCACCTTCATCCCCTCGGCCTCCAGGTAGGTCACGGCTGCCTGTTCGCCGCGTTTGCCTAGCTCGAGCTTGCTCTCCGTGGCCATGTGCCATCTCCGTCCGGTCGATCGGTGCGTGTCTGGTCATGACCTTCGTGGATGCGGGGTGGTGGTGGCGGGGCCGAACGGGGTTCTGGGGATGGCGGGGGTGGGTTGAGTGGGGGTTGTGGATAACGGCTCGGATCGGCTTGGGTCGACTCGGCTCGACTCGGCCCTTGGTTGAGGCTGGGAACGGGCCGGAGCTGGTGGACCGGGGTCGGAGCTGGCGAAGGCCGGGGGCCGGTAGCCGGGGGCCCGGTAGGCGCGGCCCGGTAGGCGGGATCGGCGCGGTTCCAGGCCGTAGGGAGGGTGTCAGCAGGGCTTGGGAGGGCGTCAGGGGTCGCGGGAGGATGTGGAAGGAAGCGCGTGGGGGAAGGGCGTGGGAGGAAGGGCGTGGGTGATGGCCGTGTAGGGAGCCCGGATGGCCACCGGTGTGTGGATGCCGACAGGCCAAGAGGCCGGGCGTGTGGCCAAACCCGGGGGCGGATAGGCGCGCCGTGCTGGGACGGCGAGCAACGTTGGCTGTCCCGGCGTGGACGACGGCCATGGCGGTGAAGGGTGCGGCGGCAGCGTGGCCGACCAGCTGTAGGTGGCGAACGTCCCGATGAGGCGGTGGCGCGGCCGATCAGGGGTGGAAGGCCGTGTCGATACGACAGCGGCACCGCCGGTCAGATGTGGGCGGCGCTGTCGAGAGAGCGGCGGCCCCCCTGACCAGGTGCGGAAGGCCCGTGTCAAGACGGGCGAGCCACCGCTGATCAGACATCGGCGGCGCTTCGAGACGGCCGGGGACACCCGTGACCAGGTGCGGGAGGCCCGCATCGAGACGGCGGCGGCAGCCCGACCAGATGTCGGCGGCCGTACCAGGCAGGCGGCCCCGCGGCTGAACCAGCCACCCGACCGGCCCGACCACACACCCCCCACCGCCTCTCACAGGCGGCAGGCATAGACGCACAGGCCCGACCCAAGACGGGGATCACCGGCGAACCGGTGGTCGAGGTTCAGCCGATGACCAGGGGCGCCACCAGCCGCCACAGCCCCGAGCCCACGCCTGAGCCGTCCCGAAGCTCGAATCCACCCCCGGACCCCGGCCCACCCCTCGCTACCCCGAGAACCCTTCCTTCGGCATCTCCAGGTCCGCCTTGGCGAGCTCCTCCACGTTCACATCCTTGAACGTGACCACCCGCACATTCTTGACGAACCGCGCCGGCCGATACATGTCCCACACCCAAGCGTCCTGCATCTTCACGTCGAAGAAGACGTCGCCGTTCTCCGCGGTACGGACGTCGAGGTCGACCGAGTTGGTCAGATAGAACCGCCGCTCAGTCTCCACCACGTATGTGAACAAACCGACGACATCACGGTATTCGCGGTAAAGCTGCAGCTCCATCTCGGTTTCGTACTTTTCGAGATCCTCTGCGCTCATCGCGGTCCTCCTGTCGTACCGGTCCCCCGGTTTGCCTGCTCAGGCAACCCCGGCCCCCATTTCATTTTCACCCATCCCCCTCGCCACCGTGACAAAGGAGTAACGGTGATCGGGACACGGGCCGTGCGTTTCCAGCGCCAGCCGGTGTCCTGGTGTGACATACCCCTTGTGCTCGGCGAAGCCGTACTGCGGGTAGCGCTCGTCCAGCGCGACCATGAGGCGATCCCGGGTCACCTTGGCCACGATGGACGCGGCCGCCACGCATGCGGCCACCTGGTCCCCCTTCCACACGGCCAGCGACGGCGCCGGCAGGCCCGGCACCGGGAAACCGTCCGTCAGGATGTACTCCGGGTCACAGGGCAACTGTGCGACGGCTCGCCGCATTCCTGAGACATTGCATTTGTGAAGACCTTTGGCGTCGATCTCCCCCGACGGGATGATCACTATGCCTACGTGAGAGACGCGCATGATCTGGTCGTAGAGGCGTTCGCGCACCAGCGGGGTGAGCAGCTTCGAGTCCGCCAGGCCGTCGATCTGCCTGCGCAGGATGACGGCGGCGACCACGAGCGGCCCCGCGCACGCGCCACGCCCGGCCTCGTCGACGCCCGCTATAGGGGTGAGGCCGCGGCGGGCGAGCGCCCGCTCATAGGCGTAGAGTCCGGAATCGCGCCGGACGACGCTCGGTCGAGGGCGGAACGCAACTGTCATGACACAGGCAGCGTACGCCCCAATCGCCGCAAACCGCGACCGAAAGCCCCCGCTACTTGACCTTGTCGAAAGTGTCAGGACGGGAGAAGAGATAGCCCCGCGACAGCGGCCAGTAGCGCACCACGGCCTTGCCCACCACCGCGTCTTCCGAGATGAAGCCGCCTCCGGGCTCCTCCATGTGGGCCCGGGAGTCGGCCGAGGCGCTGCGGTGGTCACCCATCAGCCAGAGCTTCCCGGGGGGCACCGTGACGTCGAACTTATCGCCGGAAGCGAAATCGTCGGGGTAGAGGTAGGACTGCTCGTCCAGCGGCGTGCCGTTGACCGTGATGCGCTTCTGCTTGTCGCAGCACACCACCTTGTCGCCGCCGATGCCGATGACCCGCTTGATGGTGTCCTCGCCGTTCCAGCCCTTGAACACCACGATGTCGCCGCGCTCGGGCTTGCCCGCCAGCTTGTTGACGAACACGCGGTCGTTGACCAGCAGCGTGTTCTCCATCGACACGGACGGGATGTAGAACGAGCCGACCACGAACGCCTGCAGCAGCAGCGCGATGCCGACGCCCATGATGAGCAGCAGAACGGTCTCGCGGAAACCGCCCTTCTTCTTCTCTTTCCCCACGCCCTCCGCCTTCTTGGTGACGGCCATCAACGCCTCCTCCGCAGGCGCCGACGAACCAGCACCAAGGGTACGGCCAGCCCGAACCCGGCGACCAGCGGCACGGACCCGCCGAGTGCCTGGAGCGCGGGCTGCGCGAACGTGTCAGGGATGTCGATCGAGTCGAACCGGTTGAACGGCCAGACGATCACGAAGGCCCGGCCGATGACCTGACCTTCGGGAATGGAGCCGCCGCCGGGATCACCGGTGTGGGACCGGGAGTCGAGCGAGACCGAGCGGTGGTCGCCCATCACCCACAGCCGCCCCTCCGGCACCGTGATGTCGAAGAACTTGTCGGACGGCACGTTCCCCGGATAGAGATAGCTCTCCTCGTCGATGGGGGTGCCGTTGACCGTGATGCGCTGCTTGGAGTCGCAGCACTTGACGTGGTCACCGCCGACGCCGATGACCCGCTTGATGTAGTCCTTCTCGCCGGGCACGACGCCGAACGCGGTGCCGACCCACCGGAAGAACGCCGCGAACGCGTTGGGCGGCTCCTCCAGCTGGAACTCGCCGTCCCACGAGTCGACTCCCGAGAACACCACCACGTCTCCCCGCTCGATGTCGCGGGTGTGGTAGACGAGCTTGTTGACCAGGACCCTGTCGTTTTTCAGCAGGGTGTTCTCCATCGACTCCGACGGAATGTAGAAGGCCTGGACCACAAACGTCTTGATGATCAGGGCCAGCACCAGGGCTACGACGATAAGAACGGGAAGTTCTTTCCAGAACGACCCCTTCTTCTCCGTCTTTTCACCCTTGGCCGGCTTCTGAGTCTCTTCGGCGACCACGTCCACCTCGTCCTCGACAGGGCGGCGCGCCGCGCCGTGCTCCTGGCTCTCGCTAGTCATCGCTGACGAGCCTAGATGATGCACCGGCTCGACAAGCCTCGACCGACGTTACACCCACGCACGAGTCGCTCCACATAAAGGAAACGGCCCTGTAAAGCCGAATGGCCCGCGCGGTGCGCGGGCCATCGGAAGAGAACAACGGAGCCTACTTGGCGGCCGTCGTCTCGCGCTTCTCGCGAATGCGGGCGGCCTTGCCGCGCAGGTCGCGCATGTAGTAAAGCTTGGCCCGGCGCACGTCGCCGCGGGTCACGAGCACGATCTTCTCGATGACCGGGCTGTGCACGGGGAAGGTGCGCTCGACGCCGACACCGTAGCTGACCTTGCGGACCGTGAAGGTCTCGCGGGCGCCGCTGCCCTGCCTGCGCAGCACGAAGCCCTTGAAGACCTGGATGCGGGAGCGGTTGCCTTCGACGACTCGTACGTGAACCTCGAGCGTGTCACCCGGGCGGAACGCCGGCACGTCACCGCGCAGGGTCGCCTTCTCGAGCTCCTGGATCTTCGTGTGCATGAGAGCTGTCCTCAAGTCCTCGCGAGCACGCGGAGGTCCACCCGGCCGAGGCTCGCGGCGGACGCGCTTGCTGATTTGATGAACCCGGGATCGTTTCCCGGGCATGACGGACCAACCGTACGACGGTTGGCAGCGATTCAGTTTGCCATATCTTCCGGCTGGAGGCGAAACGAGAGCTCTTCAAGGAGCTTTCTGTCGTGCTTGTCCAGTGTCGCGGGGTCGAGCGCCGCCGCCAGTTCGGGCCGGTTCCGTACGGTACGCCGGATCGCCTCGTCGCGCCGCCATCTGGCGACATTGCCGTGATGTCCCGACAGCAGCACGGCGGGCACCTCGTGCCCCCGCCACACGGGCGGCTTGGTGTAGACGGGACCCTCGACGAGGTTCTGCATGGAGCCGGGCGCGAACGAGTCGTCCACGGCCGACTGGGCGTTGCCGAGCACGCCGGGCAGCAGCCTGCCGACGGCCTCCACCATGACCAGCACCGCCACCTCGCCACCGGCCAGCACGTAGTCGCCGATGCTGACCTCGTCGACGCGCAGCCGGGAGGAGTATTCGGCCATGACCCGCGAGTCGATGCCCTCGTAGCGCCCGCACGCGAACAGCAGCCACGGCTCCCCCGCCAGCTCCTGCGCCAGCTCCTGGCTGAACGGCCGCCCGCTCGGCGTCGGCACGATCATCCGCGGCAACCCGCCGTCCGGGCCCTCGGGGCCGGCGGCGATCACGGTGTCGATGGCCTCGCCCCACACCTCGGGCTTCATGACCATGCCCGGCCCCCCGCCGTACGGGGTGTCGTCCACGGTCTTGTGCACGTCGTGGGCCCAGTCGCGGAGCTGGTGCACGTGTACGTCGAGGGTGCCGCGCTCACGCGCCTTGCCGATCAGCGAGACGTCGAGCGGGGCGAAGTATTCGGGAAAGATCGAGACGATGTCGAGCCGCATCAGAGCAGCCCCTCGGGCGGATCGACGACCAGCCGCCCCGCCTCCGGATCGACCTCGGGCACCAGCTCCTTGACGAACGGGATGAGCGCGTCGTCCTGGCCCTCGCGACGCACCACGAGGAGGTCCTGGCCGTGGTGGAGGACGTCCGCCACCTCTCCGACCGGCTCGCCGGAGACGGTCCGCACCGCCAGCCCGATGAGCTGGTGGTCGTGGAACTCGTCCGGGTCATCGGACGGCGTCACCTCGGCCGAGTCGATGACCAGCATGGTGCCGCGCAGTTCCTCGGCGGCGTCGCGGTCGGCGACCCCCTCGAACGACACCAGCAGCATGCCCTTGTGCCAGCGGCGGGACGTGACGACGAGCGGCCCCCGGTCCGCGGGGTCCGTCTCGATCGAGATGCCGGCCGCGAAGCGCAGCTCGGGATCGTCGGTGCGCACCTCCACGGTCACGTCACCGCGTACACCGTGCGGGCGGCCTATCCGGCCGACGACCAGCTGCACGTGAACCTGCCCTCTCTTATCAACGCAAGCGCCCCCATCGGAACGAGACCGATGAGGGCGCGCAAACCTGACGCTAACGGACTGCTTCGTGCAGGTCGAGCAGATCGACCCGTACGTACTTCCCGTCGGCCAGGGCGTTCACGACCGTGCGCAGCGCCTTGGCGGTGCGCCCGCCGCGTCCGATGACCTTGCCCAGGTCCTCGGGGTGCACCCGGACCTCCAGGACGCGCCCGCTGCGAATGCGGCGTGCGCGGACCCGGACATCGTCAGGATGTTCGACGATGCCCTTAACGAGGTGCTCGAGAGCCTCCTCGAGCACGTCAGGCCTCGCCCTCGGTCTGGGTCTCGGCGGGGGCGGCCTCGGCCTCGTCCTTCTTCTTGGCCTTCTTCGGCGTGGTGGCGGCCGTGCCGGTGTCGCCACCGGACAGCGTCTCCTTGGCCGCGGCCTCGTAGAGGGCGTGCCGGTCAGGCTTGGGCTCGGCGACCAGAAGCGGCGCAGGGGCGGGCTCGCCCTTGAACTTCTGCCAGTCGCCGGTGAGCTTGAGCAGCTTGAGCACCGGCTCGGTCGGCTGCGCGCCGACACCCAGCCAGTAAGCCGCACGCTCGGCGTTGACCTCGATGCGCGAAGGGTGTTCCTTCGGGTGGTACAGGCCGATCTCCTCGATCGCCCGGCCGTCACGCTTGGTGCGGCTGTCGGCGACGACGATACGGTATTGAGCGTTGCGGATCATGCCGAGCCGCTTGAGCTTGATCTTGACTGCCACGGGTGTGGTCTCTCCTGCATTCGAGCGTGGGTGAACGGCACCTCGCCGAGTGGGGCACGACGGGATGACGCTCCAGGGACAGGCGTGACCTGTGGGAGATGAGAGGGCACCCACCTGGTCACGGTGTTCCAACATGTCATTGTGCCAGATCGACGGCACTGCCTACGACTTGTCACGGCAGCGCACCGCAAAGGTCCGGCAAGGACCGGATATCGGCGTACGCCCGCCGCCGCGGCGGCGGGCGCCGACCGGTTACTTCTGGCCGGGAAGCCGCAGCTTGGACGGGTCGAAGCCGGGCGGGAGCTCCATCCCCGGCGGCAGCTTGCCGCCCAGGTTGCCCAGCACGCCGCCCTTCGCGGGCTGCTCCCCGTCGGGTTCCTCGGCGGCGGCCTTGCCCAGCGCGGCCTTGCGCGGGTCGCCGCTGACGCGCCGCCCCTTCTTGGCCTTCTTCTGCGCCTTGCTCGCCTTGCCCCGGCCCCCGGGCATGCCGGGAATGCCCATGCCGCCGGCCATCCGCTTCATCATCTTCTGCGCGTCGAAGAAGCGGGTGACCAGGTTGCTCACGGCGCTCACGGTGACGCCGGAACCGGCGGCGATGCGGGCGCGGCGGGAACCGTTGATGATCTTCGGGTCCTGGCGCTCGGCCGGGGTCATCGAGCGGATGATGGCCGCGATGCGGTCGAGGTCGCGGTCGTCGATGGAGTTGATCTGGTCGCGCATCTGCCCCATGCCGGGCATCATGCCGAGCAGGTTCTTGATGGGCCCCATCTTCTGGACCATCATCATCTGCTCGAGGAAGTCCTCGAGCGTGAAGTTCTCGCCCGACGTGAGCTTGCCGGCCATCTTGGCGGCCTGCTCCTCGTCGAACGTCTTCTGGGCCTGCTCGATCAGGGTGAGGATGTCACCCATGTCGAGGATGCGGGAGGCCATCCGGTCGGGGTGGAAGGCGTCGAAGTCTTCCAGCTTCTCGCCCGTGGAGGCGAACATGATCGGCCGGCCGGTGATGTGCCGGACCGAGAGCGCCGCGCCACCGCGCGCGTCGCCGTCGAGCTTGGTCAGCACGACGCCGTCGAAGCCGACGCCCTCCATGAACGCCTGCGCCGTCGTGACGGCGTCCTGGCCGATCATGGCGTCGACCACGAACAGGACCTCGTCGGGCGAGACCGCGTCGCGGATGTCGGCGGCCTGCTTCATCATCTCCTGGTCGATGCCCAGGCGACCCGCGGTGTCGATGATGACGATGTCGTGCTGCAGGCGCCTGGCCTCGTCGATGGACGTGCGGGCGACCGAGATCGGGTCGCCCACGCCGTTGCCGGGCTCCGGCGCGTAGACCGCGACCTCGGCGCGCTCGCCCACGACCTGGAGCTGCTGGACGGCGTTGGGCCGCTGCAGGTCGGCGGCGACCAGCATGGGCACGTGGCCCTGCTCGCGCAGCCACTTGGCCAGCTTGCCCGCCAGCGTCGTCTTGCCCGCGCCCTGGAGGCCCGCCAGCATGATGACGGTCGGCGGCGTCTTGGCGAAGCGGAGCCTGCGGGTCTCGCCGCCGAGGATCCCGATCAGCTCGTCATTGACGATCTTGACGACCTGCTGCGCCGGGTTGAGCGCCTGGGAGACCTCGGAACCGCGGGCACGCTCCTTGACCTGGGCGACGAACGCCTTGACCACCGGCAGTGCGACATCGGCCTCTAGCAGGGCGATGCGGATCTCACGGGTGGTGGCGTCGATGTCGGCATCGGACAGCCGCCCCTTGGATCGGAGGGAGGAGAAGACCGATGTCAGCCGGTCGGATAGCGTCTCGAACACGTGGTTGGCCAGTCCTCGAAGCGAATGTACGTCTAAGACTCCAGCCTATCCGCTCCGCTAGCCGCTCCAGCCTGGCACGGCCATCCGGACCGTGAGAGCGTGCTCGACGAGGTTGATCAGAGCGCTCTTGACCGAGTCCTTGGAGCGGGCGTCGAGCCGCACCATCGGGATGTGCGGGGCCAGCGTAAGGGCGTCGCGCACCTCGGAGTCGCTGTGCGCGTACTGGCCGTCCCACCCGTTCACCCCCACGATGAACGGGAGCTGGGCCTCTTCGAAATAGTCGATGGCCGGGAAGCTGTCGGCCAGGCGGCGGGTGTCGACCAGCACGACCGCGCCGATGGCACCGCGCACCAGGTCGTCCCACATGAACCAGAACCGGTGCTGCCCGGGCGTGCCGAACAGGTACAGGATGAGGTCGCGGTCCAGCGACACGCGGCCGAAGTCCATGGCCACGGTCGTGGTCGACTTCAGCGGTGTCATGCCCAGATCGTCGATTCCGGCGGAGGCATCCGTCATGACGGCCTCCGTCGTCAACGGCATGATCTCCGACACCGCGCCGACGAACGTCGTCTTGCCAACCCCGAACCCGCCGGCGACCACGATCTTCGTCGAGGTCAATCCGGGGCTAGAGCCTGCGAAGTCCACTTAGCACCCTTTCCAGCAGGTTGACGTCCGGCCTACCCTCATCCAGCTGCGGCTGATGCACCCGAACCAGGCCCTCGGCCGCCATGTCCGCGATCAGAACACGCACCACGCCGAGCGGGATCCGCAGCAGCGCCGACACCTCTGCCACCGATCGGACCTGCAGGCAGAGCTGGCTGATCGCTTTGTACTCGGGCGTGATGTGCGAGAACTCCCGGTGCTCGGCGGTCGCCGAGGACACCAGGGCCTCCATCGCCAGCTTGACCTTGGGCGCGGTCCGCCCGCCCGTCACGGCGTAGGGCCGTACCGGGGAGGCGGGGTCGGAGCTGGGTGGCTGGGGCGGCGGCGGCTCCCAGCCACCGCTGTTCCAGCCGCCGCTGTTCCAGCCTCCGCTGTTCCACGTGGGATTCGTCACCTACATCACCTGGTCTGGCTGGCGCGCAGCTCCGCGCGCACAGCCGGAGTCAGTACCTGACCGGCGCGATCGACCATCAGCGTCATCTGGTACGCCACCAACCCCATGTCACAGTCGGGGGCCGCCAGCACGGCGAGGCACGAACCGTCGCTGATCGACATGATCAGCATGAGCCCGCGCTGCATCTCCACGATCGTCTGGTTCACCGCGCCGCCCTCGAACACCCGGGCCGCGCCCTGTGTCAGAGAGACCAGCCCGGACGCGATCGCGGCGAGCTGGTCAGCCCGATCCGCCGGAAAACCCGCCGACGCCGCCAGCGGCAGACCGTCGGACGAGACGACCACGGCGTGTGCGACCCCCGGGACCGTGCTGACGAAGTCGGTGATTAACCAATCCACCCCACGTGCCGACTGGCTCAGGTCGTTCATGCGCGTTCATCCCTGCTCTCAACACTTCTCGGACCGGAGGGATACGTTCTTCCCTCGCTGATGTCGTCTCGTGCTGCCCTGAAACCCTGCTGGAAGCTCGAAAGACGGCTGCGTACCCGTTCGGGGGAGACGGCCGGCATGGGCGCGACCCCCTTCGGCGCCGAGACGGTGTCCGCCGAGCCGGGCACCAGGTTGGCCTTGGGAACCCGTTTGGGGAGTCCCGCCGCCGTCGCACCGTCACGTACCGGCTCCACCACCGCCTGGGCCGCGTTCCAGCCCGCGTCGGCCTTGGCCGATCCCCAGGTGGCCTCGCCCTCGGCGCCCTGGTCGAACCACTTGGACTCGACCGAGGCGAAGATCGGCAGGTATTCGTCACCCGAGGAGGCGGGCTTCACGACGGGGATCGGGCCGGTGGCCGCGGACTCGGTCTCCGGCATCTCGTACCGTGACCGCCTGAAGCCCATGTCCGATCCGCCGGTGTCCGCTCCCCAGCCGGTGTCCGGCCGGTCGTCGGCGGCGGGGCGCTGCGGCGGCAGGGCGGCGTTGTTCGTCCAGCCGCCGGACGGCGAGCTCATGGGGTTGCGCGAGGGAACCCAGACGTCGGTGCTGTCGTACTGGGGACCGCCGTTGCCGCGCGTGTCGGCCGACGGCCAGCCCGTGTCCATGCTCGGCTGGGAGGGGAACGACGGGTGCCCGGGGCCCGGGCGGTACTCGCCCCCGCCCCACTGGGGCACGGGAGGCGGCGGCACGGACGGCGGTCCGCCGAATCCGAAGCCCTCGTCCTGGCTCGGCATGCCGCCGGGCATGCCGCCCGGCATTCCCGGGGCCGCCGCTCCCCCCGGGTAGGCGGGGGACTGCGAGCCCAGGAGCGCCTCGGGCATGAGGACCATGGCGGTCAGGCCACCGGAGCCGTGCGGGCGCAGCTGCACCCGGATGCCGTGCCGGTGGGCCAGCCTGGCGACCACGAACAGGCCCATGCGGCGCGACACCGACACGTCCACGCTGGGCGCGTCGATGAGGCGGTCGTTGGCCTGGGCCAGCTCGTCCTGGGTCATGCCGATGCCGGAGTCGGTGATCGACAGCATCACGCCGCCGCCGTCGATCCGGCTGCCGGACACGGTCACCCTGGTCTCGCGGGGCGAGAACGACAGCGCGTTCTCGACCAGCTCGGCGATCAGGTGGATGACGTCGTTGACGGCCTGGCCGGCCACGGAGACCCCGTCGGGGACCTGGAGGACGACGCGCTCGTAGTTCTCGACCTCGGAGAGCGAGGCTCGGGCGACGTCGACCAGCTTGACGGGCTTGCTCCAGCGGCGCGGCGGTTCCTGGCCGGCGAGGACCAGCAGGTTCTCGCTGTTGCGGCGCATGCGGGTGGCCAGGTGGTCCAGCTTGAACAGGTTGCCGAGCCGCTGCTCGTCCTGCTCGCCCTGCTCCAGGCCGTCGATCAGGGTGATCTGCCGCTCCACCAGCGTCTGGCTGCGCCGCGACAGGTTCACGAACATCGCGTTGACGTTGCTGCGCAGGCGGGACTCCTCGCCCGCCAGCCGGACCGCCTCGCGGTGCACCTCGTCGAACGCCCGCGCGACTTCACCGATCTCGTCGTTGGAGGCGACTCCGATCGGCTCGACGTCGACGTTGTCCGAGACCGTCTCCGCCTCGCGGAGCTGGCGGACGGTGTCGGGCAGGCGACGCCCGGCGATGAACAGGGCCTCCCTGCGCAGCCTGCGCAGGGGGCCGCTCAGCGAGCGGGCCATGATCACGGTGACCAGCAGCACGAGGATGAGCAGGAGCACGATCGCGCCGGCCACGATGATGGCGCCCTGCTGCTCCGCGCCCTCCAGGGTGCGGCTGCGCAGCACGATGCTCTCGGCGACCTGCTGCTCGACCTTGCGCATGCCGGTGATGGTCTCGGTGATGGCGTCGTACCACGCCTCGCCGTCACGGGTGAGCCCGACCTGGCGGTCGATCAGGGGGAGGCCGGCCTCCTGGAGGACCAGGGCCCGGGCCGCGAGGATCTCGGCGCGGTCGACGGCCTTGCCGCTGACGGTGTCGTCGTAGAGCTGGCGCAGCACCAGGGGGACCTGCGACCTGTAGGTGCTCAGCTCGCTGTTCTTCTGGGCGCGGGCGGCGATGAAAGC
The DNA here is from genome assembly GCF_041950495.1 of Nonomuraea sp. MTCD27. NCBI lineage: Bacteria > Bacillati > Actinomycetota > Actinomycetes > Streptosporangiales > Streptosporangiaceae > Nonomuraea > Nonomuraea sp. MTCD27. The sequence continues at coordinate 236,376 of NZ_JBGNUW010000015.1, read as the reverse complement.
GTCGAGCTCGTCCTTGCCGAAGCTCCGGGTGGCCAGGGCCGACACGAGGAGGGCTCGCTGGGTGGAGACGTACTGCTTGGCCCGGGACAGGGCGCCGAAGCCGGCGACGCTCGCCGACAGCTCCTTGTCGACCGCGCCTCGGTCGATCTTGTCGTTGAGCGAGAGCAGGTCCGAGATGGACCGGTCGTAGAGCTCGATGACGGAGTTCACGTCGAGCTGGGAGTCGATGGCGGTCTTGCGCGAGGTGGCGAGCTCGTCGAGGCGGTTCTTGATGCGCAGCGCCTCGGACGCGTGCGGGCTGGTGCCGCTCGCCAGGTCCTCGACGCCGCTCCTGACCTCGACGACGAGCTTGTCGACGCGCTCGTACTGGGAGGCGACGTCCGCCGGGCTGCCGCTTCTGCGGCCCTGTGCGACGTAACTGGCGCTCAGGTCGCGCTCGGCCTCCACCTCGTGGGCGAGGGCGGTCAGCCGGCTCGCCAGTACGGCGACCTCGTTGACCTGCGCGTATTCGTTGGCGGTGGCGATCGATGTGGTGACCCGCAGGCCACCGAGCGTGAGCGCCGCGATGGTCGGGATGACGACCAGGACCACGAGCTTGGAGCGTACCCGCCAGTTACGCAGGGAGAAGCGAGCCCCCGCCCTCCGGCTGCCGGCCTCCGACTTCTTGCCCGGAACCGGCGCCTGTGGCTTACGGGATGCGTTTCGGGGGGCTTGGTCTGCTAAGCCCTGATCCCCGCCCACAGAGGGGACAACACTCTTCACTTGCCTCCGCAACCTCTCCTCGGATGGTCTGGTGCACGAAGATCACGTCTTGCCTGTGTTTGCAGTGTGACGCCGACGCACCCTTGGGGCGAGAGCTAATTGGAGCACATCAACAGGAGATCGGCCAATACCGCAAAGATCGCAGTCACCACATAAACCGACAATCTTCTCAAAACACAACACCCATTGCACGCCCCCCAAGTCAAGAGGTAGGCACCCCAGATAATCGGACAAAACCACATCAATCGTCCTATATATGCATATATCTCGTTAATTTCCTATGTACTGGCTGCGGTGAGTAGTACTGCCTGCGCTAGGGTGCCTCCGTCGTTGAACACTCCCGTTCGCACTTCACCCCCCTCGGTTCAAAGGAGACCCGCAATGCGGTTCGGTGCATTAGGGCGCACTGCTCTGGTTGGGCTTGTGGCCACCCTCGTCGTCACGGGGTGTTCCGGTTCAGGCGGGGAGTCGACCGGCTCCAGCGCCTCCGCCGGCATGAAGACCGACCTGCTGATCGGCCAGTACCCCGGCGCGGACTCCGCCCCGCTGTTCATCGCCATGGAGCGCGGCTTCTTCAAGGAAGAAGGCCTCAACGTCAAGCAGGAGCCGATCCAGGCTCCCCAGATGGTGCTGCCCAAGCTCTCCAACGGCACCATGGACGTCGTACTCGGCAGCTACGCCACCATCCTGACGATCCAGGAGGCGGGCACCGAGAAGTTCAAGTACATCGCCGACTCCTATCAGGGTGCGGCGGGTGCGTTCGGCGTGATGGTGAAGAAGGGCTCCTCCATCAAGGACGTCGCCGGCCTCAAGGGCAAGAAGATCGGCGTCAACGCCCTCAAGGGTCTGGGCACCCTCACGATGAACCCGCACATGAAGATCGCTGGTCTCAACCCCGACACGGACATCGAGTACGTCGAGGTTCCGACCACCAACTGGCTCTCCGCGCTCGACAAGGGCGACGTGGACGCCGTCTGGATGACGGACCCGTACGTCAGCCAGGCCAAGAAGGACCTCGGCGCCACCATGCTGCTGGACACGATGTCCGGCCCGACCGACGGCCTGCCCATCACCGGCTGGGCCGCCACGGAGAAGTGGGTGGCGGAGAACCCCAAGACGCTCGCCGCGTTCCAGCGGGCCATGGCCAAGGCGCAGAACATCGCGGCCACGGACCGTAGCGCCGTGACGAAGGTCCTGCCGACGTTCACCAAGATCCCGGCCGAGACCGCCGCCACGATCAACCTGGGTGCCTACCCGACCTCCCTGAGCGCCCAGCGCATCCAGCGGGTCGCGGACCTCATGGTCGACGCCGGCATGCTCAAGCAGAAGATGGACGTCACCTCGATGATTTACTCCGCCTCTCAGGGATGATGAGCACAGTCACCGCGGCGCGGCGCGAGCGGGTCCCGCTCGCCCGCGCCAAGCTGATCAAGCTGGCCCGTCACGCCACCGGCGTGGCGGGTTTTCTGCTCGCCTGGCAGATTCTGGGCATGTCGGGCCTGCTCAAATGGCTGCCACCGGCGGCCGACACGCTGGCGCGCACCGCCGCGCTCGCCGTCGACCCCGTCTTCCTCGACGACCTGCGGGGCACGCTCACCGCGGCGGCCATCGGGCTGCCGCTCGCCGTGCTGGTGGCCGTGCCGATCGGCCTGCTGCTGGGAACGGTCCCGGTGGTGGAGGAGATGACCAGGGTGTTCGTGGAGTTCCTGCGGCCCATCCCCTCCGTCGCGCTGATCCCGCTGGCGCTGTTCTTCTTCCAGCCCGAGATCAACGCCAAGATCGCCCTCATCGTCTTCGCCGCCTCCTGGCCGATCCTGATCAACACCCTGTACGGCGTGCGTGACGTGGACCCGCTGGGCAAGGAGACCCTGCGCTCGTTCGGATTCGGACGCGGCTCGGTGATCTGGCGGGTGTCCCTGCCGAGCGCGGCCCCCTTCATCGCGACAGGGGTACGGCTGGCCGCCTCCATCACGCTCATCCTGGCGATCAGCGTGGAGTACATCGTGGGCGGTTCGAGCGGCATCGGCAGCTTCCTCATCGAGGCGAGCACCGGCATCGGCGCCGACGCGATGATCGACGTCATCGCGGCCCTGCTGTGGGCGGGCGCGATCGGGCTCGTCGTCAACACCGCTCTCGTGCGGGCCGAACGACGACTGTTCAAGTGGCGGGCGACGTGATACTCACCATCGTCAAGCGGTTGTGGCTGGTCCCCGTCATCCTGGGCGGCTGGGAGCTGCTCGCGCGGTCCCTGGAGAACCCGTACCTGCCGACGCCGACCCTGATCGTGTCCCGCATGTACGAGATGTGGTTCTCCGGGCCGTACATCCTCACCGAAGAGGCCATCGAGAACTTCGTCCCAAGCCTGGTCAGGGTGGTCTCGGCCTGGAGCGTGGCGGTGATCGTGGGCGTGGCCCTCGGCGTCGCGATCGGCAGGTCCGCCACGCTGGCCGACTACATCTCACCGCTGATCGAGTTCGGCCGGGCGGTGCCGCCGCCGGCCATGCTCCCGGTCTTCCTCGTGCTCTTCACGATGGGCACGCAGGTGCAGCTCGCGACCATCGTCTTCGGCATCATCTGGCCGATCCTGCTCAACTCCATCGACGGCGCGCGCAACCTCGACCATCTGAAGATCGAGACCGCCGCCGTGTTCGGCGTGCCCGCGCATCTCCGGCTCGTCCGGATCATCCTGCCCGCCGCGTCGCCGAAGATCTTCGCCGGCCTGCGGCTGAGCGTCTCGCTGGCGCTGATCCTGATGATCATCTCGGAGCTCAAGGGCAGCACCGAGGGGATCGGCTACCTCCTCAACCTGGCCAGCAACAACGCCGACATGCCGGCCATCTGGGCCGGCGTCCTGCTGCTCGGCGTGCTCGGCTTCACACTCAACACCTTGTTCCTCATGGTGGAGCGGCGCGTGCTCGCCTGGCACCGCGACGCTCACCGCATCGCTTAGGAGACTCCCCCTGTGACCGAGCTGTTGCTGAAGAACGTGAAGGTCGTGACCCACGATCGGGACGAGCCGGTCGACGCGGACATCGCCATCGCGGACGGCCGCATCGTCCGGGTCGAGCCCGGGTTGCCCGCGGCCGGCGAGGTGATCGACGGGGGCGGCAAGCTGGCCTTCCCCGGTGTCGTGGACGCCCACCAGCACTGGGGCATCTACAACCCGCTGCCGGAGGACACCGAGTCCGAGAGCCGGGCGAGTGCTCAGGGCGGCGTCACGACGGCGCTCACGTACATGCGGACCGGGCAGTACTACCTCAACAGGGGCGGCCCCTACGCCGAGTTCTTCCCCGAGGTGCTCAAGCAGGCCGAGGGCAGGGCGTTCGTGGACTACGGGTTCCACCTGGCGCCCATGTCGAGCGGGCACATCGGCGAGCTGCCCGACCTGGTCGAGCGGTTCGGGGTGCCGTCGTTCAAGATCTTCATGTTCTACGGCGGGCACGGGCTGCACGGGCGCTCCGACGACCAGCGGGCCTTCCTGATGCTGCCCGAGGGCGAGCGCTACGACTACGCGCACTTCGAGTTCGTGATGCGCGGCGTGCAGGCGGCCAGGGAGCGGCTGCCCGAGCTGGCGGACGAGATCTCGCTGTCGCTGCACTGCGAGACGGCCGAGATCATGACGGCCTACACCAAGCTCGTGGAGGAGGCCGGCGACCTGAGCGGGCTGGCCGCCTACAGCGCCTCCCGGCCCCCGCACTCCGAGGGACTGGCCGTCTTCATCGCCTCCTACCTCGCCCACGAGACCGGGCTGGCCAACGTCAACCTGCTCCACCTGTCCTCCCGCAAGGCCATGGACGCGGCCGTACGCATGGCGGCCACGTTCCCGCACATCGATTTCCGGCGCGAGGTAACGATCGGGCATCTGCTCGCCGACATCGACACGGCCAGCGGCATCGGCGGCAAGGTGAACCCGCCGATCAGGCCGCGCGAGGACGTCGAGGCGCTGTGGGAGTACGTCCTCGACGGCACCGTGAGCTGGGTCGTCAGCGACCACGCCTGCTGCCGCGAGGAGCTCAAGTTCGGCGAGCCGCGCGACGACGTCTTCGTGGCCAAGGCCGGCTTCGGCGGCGCCGAGTACCTGCTGCCCGGCCTGATCACCGAGGGGCGGCGCAGGGGCCTGCCGTACGGCCGGATCGCCGCGCTGACCTCCTGGAACCCGGCCAAGCGGTTCGGCCTGCGGACCAAGGGCACGATCGCCCCCGGTTTCGACGCCGACATCTGCCTGGTCGACCCCGCGCACACCTGGACGGTGCGGGCGCAGGACTCGGAGTCGACGCAGGAGTACACGCCGTTCGAAGGGTTCGAACTGACCGCCAGGGTGTCGGACACGTTCGTCCGCGGTAACCGGGTGCTGGAGTCCGGCAAGGTCGTGGGTTCCCCCATCGGGCGGTACGTGTCCCGACCTGCCTGAACGCCCCAGAACGTACGCCGGTGCCGAAGTGATCATTACTCGGGTACGCTCCCGCCCAGTGACGTAGGTCGCTCTCCAAGAGCCATCCACCCCCTGGTAGGAGATCTTGATGACCCGCAACGCACGATCCCGGGCAGCCGTCCTGGGAGTTTCCATCGCTCTCGTGCTCGCCGGCTGCGGCGGGGGCGGTGACGCGCCTCCCAGCCCCGCCGCCGACAGCACGGGCTTAGAGAAGACCACGATCAAGGTCGGCGCCCTGCCGATCCCGGACCCCGTCGCCCTCTACATCGCCAACGCCAAGGGCTTCTTCAAGGAAGAGGGCCTGACCGTGGAGCCGGTCACGATCACCGGTGGCGCGGCGGCGCTGCCGCAGATCGAGAGCGGCGCGCTGGACATCTCGCAGACCAACTACGTCTCGACGTTCCTGGCCGTGGGCCAGGGCAAGAAGATCAAGCTGGTCGCGGACATGTACCAGGCGGCGCCCAACACCTTCAACATCATGGTTCCGAAGGACTCCCCCATCAAGACGGTGGCGGACCTCAAGGGCAAGACCGTCCTGGTCAACAACCTCAGGAACATCGCCACGCTGGCGGTGACCTCTCAGCTCAAGGCCGCCGGACTCACCGAGATCGACGTCAAGTTCGCCGAGAAGCCCTTCCCCGAGATGGGCAACGCGATCAACTCCGGCCAGGCGGACGCGGGCTGGATCACCGAGCCGTTCATCACGGCCAACACGAACGCGCTCGGCTTCCGGTCGATCGCCGACACGATGACGGGCGCGACGGCGGACCTGCCGATCGCGGGCTGGATGGCCACCGAGGACTGGGCCAAGGAGAACCCCAAGACGCTGGCGGCCTTCCAGCGGGCGATCTCCAAGGCGCAGCAGCTCGCGTCCTCGGACCGCAAGGAGATCGAGGCGATGTTGCCGACGTACACGAAGATCGACGCCAAGACCGCGGCGGCGATCACCCTGGGCGCCTACCCGACCGCGCTCGACGCGGCCCGCCTGCAGAAGGTGGCCGACCTGATGCTCGAGTACAAGTACCTCACCAGCCCCATCGACGTGAAGTCGGTCATCGCGACGACGACGGGCTGATGACCGGTACACGACTGCTCCGCGGCGCGGCCGGCGTCGCGGGGTTCCTCATCGCCGGAGAGCTGCTCATCCGCTACGGCCTGGGCGAGGGCCTGGTCTTCCCGGCGCCGTCCGCCGTCCTGGCCGGCGCCTGGGAGATCCTCGCGGACGGCGTGTTCCTGGAGGGCGTCGTCGCGACGCTCGCGAACTGGGCGCTCGGCCTGCTGATCGCGATCGCGGTGGCCGTGCCCGTGGGTGTGCTGCTCGGCGCGCTGCCTCCGGTGGAGCGCGCCATCCGGCCGATCCTGGAGTTCATGCGGCCGATCCCGTCGGTGGCGATCATCCCGCTGGCGATCCTGCTGATCCCGGTGGATGAGCTGATGAAGGTCTCGGTCATCGTGTACGCCTCCGTCTGGCCGATCCTGATCAACACCCTGTACGGCATGCACGACGTGGACCCGATGGCCAAGGACACCCTGCGTTCCTTCGGCTTCGGCCCTTTGGCCGTGCTGGCCAGGGTGAGCCTGCCCAGCGCGGCCCCGTTCGTCGCCACGGGCGTCCGGATCGCCGCCGGGATCGCGCTCGTCCTGGCCGTCAGCGCCGAGCTGATCGCCGGCGGCGCGGCCGGCATCGGCGTCTACGTGAACGTGGCGGGCAGCGGCAACCGGATGGACCTCATGATGGCGGCCACGTTCTGGGCCGGCCTGCTGGGAGTGGTCGCGAACCTGGCCCTGCTGGCCGGCGAGCGCCGCCTCTTCCACTGGCACCAGGTGCGGACGGAGGGGTCATGAAGGCCCTGGCGAGGCTGTGGGCGATCCCGGTCGTGCTGGTCGTCTGGGAGTTCGTCGCCCGCGCGGTGGAGGACACCGACTTCCCGCCGCCGACGACGATCGTCGCCCGCATGTACGAGCTGTGGTTCTCCGGCCCGGCCGGGCGGCTGTTCCTCACCGACGGCGCGATCGACAACCTCCTGCCCAGCCTCGGCCGCATGTTCAGCGGCTGGGTCCTGGCCGCGGTGATCGGGGTCCTGCTGGGGATGCTGCTCGGGCGCTCCAGGACCGCGACCGACTACGTGAACCCGCTGATCGAGTTCGGCCGGTCGATCCCGCCGCCGCTGCTGCTGCCGGTGTTCCTCGTGCTGTTCCAGGCGGGCCTGGCCACGCAGCTGGCCACGATCGTGTTCGGCGTGATCTGGCCGGTGCTGCTCAACTCGATCGACGGCGCCAGGTCGCTGGATCGCACCTACCTCGAGACCGCCGCGGTCTTCAACCTGACCGTCCAGCAGCGGCTGTGGGTCGTCCTCCTGCCCGCCGCCTCGCCGAAGATCTTCGCCGGGCTGCGGCTGAGCCTGTCGCTGGCGCTGATCCTCATGGTGATCACCGAGCTCATCGGCGGCACCGACGGCATCGGCTACCAGCTCCTGCAGGCCCAGCGCAGCTTCGACGGCGCCGGGGTGTGGGCCGCGATCGCCCTGCTCGGCGTGCTCGGCTACGTGGTGAACTCCCTGTTCGTGCTGGCCGAGCGCCGGGTCCTGGTCTGGCACCGGCAGGCCGGCCGCGGCTGAGGGGTCACGCTCCCGGCTCGAACTCCGCCACCAGGCGAAGCAGCTCGCCGACGTCGTCCGCCTCCTCCAGCCGGCCCGCGAGGCCGGCCACGGCCTGGGAGGTGGCGGCGGAGAGCCGGCCGGCCGCGTTGTCGCGGAACTTCAGCGCCAGCTCCGCCGCGGACAGCGGGCGGGCCGGGCCGCCGCGGTTGGCGAGCACCTCCTGCCGCCACTCGCGGCCGTCGAGGTCGCGGGCGGTCAGCACGGCGGGGAACTGGTGCGGGAAGATCTCCGTCGCGCGGTCGTCCGGCACCACGTCCACCTTGGCCATGAGCTCGCGCCGCAGCGGGTCGCGGGCCAGCTCGTCGGTGAAGTCGGCCAGCCCCGCGCCAAGGCCGCCGCCGCCGAGCAGCCCGGCCACCACCGCGTACGGCCCGCTGAACTGGGCCTGGTACCCGGTCTCCGGGGCCCGCTTGGCCTCGATCGGCTGCCCGATCGTCCGGATGACGGGAGCGGGGACGCCCAGCGTCAGACGCTCCACGCGGGCGGGGTCGAGCCCCTGCTCGCGCAGCCCGATCGCGGCGTCGATCGCGGCGTGGGTGAAGTGGTTGGCCGGATAGGGCTTGAAGAAGATGCCGGGCACGGCCCACTCCGAGCCGAGGCCCCTGGTGATCTCCTCGGGGGCGTAACGGCCGTGCAGGAACGCCTCGAAGAAGCCGAACCGCCCCTCCAGGACGGTCGGCGGGCCGGTGAACCCGCGCCGGACCAGGTCCGCCGCCGTCACCGCCGCGTGCGCCGCCCACCCGCAGTGCAGCCGCTTGACCGTGCCGCCCGTCCGGTTGCCCTCGATGATGCCCGAGGCCGTGGAGGCGGCCACGCCCAGGACGTCGAGCACGCCTTCGCGGGACTGGCCGAGCAGCAGGGCCGCCGCGACGGCGCCGCCCATGGTGCCGCAGATCGAGGTGGCGTGCTGGCCGTGCTCGAAGAAGACGGAGTTGCCGGCCTCGGGGTCGTATCCCGCCATGCCCAGGCGTACGCATACCTCCAGGCCGACGGCGATCGCGCGGATCGTGTCCCGGCCCGAGGCGCCGGCCAGCTCGGCGGCGGCGAGCGCGGCCGGGACGACCGGCGCGCTGGGATGGAGCACCGAGGGCAGGTGGGTGTCGTCGTAGTCGAGGGAGTGGGCCAGCACCCCGTTGGCCAGCGCGGCCAGCGCCGCGGGCACCGGCGCGCCGCCGCCCACGATGTGCGCCTGCGGGCGGCCGCCCTGGTCGTGGACGTAGTCGAGGATGCTCCTGCTGGTCGGCAGGCGATGCGCGGCCACGCAGAGGCCGATCACGTCGAGCACGCGCTTGCGCACGCTGTCGACGACCGCCTCCGGGAGGGTGGCGTAGGAGGTGCCGACCGCGAAGTCGGCCAGCCGGCGGCCGAGCGTCGGCTCAGCCACGGGCCACCTCGCGCTTCTGAGCGGCGGACACCAGCGCCAGCGGGCGCACCGGCGAGCCGGTGGCGCCGACGAACGCCAGCGGTGACAGGACGAAGGTGAACTCGTGGACGCCGTCGCGGGCCAGGGCGTCCAGGTCCATCGCCTCGACGATGAAGATGCCGGACTCCACCAGCAGCACCCGGTGCCCGGGCAGCACGCTGTGCCCCTGCCCCGGGGCCAGGCGCTCGAAGGCGATGGTGTCGGCGCCCACGGCGTGCGCGCCCCGCCCGGCCAGCCAGCGGGCGCCGGCCTCGCCCACCCCGGGCACGCCCGACTCCGCGCCGATGTAGACCTCCCGGTCCGGGTCGGCGAAGTGGCGGCCCCACCCGCTGCGGACCAGGATGACGTCGCCGGGGCCGGGCTCGACGCCCTGCCGCTCGACGGTCGCGTCCAGGTCGGCCGGGGTGATCTCGTAGCCGGGCGCGCAGCACTCCAGCCCCAGCGTGCCGGGCACGTCCAGCAGGACGCCGCGGCGGACCATGGGCGCGACCGTGTGCACGCCGTGATCGGGATAGCGGCCGCCCACGCAGGCCGCGGCCGCGTCGGCGCCGCCGTGCAACCTGCCGTCCTGCGACACGTGCGCGAGGGCGTCGATGTGGGTGCCGACATGGGTGCCCATGAAGATCAGGTCGTTGGCGGCCGAGCCCCCGTCGGGACGGACCTTGTCGCCGTGCCGGCGCGGAAGGGTGTGGGTGTAGGCGGGGTGGTTCGGCGACTGGGGCATGCCGGCGAAGAGCGGCCTGCCCAGGTCGTAGATCGTCACACCGCCGCGTACCGCGTCGAGCAGCGGGTCGGTGTTCGGGGTCGTGCTCATGCTCTCCGTCTCTCTTACCGGCGTCCTGTGGCATAGCGCACCGTGCGCTCCAGGACGAAGCCATCCTGCGGCAACGCCGCGTCCAAGGCGGCCCTGGCCTCACCGCGCAGGGATTCGGGGATGGTCTCCAGCGGGGCCCTGCGGGCGGCCGACCAGAGCCAGTCCCACACCTGCCCGGCGGCGACGGGCACCTCGAACACCACATCCGCGCAGGTGACGTCGCTCAGGCCGCCCTCTTCGAACAACTTTCTCAGCTCCTCCGGCCCGCCCAGCGTGTGCTGGAACGGCGCGCTGCCCGCACCCGTGGTGTACGGCTCCAGCGCCCGCGCCACCAGCCCGAGCAACTCGGCCTCGGCCGGGCTCGACCTGACCAGCAGGCTGGCCGCCAGCCGCCCGCCGGGCCGCAACAACCCGGCCATGGACCGGACGGCGGCGAGCGGGTCCGGCAGGAAGTACAGCATCATCCCCGCCAGCACCATGTCGAACCGCTCCCCGGGCAGCAGCTCCTCGGCCCGCTCCGCGTCGCCCAGCAGGACGGTCGCCTGGCTCAGCCCGTGGCGCTCGATCTCGGCGGTGGCGGCGGCGACCATGCCCGGCGCGAGGTCCAGGCCCACGACCCGGCCGGTGGGGCCGACCGCCCGCGCCGCCGGCACGAGGGAGGCGCCGGTCCCGCAGCCCGCGTCGAGGACGTGGTCGCCGGGCCCGGGTGCGGCGCGCCGTACCAGCTCGGCGGCGACCGGCCCGAAGAACGGCACGCCGACCCGCTCGTAGGTGCCGGACGCACGGTCGAACACACCGGCCATGTACTCCTTGGCGTTCATCAGATTTCCTCCTCAGTCAGCAAGCAGGCAGGGGGTGGACCGATGATCAGATGAGCTCGGAGCCGAGCCTGCCATGAAAGGGGCGTAACCAGCAAAGGCCCCTGGCACCCGCCCTGTTACTCCTTCGGCGGCGGCCCCGTCTGGGCTACGATCATGTGCGCGGCGTTCCCGGGCTCCCGCCGGGCACCGCGTTCGTCTGAGGCAGGCAAGCCCCCAGTTTTCTGGAAGGACATATGCCGCATTCCGCAGACCTCCTGTGGGGAGCAGTAGGCGACATCTCGCGCTTCGCGGCCCTGCTGACCATGGCCGAGCTGGGCGTGGCCGACCACCTCGCGAGCGGCCCGCTGGACACCGCCGAGCTGGCCGCGCGCTGCGGGGCGCACGCTCCCTCGCTGCGCCGGGTCCTGCGCGAGCTGGCCGGCATGGGCCTGGTCACGGCCGCCGGGCCGGACGCGTACGGACTCACGGAGAAGGGCGCGGCGCTGCGCTCGGACGTGCCCGGCTCCGTCCGCTCCTCGATCCGCATGCTCGGCGAGGAGGGCTTCTGGTACGCCATGGGCATGCTGCCCGCCACCGTCCGCCAGGGCAGCTCGGCGTTCATCAAGCGCTACGGCAACCTGTACGACCACCTCGCCCGGAGCCCGGGCGCGAGCGCCCTGTTCGACGACTACATGACCGCCCGCGCCGCCGCCTTCACCGAGGGCCTGGTCAGGCGCTACTCCTTCCCCGCCACCGCGACCATGGTGGACGTGGCCGGCGGGAAGGGTCACATCCTGGCCACGGTCCTGCGCGCCAACCCGCGGATGCGCGGCCTGCTGTTCGACCTGGAACACGTGGTGGAGCACGCCAGGCGGACGCTGGCCGACGCGGGGCTGGCCGACCGCTCGGAGGTCGTCGCCGGCGACTTCTTCGCCGGGGTCCCGGCCGGCGGCGACATCTACCTGCTGGCCAGCGTCCTGCACAACTGGGACGATGAGGACGCGGTCAAGATCCTGCGCAACGTCCGCGAGGCCATGAGCCCCGGCGGGCGCGTCCTGTTGCTCGAGGTGGTGCTCCCCGACGACGAGGAGCCGCACCTAGGTAAGGACATCGACATGCGGATGCTGGCGATCTTCAACGGCGGCACCGAACGCAGCCGCGACGAGTACGCCTCCCTGCTCGACCGGGCGGGGCTGGCCCTCAGCGACGTCGTGGAACTCGGCTCCGGCGCCAACCTCATCGAGGCGGGGCGCCGCTGACCTCTCTCACCCCTCCACCGGATCACCGGACTCAGAAAGGCAGTGGCGATGCAACTGACCAGGATCGTAGTCGCGGGTATGGCAGTGGCGCTGGCGCTCAGCGCGTGCGGAGGCGGAGGGGAACAGGGCGGCGCGACCGGTGCCGCGTCCCCCGGCGGGCTGGAGAAGACCCAGCTCCTGGTCGGCGTGGTGCCGGTGCCGTCCTCGGCGTCTCTGTTCATCGCGGAGAAACGCGGCTTCTTCAAGGAAGAGGGCCTGACCGTCAAGACCGAGATCATCCAGGCGCCGACGGCGGTCATGCCGAAGATCGTCAACGGCAGCATGGACGCGTTCATGACGAGCTACGTGGTGCTCATGACGATCAACGACTCCGGCGCGGCCAAGCTGAAGCTCTTCCAGCACACCATGGGAGGCGCGCCCGGCTTCTCCGCGGTGGTCGTGGCCAAGGACTCGCCGATCAAGACCGTCGCCGACCTCAAGGGCAAGACGGTCGCGGTCAACGTGCTCAAGGCGCTCGGGCAGACGGTGACCAACGCCCACCTGCAGGCGGCCGGGGTCAAGCCGGAGGAGGTCAAGTTCGTCCCCGTGGCGTTCGCGGACCAGCTCGGCGCCCTGTCCACGGGCAAGGTGGACGCGGCCTGGCTGGTCGAGCCGTTCCTGAGCGCGGCCATGAAGAGCGGCGCCACCCAGATCGTCGACACCGTCACCGGGGTCACGGAGGGTGTGCCGATCGACGGGTGGGGCGTCACCGAGCAGTGGCTGACCAGATATCCGAAGACGGCCGCCGCCTTCCATCGCGCGCTCGCCAAGGCTCAGCAGGTCGCCGGCGCCGACCGTAAGGCCATCGACGAGGTCGTGCCGACGTACACGCAGATTCCCGCGGACGTGGCGGCGACGATGAAGGTCGGCACGTTCACCATGGAGGCCGACCGGGCCAGCGTGCAGAAGCTGGCCGACCTCATGCACGGCTACGGCTACCTGAAGGCCAAGGCGGACGTGGGGCAGCTCTTCGCCTCGGTCGGCGGATGATCCGTCGGTGGCCCGGGCGCGGCGCGCTCCCCTCCGGCCCTGGGCGGGGACTGCTCGGTGTGGCCGGGGTCGCGGGCTTTCTGGGCCTCGTCGAGCTGGCCGGGCGGATCGGGCTGATCCCGGACTTCCTGCCGTACGTGTCGCACGTGCTCGCCACGGCGGCGGCGCTGCCGCTGGACGCGCAGTTCAGGGCCGACGTGCTGGCCACGCTCGGCCCGTGCCTGGTGGGGCTGGCGATCGCGATCGCGGTCGCCGTGCCCGCCGGGCTGCTGTTCGGGACCGTGCCGTTCATGGAGCGCTCGACCCGGCCACTGGTGGAGTTCCTGCGGCCGATCCCGTCGGTGGCGCTGATCCCGCTGGCGGTGTTCCTGTTCCCCGAGGGGCACGACGCCAAGACCGCGCTCGTCGTCTACACCTGCTCGTGGCCGCTGCTCATCAACACGATGTACGGCCTGGGCGACGTCGATCCGCTCGCCAAGGACACGCTGCGCAGCTTCGGGTTCGGCCCGCTGGCGGTGGTGCTGCGGGTGAGCCTGCCGAGCGCGGCTCCGTTCATCGCCACCGGGGTGCGGATCGCGGTCGCGGTCACCCTGATCGTGGCCGTGAGCGTGGAGCTGCTGGCGCCCGGCGGCGGCGGGATCGGGGCGTTCCAGTCGCTGGCGGGCAGCGCCAACCGGCTCGACCGGGTGCTGGCGGCCACGGTGTGGGCCGGGGTGATCGGGCTGGCGGCCAACCTGCTGTTCACGGCCGGTGAGCGGCGGCTGTTCCGCTGGCACCGCACGCGGACGGGGGAGATCGCATGAGCTTCGTGCGCCGGGTGTCGTGGTACTGGCTGCTGCCCCTGGCGGTGCTGCTCTGGGAGGTCGTCACGCGGTCCGCGCAGGCCACGTACTTCCCGCCGCCGTCGCAGATCGTGGTCCGGCTGCGGGAGATGTGGTTCTCCGGGCCGCCGTCGCGGGTGTTCCTCACCGACGAGGCGCTGGCGGACCTGCTGCCGAGCCTGGGCAGGCTGTTCACCGGGTGGGCGATCGCGTGCGCGGCGGGCGTGCTGGTCGGCGTCGTGCTCGGGCGCTCGCGGTGGCTGTCGGGGCTGGTGGAGCCGCTGCTGCACTTCGGCCGCTCGGTCCCGCCGGCCACGCTGCTGCCGGTGTTCCTGGTGCTGTTCAAGGTCGGCACGCCGATGCAGCTGGCCTCGATCGTGTACGGCGTCGTCTGGCCGGTGCTGATCAACAGCATGGACGGCGCCCGCCACGTCGACCGCCAGTACATCGAGACCGGCGCGGTCTACCGGCTGAGCTCCTGGCAGCGGCTCACCAGGATCATCCTGCCCGCCGCCGCCCCGAAGATCTTCGCGGGGCTGCGGCTGAGCGTGTCACTGGCGTTGATCATGATGGTCATCTCCGAGCTGGTGGGAAGCAGCGAGGGGATCGGGCACCGGATGTTGGAGGCGCAGAGCCAGTTCGACATCCCGGCCATGTGGGCGGGCATCGTGCTGCTGGGGCTGCTCGGCATCGCGCTCAACGCGGCGTTCCTGGGCGTCGAGCGGGCGGTGCTCGGCTGGCACGTCAGCGCCCGTACAGACGGGTGATGGCCGCCGCCTGCCTGGCCCGCAACCGGGCCCGGTCGGGCGGCACGCCGGGCACGCCGGGCTCCGGGCGCTCGACGTCGTGCCTGGCGTACTCCTCGGCCCACAGGCCGGTCTTGACCCGGCTGAGCAGGTTGGCCATGCCGGGCCGCAGCCGGGCGCGGCGCAGCGCGGCCAGGTCCAGCTCCGCCGCGGCGACCAGCGACTCCCCCGGCCCGGCCTGCGCCAGCACGCGCCCCTGGTGGTCGATCAGCTCCGAGCCGCCGTTGGTGGAGTCGCCGGGGATCGCGATGCCCCGCAGGCCGCCGGTGTTGGCCGCCACCACGTAGGCCAGGTTCTCCACGGCGCGGGCGCGGCGGGCGATCGCCTTGGGTGTGAGCGCCGGGGAGGACGCCTCCGAGGTCGGGTTGCAGAGCACCTCAGCGCCGCGCAGGGCCAGCGCGCGGGCCAGCTCGGGCATGAGGATCTCCTCCGAGGCGACCACGGCGAGGTTCCCGATCTCGGTACGGGCCACCGGGAGCACGCCGTCGATGCCGTAGATCTCCAGGTAACGCTCCCACACGTCGTACGGGGTCGGCGAGAACAGCGAGTGCAGCCGGCGATAACGCAGCACGGCCTCACCCGCCGGGGAGAGGATCACCGACGCCTGGAAGTACAGGTCGGGGAAGTGCCCGTCGCGCTCGTAGGCGTTCACGCACAGGAACACGTCGTGATCGGAGGCGACGGCGGCCAGCGCCCGGTATTCGGGGCCGTCGGGGTCGAGGGCCACCTGGTCCCGCCACTCGGCCGTGCCCTGACCCATCGGGAAGCCGGTCAGCACGTATTCGGGCAGCACCACCAGGCGCAGGTCCGGCCCCAGCCACGCCTTGGAGGCGCCCACCTGGGCGCCGATCCGGTCGACGGCGGCCCTGACCTCGGCCCCGGCCGTCGTCTCCACCTGCAGCGCGAGGGCGGTGAACGCGGTCATTCAGCCGGCCCGCCGCTCGTCGATCAGCGTCCGGCGCACGCACACGCCGTCCTCGATCCACTGCCACACCCGGCTGCGCGACTTCCCGTCCTCGCTCAGCACGATGAGCTCGAACAAGCTCAGGCCCTGCCCCTTGAACCGCCAGGTCAGGTAGATCGTGCTGTCGTCCAGCTCCCGGAACTCGCCCTTGAGCCGCTCGGTGTCGAACCCGCAGCGCCCGCCCCCGAGGTAGGTGCCGGGGAACTCGTGCACCTCCTCGCGCCCGTCGTCCCAGGTGTAGCGGTTGGTCTGGTGGTAGGTGGCGTCGCCGAGGATCGCGCAGGTCATCCGTACCCGGTGCCGGTCGAGCAGCTCGCCGTCGCGGCCGAGGTGGAGGTACTCGCCCTCCCACTCACCCTCGTGCCGGGCCAGCAGCGGCATGTCCGAACGAAGTCCCATCCGGGCTACTCCTTCGTCGTGTGCCACCACGGGTCGGCGGCGTCGGATCGGTTGACCAGGAAGGCCCGGCGGCGCAGGAAGCGGCCGATGGAGGCCACGCCCATGCGTGAGCCGCCGAGCCCGGACAGGCGGAAGGAGTGCTTCTCGCCCTCGTGCACCAGCGCCGTCAGCGCGGCGTCGTTGACGCTGACCGCACCGGCCCGCAGGCGGGCCGCGACGGCCATGGCCTGGTCCTCCGTGGCGGCGAAGACCGCGGCCGACAGTCCGTACACCGAGTCGTTGGCCAGGGTGACCGCCTCGTCCGGCCCGTCCACCGCCATGACCGGCAGCACCGGGCCGAACGTCTCCTCCGTCATGATCAGCATCGTGTGGTCGACCCCGGACAGCACGGTGGGCCGGCACCAGTGGCCGCCCCCGTGCCGCTCGATCTGCCCGCCGGTGTGCACGGTCGCGCCCCTGGCCACGGCGTCGGCGAGGTGGGCGGCGATGACGTCCTCCTGCCCGGGCCCGATGATGGGGCCGATCGGGCCGCCCTCGCAGGTCAGGCCGACCTGGGCGGCCTTGGCCACGAGCCGGTCGAGGAACTCGTCGTGCGCCTCCCGGGCCACGTAGACGCGCTCGATGGACTGGCAGGACTGCCCGGCGTTGGCGGTGCCGCCCCACAGGACGGCCGACGCCGCCCGGTCGAGGCCGGCCCCGGCCAGCACGATCGCCGGATCCTTGCCGCCCAGCTCCAGGTACGCCGGCACGAACGCGCGGGCCGCGGCCGACGCCACCAGCCGGCCCGTTTCGACGCTGCCGGTGAACACCACCGCGTCCACCAGGTCCACGAGCGCGGCGCCGGTCTCGCCGTCCCCCTCGACGACCGCGAGCGGCAGCTCGTCGGGGACCAGCCGCATCAGCGGCTCGATGAACCGGGGCGTCACCTCGCTCGGCTTGACCAGCACCGCGCAGCCCGCGGCCAGCGCCGGGACGGCGTCGATGAGGCCGAGCAGGAGCGGCAGGTTCCACGGGCTGATCACCCCGACCAGCTCGTACGGCACCGCGTCGCCGGCCACGAAGACGCCGGGCAGGGAGGCGGGGCGCTCGGCGGGCGGGGCGAGGAGGGCGGGCGCCTGGCGTACCCATCGGTCGATGAGGGCGGCCACGAGCCGGCGCTCCAGCAGCGACTCCCCCACCCTGCCGGTGTCGGTCACCAGGGCGGCGAGCAGGTCGTCGTCATCGGCCAGCGCGGCACCGAACCGGGACAGGACCGCGCCGCGATCGGCGCTCAGCCAGGCGGGGGACCTTTCGCGCAGCCCGGCCGCGGCGGCGGCCAGCCGGTCGGGCGGGATAGGGGCGAGCGGCCTGTCGGCCTGCCCGGTGATCGGGTTCCGGACGTTCATGCGGTGCGGCCACGGGACATGGTGCTCCTGCGATGTTCGGCGGGAGCCATTGTGATCATGTGAATGCCCGCGCGTCAACGCACTCGCGGGTCGGCGTTGTCAACCGCCCCAGCCGGGCACGGCCATCCGGACCGTGAGAGCGTGCTCGACCAGGTTGATCAGCGCGCTCTTGACCGAGTCCTTGGAGCGGGCGTCCAGCCGGACCAAGGGGATGTGCGGAGCCAGCGTCAGCGCGTCGCGCACCTCGGAGTCGCTGTGGGGATACTGGCCGTCCCACCCGTTCACGCCCACCACGAACGGGAGCTGGGCCTCTTCGAAATAGTCGATGGCCGGGAAGCTGTCGGCAAGACGGCGCGTGTCGACCAGCACGACCGCGCCGATGGCACCGCGCACCAGGTCGTCCCACATGAACCAGAACCGGTGCTGCCCGGGCGTGCCGAACAGGTAGAGGATCAGGTCACGGTCCAAGGAGACCCGGCCGAAGTCCATGGCGACGGTCGTGGTCGACTTCAGCGGTGTCATGCCCAGATCGTCGATTCCGGCGGAGGCATCCGTCATGACGGCCTCCGTCGTCAACGGCATGATCTCCGACACCGCGCCGACGAACGTCGTCTTGCCCACCCCGAAACCTCCAGCCACCACGATCTTCGTCGAGGTGAGGCCGGGGCTAGAGCCTGCGAAGTCCACTGAGCACCCTTTCGAGCAGATTTACGTCCGGCCTTCCGGCGTCCAGCTGTGGCTGATGCACGCGGACCAGACCTTCGGCGGCCATGTCAGCGATCAGCACGCGCACCACGCCGAGCGGGATCCGCAGCAGAGCCGACACCTCTGCCACGGACCGGACCTGCCGGCACAGTTGGCTGATCGCCTGGTACTCCGGCGTGATATGCGAGAACTCCCGGTGCTCGGCGGTCGCCGAGGACACCAGGGCCTCCATCGCCAGCTTGACCCGCGGCGCCGTCCGTCCACCTGTCACCGCGTACGGGCGGACGGGCGAGGCGGGGTCAGGATTCAGCTGCGACTGGGACTGGGGTTGAGGCGGAGGTGCCCAACCGCCGCTGTTCCATCTCGGGTCGGACACGTACATCACCTGATCTGGCTGGCGCGCAGCTCGGCACGCACAGCCGGGGTCAGCACCTGACCGGCGCGATCCACCATCAGTGTCATCTGGTACGCCACCAGCCCCATGTCGCAGTCCGGAGCCGCCAGCACCGCCAGGCACGAACCATCGCTGACCGACATGATCAGCATGAGCCCGCGCTGCATCTCCACGATCGTCTGATTGACCGCACCGCCCTCGAACACCCTGGCCGCGCCCTGCGTCAGGGACACCAGCCCCGACGCGATCGCCGCCAGCTGATCAGCCCGATCCGCCGGGAAACCCGACGACGCCGCCAGCGGCAGACCGTCGGACGAGACCACCACCGCATGGGCGACGCCCGGGACCGTGCTGACGAAGTCCGTGATCAGCCAGTCGACTCCGCGTGCCGCGTGGCTGAGGTCGTTCATGCGCCCTCCTCCCTGTCGTTGTTGTTCGCCCTTTCGGGGCCGGAGGGGGGAATCGCCCTGCCCTCGCTGATGTCGTCACGCGCTGCCCGGAAGCCCTGCTGGAAGCTGGAGAGCCGGTTGCGCACCCGGTCCGGCGACACCGACGGCATCGGCGACACGCCCTTGGGGGACGCGCCCGTGTCCGCCGAGCCCGGTACCAGGTTGGCCTTGGGCACCCGCTTGGGGAGTCCCGCCGCCGTCGATCCGTCACGCACCGGCTCCACCGCCGCCTCCGCCGCGCTCCAGCCCGCGTCCGCCTTCGATGAGCCCCAGCTCGCGCCGTTCGCGTCGCGCCCGAACCAGGCGGACTCGACGGCGGCGAAGATCGGCAGGTAGTCGTCGCCGGCGGACGCGGGCGGTGCCGCCGGCATGGGACCCGTGGCGCCGGACTCGGGCTCGGGGAACCCCGGCCGCTGCGGCGGGTTGGTGTCCTGGTTCCAGCCGCCGGGCGGCGGCTGGTGGACCGGTCTCTTGGGCAGGTTGCCACGCTCGCCGTTCCAGCCGGTGCCGCGGTGCGGCGCCCAGACGTCACCGCTCGGGGGGCCGCTCTGGAAACCATTCTGGAAGCCGCCCTGCAGGTCGTGGCCGCCACGCGGTTCCGCGGGCCAGGCGGCGGGGTCGGGCTGCCAGGGGGGATCCGCCGACCAGTTCCCGCCCGCCTCGGGGTTCGACGGGAACGACGGGTGGCCGGGGCCCATCTGGAACGCCGGCTGCGGCCAGTCGGCCGCCGGTGGCGGGGGCTGCGGCCAGTCGGTGGCCGGTGGCGGGGGTTGCGGCCAGTCGGTGGCCGGTGGGGCGGGATGCGGCCCCGAGTACGGCTCGTCCCTGGGCCCGCCGCTCGCCGCACCCGCGAGGGCCGGCGGCTGGTTGTCCGAGAACGAGGGCGGCTGGTTGCCGGAGAAGGACGGCATTCCGGCGAAGTTGGGGGCCTGGGAGCCCAGCATGTTCTCCGGGATCAGCACCATGGCGGTCAGGCCGCCGGAGGTGTGCGGGCGCAGCTGCACCCGGATGCCGTGCCGGTGCGCCAGCCTGGCAACCACGAACAGCCCCATACGCCGCGACACCGACACGTCCACGCTGGGCGCGTCCGTCAGCCGCTCGTTGGCCTGGGCCAGTTCCTCCTGGGTCATGCCGATGCCGGAGTCGGTGATCGACAGCATCACACCGCCGCCGTCGATCCGGCTGCCCGAGACCGTCACCCTGTTCTCGCGCGGAGAGAACGACAGCGCGTTCTCGACCAGCTCCGCGAGCAGGTGGATGACGTCGTTGACGGCCTGCCCGGCCACCGAGACCCCGTCGGGCACCTGGAGCACGACCCGCTCGTAGTTCTCGACCTCCGACAGGGACGCCCGCGCGACGTCCACCAGCTTGACCGGCTGGCTCCACCGGCGCGGCGGGTCCTGCCCCGCCAGCACCAGCAGGTTCTCGCTGTTGCGGCGCATGCGGGTGGCCAGGTGGTCCAGCTTGAACAGGTTGCCGAGCCGCTGCTCGTCCTGCTCGCCCTGCTCCAGGCCGTCGATCAGGGTGATCTGCCGCTCCACCAGCGTCTGGCTGCGCCGTGAAAGGTTCACGAACATCGCGTTGACGTTGCTGCGCAGGCGGGACTCCTCGCCCGCCAGCCGGACCGCCTCGCGGTGCACCTCGTCGAACGCCCGCGCCACCTCACCGATCTCGTCGTGCGTGTCCACGCCGATCGGCACGACCGGCCCGACCGTGCCGTCGCCGCTGTCGCGCAGCTGCTGGACGGTCTCCGGCAGGCGCTGCCCGGCGATGTCCAGCGCCTCGCGGCGGAGCCTGCGCAGCGGCCTGATGAGCGAGCGGGCGATGAGCGAGATGATCGCGAGAACCACGATCAGCAGGAGCAGGATGAGCCCGCCGGACATCATCGCCGAGCGGTTGGCGCCCTCCTCCAGGCCACGGGCGCGCAGGATGACGGAGGAGGACAGCTCCTTCTCCACCTTGCGCAGCGCGTCGATCTTGCCGGTGCTGACCTCGAACCAGGTGACCACGTCCCGGTCGGGCCGTACGCCGATGCTGAGCTCCTTGCCCTCCGACGACTGCGCCATGGCCCGTAACCTGAACAGGTCGGTCTGGTCGACGTCCCGGCCCACGACGGTGTTGCGGTAGAGCTCCAGCTGGTCGAGGGTGGCGAGGGTGGCGAACAGCGTCTCCTCGCTCTCCTCGCGCGACTTGGCGTCGGTGAGGGCGTCGAGCTCGCCGCTGTCGAACCCCTTCTTGTCCAGCGCGCTGGCCAGGATGCCGCGCTGCTTGGACGCCTGCTCCTTGGCCCGGGCGATGGCGGCCATCGAGCTGGCGCTGTCGGCCACCTCGTCGTCCACCGCGACCTGGCCCACCTGGTCGTGGAACCGCAGCAGGGTCGCGATGATCTCCGAGTATTTCCTGATCATCGGCAGGGGCTGGATCTTGCCGTTGACGGCCGTCTCGCGCAGCGTCGGGATCTCTTCGAGACGCCGCAGCACCGGCCGTACCGCCTCGGCGTGGGTGTCGGTGAGCGCGAGGGCCCGCTGCTTGGCCTCTTCGATGAGGCCGTTCACGCCGCTGTACGTCGTCCGGAGCTGGGGCTCGCGATTGTTCGGCCGGCCCTGGGCGATGTAGAGAGCGGTCTCGTCACGTTCGAAGGACAGGTTGTGCGTGACGGCCCCGAGCTGCTCGCTGAGCTCGGCGACCTCTCTGAGGGTCTGGTAGGTGTTGGCATCGCTGAGCGAGGTGACGACGTTCAGCCCGCCCAGACCCACGGCGACGGCCGTTGGAACGACGATCAGCGCGACCAGGCGCGACCGCACGTGCCAATTGCCCAATCCGAACCTCTTCGAGGGTGGATCGGACAGCCGTCGCTTCTGATGGCCGTGCGGCTCGCGGTCAGCGGAAGCTTCAGCGCTCTGCGTTCTCACTTGCCTTCGCAACCTCTCGCCCCTGCGGGGAATTCTCGGAGACCATGCAGGTAAATGCAGGTGGGGCAATATGTACGTCGAGATAAGCGCCATTTGAGCACAAGGGTCGACCAGGGCCAACCACCACTAGTGCCCCGATGAGGTGTTTATCCCGAAATGTCCAGAAAATCTGACGGAATTGATAAACCTGCTTCCACCAGGCGAAACAGGCAACAGGAGATCGTTCCACGGGCCCGGTCCCGACGCGTGGAAAAGATCAACTGTGGAGCATCAGATGCAACGCGAGTCCCGCCGCTCACCACCTTTCCCAAAACGGACAAACATTAGGATTCTCGCGGGTCGTCAAATTTTCACGATATAGCGGCAAACAGACATTGCAACCACAAGTATTATTTTCACGATAAGGACCACCAATTTGGTGCTACGGTCGATCCCTGTTGTGCGTCAGGCACACAGCCCCCGGGAGCAGAAGCCACCCGGTCCCCCCCTGGCTCCATCTGAAGGGAGTCCCTGACATGAGGCTTGGCCGTTCCGCCAGGGCCGCCATCATCGGGTTCGCTTTGACACTCGGCGCCGTGGCGTGCAGCACGGGCGGTTCCCCGACCGCCAGCGCGCCGCCGTCCGCCTCGGCCGGCGGTGGTCTCGAGAAGACACAACTCAAGATCGCCACCCTGCCGGCCATCGACAGCGCCGCCATCTACGTCGCCATCGACCAAGGGCTCTTCGAGCAGGAGGGTCTGGACGTCACCCCGCAGGTCGTCCAGGCGGCTCCGGAAGCCATCCCCATGATGGTGAGGGGCGAGATCGACGCCATGTTCGGCAACTACGTGTCGATGTTCGCCGCCCATGACAAGGATGCGCTGAAGCTCCGCATCCTGGCCGAGGGCTCTCGCGCAGCCCCCGACTCGCTCAGCATCATGGCCCTGCCCAACTCGCCCATCAAGACCCCGAAGGACCTGGAGGGCAAGACGATCAACGTGAACGTCCTGCACAACTTCCAGGAGCTGGCACTCACCCAGGTGCTCAAGGCCAACAACGTGGACCCGGCCACCATCAAGTACGTCCAGGTGACGTTCCAGAACATCATGCCCTCGTGGAAGGGCGGCCAGATCGACGCCGCGTACCTGGGCGAGCCCATGGTCACGGCGGCCACCTCCAGCATGGGCGCCCGCAAGATCCTCGACCCCGCCTCCGGCCCCGCCGCCGAGTTCCCCATCTCGGGCTACGTCAGCACCCAGGAGTGGTACGACAAGAACCCGAAGGTGGCGGCGGCGTTCCAGCGCGCCATCCACAACGCGGCCAAGCTGATGGAGAACAACCGTGAGGTGGTGGCCAAGGTGCTGCCGAACTTCACGCAGATCGACGCGGCCACGGCCGCCACCGTGACCTTCCCCTACTTCTCCAGCAACGACAACCCGGTCCGCCTCCAGCGGGTGGCCGACTGGATGCTGGAAGCCAAGTGGCTGACGAAGGCCATCGACGTCAAGTCGCTCATGTCGCCCACCACCTCCGGGTGAGCGCTCAGACCCTGTCCCGTGCCCGTCCGGCGTCCGCCACCACTCGCTGGTCACGCCGGGCGGCCGGGGCGCTCGCCTTCGCCGCGCTGATCGAGCTGCTCAGCAGGACGGGGCTGGCGGATCCCGAGTTCCTGCCGCCCGCCACGGAGATCGTCGGGCGGGCCATGACGCTGCTGGCCGATCCCGCCTTCCGGGTGCACGCCCTGACGAGCCTGCTCGCCTGGGCGATCGGCCTGTGCATCGCGGCCCTGCTCGCGGTGCCGCTCGGCCTGCTGCTCGGCAGCGTGCCGATCATCGACGCGGCCACGCGCTCGGTCGTGGAGTTCCTGCGGCCGATCCCGTCCGTGGCGCTGATCCCGCTCGTGGCCCTGGTCATCGGCACCGGCCTGCAGCACCGGGTCACGCTCGTGGTCTACGCCTCGTTGTGGCCCATCCTCTACAACACGATGTACGGCCTGCGCGGCGTCGATCCCCTGGCCAAGGAGTCCCTGCGCTCGTACGGCTTCGGCCCCCTGTCCGTGCTCCTGCGCGTCTCCCTGCCGTCGTCGGCGCCCTTCATCACCACCGGGATCCGCCTGGCGGCCGGGGTCGCGCTCATCCTGACCGTCAGCACCGAGATCGTGGCCGGTCGGGGTGAGGGCATCGGCGTGTTCATCTTCTTCGCCGGCATCGCCGTGCCCGCGCGCATGGCCGACATCCTGGCCGGGGTGTTCTGGGTGGGCCTGTTCGGCGTCGCGGTGAACGCGCTGCTGGTGGCGACCGAGCGGCGCGCGTTCCGCTGGCACCACACGCAGTTGGGAGAGCGGGAATGAGGGGCAGGGGCATGCGGACGGCCGTCTTCCGCGCCGTGGTGCTGATCGTGCTCGTCCTCCTCTGGGAGGCGGCCACGCTGATGGCGGGCAACACCTTCTTCCCCTCGCCCGGCACGATCGTGGCGCGGATGCACGCGATGTGGTTCTCGGGGCCGCCCGGCACGTTGTTCCTGACCGACGTGGCCATCGAGAACATCCTGCCGAGCCTGGGCCGGATGGCGCTCGGGTTCGCGGGGGGCGCGCTGGCCGGGGTCGTCCTCGGGCTGGCGGTGGGGCTGTCGGCGCGGGCGTACGACTATCTCGACGGCGTGCTGCAGTTCCTGCGCGCGATCCCGCCGCCCGCGCTGGTGACCGTCTTCCTCGTGCTGTTCGGGTTCGGGCTGCGGATGCAGCTCGCGTTCATCATGTTCAGCATCGTGTGGCCGGTGCTGCTCAACACCGCCGACGGGGCCCGGTCGGTCGAGCCGCTGCACCTGCAGACGTGCCAGGCGTTCCGGCTTTCGCGGGCCGAGCGGCTCCTCCGGGTGATCCTGCCCTCGGCGCTGCCCAAGATGTTCGCCGGGCTGCGGCTGGCCCTGTCGCTCTCCCTGATCGTCATGGTCTTCTCCGAGCTGCTGCCCGGCACCACGAACGGCATCGGTTTCCAGATCACCGACGCGTACGCCACCTTCGACCTGCCCGCCATGTGGGCCGGGATCGTGCTGCTCGGCGTGCTGGGCTACCTGCTCAACGAGCTGTTCCTGGTCGTCGAGCGGCGCGTGCTCGCCTGGCACCACGCCGCCCGGGATCTGGCCGGTTAGCGGCTGTGGCTCCCATGGCAGCCTCTAACGTGCGAGAGTAAGATCGCGCCCTGAATCGGTTTACCTGACTGACATGTCCATCAATAACCGCTCCGCTAGAGTCATTCTGGCTCTTAAGAGTCGCCGTGTTGTCCGCGGTCTCGCCCCCTAGGAAATCCATTGCTCGAGATAGACAACCTTTCCCATGTGTACGGCGGCGGTACTCCCAACGCGCACCACGCCATCGACGGACTCAACCTGAGCGTCGCCGAGGGTGAGCTGCTCTGCATCGTCGGTCCCTCGGGATGCGGGAAGTCGACGCTCCTGCGCTCCATCGCCGGCCTGATCACGCCCACGGGCGGCCAGATCAGGGTCGAGGGCGAGCTGGTCCGCCAGACGCCGGACAACCTGGCCGTGGTCTTCCAGGACTACAGCCGCTCGTTGTTCCCCTGGATGTCGGTCGCCGACAACGTGGCACTGCCGCTGCGCCGCAAGAGCATGGACAAGCGTCAGCGCCGCGAGGCCGCCCAGGAGGCCCTGGAGTCCGTGGGGCTGGAGGCCGCAGGGCGCAAATACCCGTTCCAGCTCTCGGGCGGCATGCAGCAGCGGGTGGCGATCGCGCGGGCGCTGGCGTACCGGCCGACGCTGATGCTCATGGACGAGCCGTTCGGCTCGGTGGACGCGCAGACCCGGGAGGACCTGGAGGACCTGGTGCTCAAGGTCCGCGGCCACCACCAGATGACGATCGTCCTCATCACGCACGACATCGACGAGAGCGTCTACGTGGGCGACCGCGTGGTGGTGCTGTCCAAGGCGCCCGCACATGTGGTGGGGGACCTGAAGGTGGACCTGCCCGCGCCCCGTGACCAGATCACGACGCGGGAGCACCCCGACTTCGTGCATCTGCGCGCCGAGGTGGGGCGGCTCGTCCGCGGCCACGCCACCGTCTAGCCACCGTCCAGGCGCCCGGCGTCCGCAGGGCCGCGCCGGGAGCGCGGCCCTCGGCGTGCGCGGGCGCGGCCCCCGGTGCCGTCGGAACTATGAGCGCGCCCGCCGTGCGAACGCGTCTACTCTGTGGACGTGGAGGATGTTCTGGCGGGCCGGGACTGCGCCTGGCTGTTCGGGGCGGAATCGCTGACCATCGCGCCCGAGCGGGGAAAAGCCCCCAAACTCGTTTCCGAACTTGGTGAACGCGTCATCCCCTACGCGGCGATCGCCGAGGTCACGCTCGCGCGGGGCAGGCGCGGCACGGTGGTGCTGCGCGTGCTGCCCCGGCGCGGCGCCGATCCCGTGATGACGGTCGCGGCCGGGCAGCTCAGGGAGACCGACGACCCCTACCGGCTGGTGTTGCCCGCCGGCAAGGAGACGCTCGCCGACTACTACGCCGACGAGCTGCGCGCGGCCGTCACCGAGCACGGGCCCGCCAGCCGGTTCCTGGTCGCCGCTCCCCCGGTGCCGCGCGCCTTCAAGGGGTGGGACGGGGCGGCCACGTTCGACGGGGAGGCGATCACCTTCACCTGGTTCTGGTCGGGGGCGTCGTCCGCCAAATACGCCGCGGGCGATCAGCGCTATTCCGTCGCCGACCTGGAGGGCGTCGAGTGGCACCGGCCCGAGGGGGCCAGCGGGTCGCTGCGGTTGAAGGTACGCGGGCGGCGGATGCCCTCCGACGCGAACAAGGACCCGGCGTCGGTCATCTTCGGGCTCGGCTGGGGCGCCACCCACAAGTCGCTGCCCTTCGCCGCCGCCGTGCTGGCCGCCGTACGCACCGGCGCCGCCGCCGGGCCCGCGGGAGAGGTGGCCTTCGCACCCCGGACGCCGATCCCGGCGGGCCGTGGCGCCGAGGTGGCCGACCTGATCGCCAAGCTGGGTGAGCTGCGGGACGCCGGGCTGCTGACCGAGGAGGAGTTCCAGGCCAAGAAGGCCGAGCTGCTGTCACGCATGTGACCCGCGAACGCGACGACCGCGGGTGCGGGCATGAGACAGCCCACCACCTCGGCGGGCGAGGGGGTGGGCTGTCGCGACGCCGTGGCGCGCCTGGAGCGAGGTCCTTCTGGATGCCGTCAGCCGGCCATCGTGTCGGGGCGACGGGTGGAGGCTCGCGCGGCTCTCCGGCTCCAGGCGGGAACGGGCTTACACCGGGGTGTGCATGTGGCGGGTCAGCGCGTGTTCGACCAAGGTGATCAAGGTGGACTTGACCGATTCGCGCTGCCGGGCGTCCAGCCGCACGATCGGGGTGTGGCCGCCGATCGACAGCGCCTCCCTGATCTCCTCCTCCGCGTGCGCGAACTGGCCGTCCCAGCCGTTGATGCCGATCACGAACGGCAGCTTGGCCTCTTCGAAGTAGTCGATGGCCGGGAAGCTGTCGGCCAGCCGGCGGGTGTCCACCAGGACGACCGCACCGATGGCACCGCGTACGAGGTCGTCCCACATGAACCAGAACCGGTGCTGCCCGGGCGTGCCGAACAGGTACAGGATCAGGTCACGGTCGAGCGAGACCCGGCCGAAGTCCATGGCGACGGTCGTGGTCGTCTTGTTCGGCGTGAGGGAGACGTCGTCGACGTGCGCGGAGGCGTCCGTCATGACGGCCTCCGTGGTGAGCGGCAGGATTTCCGAGACCGCTCCAACGAACGTCGTCTTCCCCACGCCGAAGCCCCCGGCCACGACGATCTTCGTCGAGGTTAGGCCGGGGCTAGAGCCTGCGAAGTCCACTGAGCACCCTTTCGAGCAAGTTGAGGTCCGGCTTTCCCGCGTCCAGCGCAGGCTGGTGCACGCGGATCAGGCCCTCCGACGCCATGTCGGCGATCAGCACCCGGACCACACCAAGAGGCTGGCGTAAAAGGGCGGAGATCTCGGCAACCGACCTGACGTTCCGGGTCAGCTGAATGATCGCCTGATACTCCGGACTTAGTAGGGAAATGTCTTGGTATTCCGACGTCACGGAGGACACGAGCGCCTCCATGGCGAACTTCATCCGCGGCGCGGTGCGCCCCCCGGTCACGGCATAGGGCCGCACCAGGGAACTCTGCTTCTGCGGACGGGGAGCCGCCGGATGCGGCGGAGTGCTATCACCAGCCCAACCCTGACCTGACACCATGATCTCCTGTCACCGCCCGTACTAGCGGGGGCGGGCCGCTTGCAGCTCAGCGCGTACGGCCGGAGTCAGCACCTGTCCCGCCCGCTCGACCAGCAGGGTCATCTGGTACGCGACCAGACCCATGTCACAGTCGGGAGCGGCCAGGACCGCCAAGCAGGATCCATCACTGATCGACATGATCATCAAGAGTCCACGCTGCATTTCGATAACGGTCTGCGTCACCATACCGCCCTCGAAGACCCGCGCGGCCCCTTGGGTCAAGCTGATCACTCCGGACGCGACCGCGGCGAGCTGGTCGGCCCGATCCTTGGGAAAACCCTCGGAGAAGGCCAGCGGCAACCCGTCAGACGACACCACGACCGTGTGGGCGACGCCTGGCACGTTGTTCACGAAGTCCGTGATCAGCCAGCTGATACCGCGCGCTCCCTGGCTCATTTCTCTCATTTGTCCTCCTCATTTTCTTCTCCGCGGGTGAACGCCCGGCCTTGCCGGACACCCTGCTGGAAGCTGGAGAGCCGGCTGCGCAACCGCTCGGGTGAGATCTGCGGTGCCGGTGACGCGGCCTGGGGCTCGGCGAGGCTGGCCGTGCCGGGCACCAGGTTGGCCTTGGGAACGCGGCGGGGCAGGCCCGACGCCGTCGTACCGGCCTGCTGGGGCTGGGCGGCGGCCTGCGCTGCCTGGAAACCTGAGTCCGCGGGCGACGACCAGCTCGCTCCGGCGCCGGACGCCCCCGGCCGGCGCTGCGGCAGGGCGGACGTGCCGTCCGCGGCGGGGGGCGCGGCGGCCGGGGGTGCGGCCGCTTGCGGCGGCGGGTCGGCGGGCACGGCCGGATGCACGGCGGTGATCTCCGGCTCGCCCTCCGGCTCGTAGCGCGGCTGCAGCACCTCGGGGTCCGGCCGGCGGAACCAGTCGGAGCCGACCGACGAGAAGATCGGCATGAACTCGTCGCCCTGGTCGTCCATCGGCGAGCTGCGCACCACGGGCAGCGGCCCGGTCATGTCCTGCGAGGAGTAGTCGCCGGGGCCGAACGGGTTGTAGTCGCTGGAGTGGCCGTTCTGCTCGTACTGGTCGGCCGGCTTGGGCTCGTCCGCGAACGGGGACCGGTAGGAGTCGCCGTGCTGCGGCCGGGGCCGATCCTCGGACTCGAACAGCGACCTGCGCGGGAGCGGGTCCGCGAACGACGACCAGCGCGGCTCGTCCTGCGGCTGCTGCGGCGGCTCGGTCGAGAAGGACGGCCAGCGCGGCTCGTCGGCCTGCAGGGGCGGCGGCTGCTCGGCGAACGACGGCCACCTGTTCTCGGCGAACGGCGACGGCTCGGCGGCCTGCGAGGGCTCCTCGGTGAACGACGGCCAGCGCTGCTCGCCGAACGGCTGCGCGGGCTGCTGCGGCACGGCCGGGGGCTCGTCGCCGCCGAACGGCGGCCAGCGCGGCTCGTCGGCCTGCGCGCCCTGCGGCTGCTGCTCCCTGAAGGGCTGCTCGCCGAACGACGGCTGCTCCTCGTAGGGCTGCTCGCCGAACGAGGGCCAGTTACCGGTCCCCGGTGCGGGCAGCGAGCCCGGCCACTGGGTGTCCACGACCTGGTCGGGCCCGTCGAAGGAGGGGTGCGACCCCATCCCGTTGGGCGACGGCTGCCCGAACATGCTCGGGTCGAACGTGGTGAACGCTTCGTACTGCCCGCCCTGCTGGGGCAGGCCCTGCCCGTTGCTGATGAGCATGTCGGGCATCATCACCAGCGCGCTCAGGCCGCCGGTCTCCCGCATGCTGAGCTGCACGCGGATGCCGTGCCGCAGGGCCAGCCGGCCGACCACGAACAGGCCCATGCGCCGCGAGACGGAGACGTCCACGACCGGCGGGTTGGCCAGGCGCCAGTTGGCCTCGCCCAGCTCCTCCTGGTTCATGCCGATGCCCAGGTCGTTGATCGACACCAGCACGCCGCCCTCCGCGGGGGCGCTGGTCACGGTGACCTTGCTCTCGCGCGGGGAGAACGAGATCGCGTTCTCGATCAGCTCGGCGAGCAGGTGGACGGCGTCGGTGACGGCGGGGCCGACGATGAGGATGCCGGACGGGATCTGGATCTGGACCCGCTCGTAGTTCTCGACCTCGGACAGCGAGGCGCGGGCGATGTCGACCAGCGGCACCGGCTCGCTCCACTTGCGCGCGGCCTCCTGGCCGGCGAGGACCAGCAGGTTCTCGCTGTTGCGGCGCATGCGGGTGGCCAGGTGGTCGAGGCGGAAGAGGTTCGCGAGCCGCTGCTCGTCCTCCTCACCCTGCTCCAGGCCCTCGATGAGCTGCAGCTGCCGCTCGACCAGCGTCTGGCTGCGGCGGGAGAGGTTGACGAACATCGAGTTGACGTTGGCGCGCAGCTTGGCCTCGTCGCCGGCCAGCCGGATCGCCTCGCGGTGAACTTCGTCGAACGCCCGCGCCACTTCCCCGATCTCGTCCCGGGTGTTGACGCCGATCGACGGCACTTCGGGGATGTTCGCGCCCTCGCCGGACTCGCGCAGGATGCGGACGGTGTCGGGCAGCCGGGTCGTGGCGACCTGGAGCGCCTCGGCCCGCAGCCGGCGCAGCGGGCGGACCAGCGAGCCGGCCACGCGGGTGGTGATGACCAGGACCAGGAGCAGCAGGACGAGGATCAGCGCGCCGGAGATGATGGCGCTGCGCTGCTCGGTGTCGCTCAGGTCGCGGGTGGTGGCCACGATCTTGGTGGCCAGGCCGTCCTCGACCTTGCGCATGGCGTTGGTCGTGACCGTGGTGCTCTCGTACCAGTCGTTGAGGTCGCGCAGCGTGGTGACGTCGAGGTCCCTGATCCGGTTGTTCTCGCTCACCTGCGCCAGCGCGCGCTGGCGCATGGCGTCGGCGAGGTCGACCTGCGAGCCCTTGACCCCGTCCCGGTACGCCTTGAGGTCCGTCGCGTCGGCCTCCAGCTCGAACGCGGACAGCTCGGCCTGCTGCTTGTTCCAGGAGCCCAGGAAGTCCGACCAGTCGGCGCTGTCGACCCTGCGCTGCGCGAGCGTGACGATGAGGATGATCTGCTGCCGCGAGACCTCCTCCTTGACCCGCTGGAGCGAGCCGAGCGCGGCCACGTCACCCTGGAGGTCGTCGTCGCTCACGCCGTCGCCCAGGTCGCCCTGGATGGAGGAGAAGACGTCGATCATCGTGCTGTACGTACCGACGGCGGCGCGCGCGGGCACGTTGCCCACCATGGAGTTGCGGAGGCTGTCCAGGCCGTCGAGCCAGCGGCGCATGTTGTCGACGCCCTCGATCACGCGGGCCGAGTGCGCGGCGTCGATGGACCCGGCGGCGGCCAGCGCCTGCTGCTTGGCCTTGTCGGTGGCCTGACGCTGGGTCTTGAGCTGGACGAAGCGGCCGCCCCTGCGGCGGTCGGCGACGTACCACGCGGTGAGCGTGCGCTCCTTGCCGAGCTCGTGGTTGAGCGCACCGATGCGCTGGACCAGCTCGGCCACC
This sequence comes from Nonomuraea sp. MTCD27, assembly GCF_041950495.1. Classification (NCBI taxonomy): domain Bacteria; kingdom Bacillati; phylum Actinomycetota; class Actinomycetes; order Streptosporangiales; family Streptosporangiaceae; genus Nonomuraea; species Nonomuraea sp. MTCD27. Next base: position 204,692 of record NZ_JBGNUW010000015.1, on the reverse strand, counting down.
TGGGTGAGCCGGCGGTATTCGGCGCTGGTGCCGATGGCGTCGGCCAGCTGGATGCCGGCGAGCAGCACACCCACGATCGTGGGAATGAGGATCAGAGCGACCAGCCTAGAGCGCACACGCCAGTTCGCCAGCCGGAACCGTCCGCCTGTGTACTCCCCTGACCTCGTGTGCCTGGGGTCTTTCGTCCTCACTGAGTTTCGCAACCTCTCGCCGGTACGTGCTCGAAGAAAATCAGACACGCGTGGGGCGCATGGGATTCTGTCCGGCTGGGTAATTGGAACACAACCCGTACCAGATCGGCCAACCGAACATATCCCATCTCATCCACCCAAAGAGGCACTTTGGGTGGCATAACGCCGTACACGTCTTCAGGCTGGCCGGAACGAATCCCGCTCGGCCGGTGCCGCGTGCTTCACCATCAGGTGCCGCGTCACCGAATATTCCTGCACCGCCTCCTGGCTCATGTCCTTGCCGAACCCGCTGCCCTTCACCCCACCGTGCGGCGCCTCGCTGGCGATGGGCAGGTGATCGTTGACCCACGTCACGCCCACATCGAGCCGGTGCGAGACCCGCATGGCCCGGCCGACGTCGCGCGACCACACCGACGAGGCCAGGCCGTATCTAGTGTCGTTGGCCAGCCGGACCGCTTCGTCCTCACCGTCGAACGGGAGCGCGACCAGAACCGGCCCGAAAAGCTCTCCCTGCACGATCTCGCTGTTCTGTGCGACGTCGGTCACGAGTGTGGGAGGGTAGAAAAAGCCGGAGCCCCCGATCGGGGAGCCGCCGTGCAGCACGCGCCCACCTGACCGCGAGACGAACCCGTGCACCCGGTCCCGGTGCGCGGCCGAGATCAGCGGGCCGATGTCCGTCGCCGGGTCCCAGGGGTCGCCGACGGTGATGTTGGCAAGAGTTGCCCGAATCGCCTCCACGGCGTCGCCGTAGATTTCCCTGGCGACGTAGACCCGGGTGGCCGCCGTGCAGTCCTGCCCGGTGTTGTACGTCGCCCCCATGGCCACGCCGCGTGCCATCTCCGCCAGGTCGGCGTCCTCGAACACCAGCGCCGGCGCCTTGCCGCCGAGCTCGAGGTGGACCCGCTTGAGCGTGGCCGCCGCGCCGTTCATCACGGCGCGGCCGGTCTCGGTGGAGCCGGTGACGCTGACCATGTCCACACCGGGGTCGGTGACCAGCGCCTGGCCCACCTCGGCGTCGCCGGTGATCGCCTGGACGAGGTTGTCGGGCGCGCCCGCCTTGGCGAACAGCTCGGCCAGCCGCAGCGTCGTACGGGGCGTCTGGGGGGCCGGCTTGATCACCACGGCGTTGCCCGCGGCCACGGCCGGGCCGACCTTCCAGACCGCCATCACGAACGGGAAGTTCCACGGCGCGATCGACCCCACCACCCCGACGGGACGGCGCAGCATGACCGAGGTGTAGCCGGCGCTGAACACCCCGGCCCCCGTGCCCTCCAGCGAGCGGGCGGCGCCGGCGAAGAAGCGCAGGTTGTCCACCGCGAACGGCAGCTCGCCGTCCCGGAACACCGCCGCCGGCTTGCCGGTCTCCTCCACCTCGAGCCTGGTCAGCTCCTCGGCGTCGGCCTCCACGAGGTCGGCCAGCCGCAGCAGCAGCCGAGCGCGCTCGGCCGGGGTGGTCTCGGACCACTCCTCGTACGCCGCGCGGGCCGCACGTACGGCCGACGCCACGCCCTCCACCGGCGTGTCCGGAATTTCGGCACATGGGAGCCCGGTGGCGGGGTTGATCAGTTCACGCATCAGGAAACTTCATCTCTCAGGGGTCGTGCTAAGGGACCAGGGCCGTGCTACTGGCCGAGCTGCTCGATCAGGTCGGCGGCCTTGCGCAGGCCGTCGCGACGCCGGATCTCCTCGCCCGCGGCGGCGAGCCCCGCCCGCAGCTCGGTGTCGCCGAGCAGGCGCGCGACCGCCCCCGTGAGCTCCTCGTCGGTGAAGGTGTAGGTCGAGAGCCTGACACCGTAACCGAGCTCATCGACCCTCTGGGCGTTGTCGTACTGGTCCCAGAAGAGCGGCAGCAGGATCATCGGCTTGCCGAAGTGCAGCGCCTCGGTGGTCGTGTTGTTGCCGCCATGGGTGATGACCAAGTCACACAGTGGGATGATCTTAGTCTGCGGGAGGAACTCCGCGCCCCACATGTTGTCGGCCAGCTTGATCTCCTCGTGCAGCGGGCCCTTGGAGACGATGTACTGGTGCGGCGTCGTGGCGAGCACGTCGATCACCCGCTGCATCAGCTCCACGTCGGAGGAGCCCAGCGAGCCGAGCGAGAAGTAGACCAGCGAGCTCCTGCGCTCGAAGGGCAGCGTGAAGTCCTCGTCCGTCTCGCGGACCGACGAGTCCAGCCGGTGCCACGAGGGGCCCAGCGGGCGGGCGTCGGTGTAGTCGAGGATCTCCGGGTAGACGTAGAGGTTCAGGTCGCCCTCGTGGATGAAGTCGAGGTCGGGCAGCGGCTCGGTGCCCTGCTCGACGCACCACTCGTTGAAGGCGGTCCAGATCTCGCGGTGGGTGCGGTCGTACTCGGCCCTGAAGGCGTCCCACTCGGAGCGGTCGTCGGCGGGCAGGCCGGAGAAGACCGGCGCGACATTCTCGCCGCGCACCTCCAGCGGGTTGCACGAGACGATCCGGACGAACTTCTTGCCCGCCGTGAGCAGCGCCGGGAACGTGATCACGTTGTCCTCGACGATCACGTCCGGGTTCACCCGCTCGATGATGGCCTTGAGCTGCGGCTCGCAGTATTTCGCGCCCTCGATCAGCTCGGCCCAGATGGGCTGGGTGACGGTCTCGAGCTGCTCGCGCGTGCTCTTGCGGTATTCGGGCGCGGTGTCCCGGATGAAGTCCTTCCAGAACTGGCCGGGGTCCTGCTCCTCGGCGTCCTCGGGCGCGGGCGCGAGGTCGACCAGGTCTTCCTCGAAACCGAGCGCCTCGAGCTTGCCCTTCCACGACGCCTCGGCGGCGAAGACGACGCGGTGCCCGCGCTGCCGCAGGATGTCGCCGATGCCGATGGAGTTGTTGGTGGGGCCGTAGGCGCTTTCCGGCATGAACAGGATCGTGAGAGACATCGAGACTCCGGGGAACTCGTCAATTTGAAGAGGAATTCAAAAACAGATCTAGCGGGAAGGTCAACTTAAAGGCACTATGGTCACGGCTAACTGAACAGCAGCCAAACGAGTGAAGGTGGTGGTGGTGGCTCAGCGCAAAAGCCGCAGTGACCGGCGCATCGACTTGATCGAGGCCGCACGCAGGGCCATCATCCGCCACGGCATCGACGGTGTACAGCTCTCGCATGTCGCCGAGGAAGCAGGTCTGACCTCGGGCGCCGTGCTCTACCACTACCCCGACCTCAGCGAGCTGCTGGTCGAGGCGCAGCACGCGGGCATGGAGCGCTTCTACGAGCAGCGCCTGCGCCGGCTCGCCACCATCACCGACCCCGTCGAGAAGCTGGTGGTCACGATCAGGTCGGGGCTGCCCACCGGACCGCTCGACCCCGACGTGCGCCTGCTCAACGAGCTGGGCGGGGCCGCCGGCCGCAACCGGGTCTACGGCGTGCTGCTCACCTCGCTCTACGACCGGCAGGTGTCGATGTACCAGGCGATCCTGGACACCGGGGCCGCGCTGGGGGTGTTCCGGCTGAGCGCCGACTCGCTGACGATCGCGCGCAACCTGGTGGCGCTGGAGGACGCGTACGGCTACCGCATCACGGCCAGGCACCCGCTGATCGGCCCGGGCGAGGCGGCCGAGCTGATCCTCTCCTACGCCCGCGCGGCCACGGGCAACGACCTGACTCACTGATCGACTGCCATGATCACCGCGTCCTGGGCGTCCCAGCGCACCTTGACCTTGGCCCCGGCCCGTACGGAGCTGGCGCCCTGGACGGCGGCGAGGACCGGCTTGGCGTGGCCGGGCACCTCCACGGACAGGTGTGACACACCACCGTAGAAGCTGACGTCCAGGACGCTGCCCGGCAGCCCCCTGGTGGCGTTCTCCTCGGCGAGTTCGATCTTCTCCGGCCGCACCGCCAGCAGCGCGTCGGCGCCCGCCTCCAGCTCCGCCAGCGGCGTGCCCGGCAACATGCCGAACTGCTCGCTCCTGATGCCGTCGAGGCCGCTGGCGGTGCCGCGGAAGAGGTTGTTGGCGCCGACGAAGTCGGCCACGAACGGCGAGCGCGGCCGCTCGTACAGCTCGACCGGCTGGTCCACCTGGCGCACGGAGCCGCTGTCGAAGACCGCGATGCGGTCGGCCAGCGACATGGCCTCCTCCTGGTCGTGCGTGACGACCACGAACGTGATGCCCACCTCGTGCTGCAGCCGCTTGAGCTCCAGCTGCATGTCGGCGCGGACCTTCTTGTCCAGGGCCGACAGCGGCTCGTCGAGCAGCAGCAGCCGGGGCCGCTTGACGATGGAACGAGCCAACGCCACCCGCTGCCGCTGCCCGCCCGAGAGCTGGGCGGGCTTGCGGGCGGCGTGCGCCGACAGCCCGACCGTCTCCAGCACCTCGCCGACGCGCTGCCTGACCTCCCCCTTCGGGAGACCCTCGCGCTCCAGCCCGTAGGCCACGTTCTTGGCCACGGTCATGTGCGGGAACAGCGCGTACGACTGGAACATGAGGCTGATCGGCCGCCGGTTCGGGGGCCTGGACAGCAGGTCGTCACCGTCGAGGCTGACCGCGCCCGCGTCGGGCGTCTCGAACCCGGCGATGATGCGCAGCAGCGTGGTCTTGCCGCAGCCGGACGGCCCGAGCAGCGCGAAGAACTCGCCCTGGCCGATCTCCAGCGAAACGTTGTCGAGCGCGGTCACGTCCCCGAACCTGCGGCTGACCCCGTCAATCTTGAGCACGTGACTCCCCGATCTTGGTCAGGCGCTGCCCGGCGATCACCGCCGTGAAGCTCACGAGGAGCAGGATCGCCGCCAGCGCGTTGATCTTCGGGGTGACCCCGAAACGGATCATTGAGTAGATGACGATCGGCAGCGTCGGCTCGCTGTTGCCGATCGTGAAGAACGCGATCACGAATTCGTCCAGCGACAGCGTGAACGCCAGCAGCGCGCCGGCCACGATGCCGGGCATGAGCTGCGGCAGCGTGATCTTCATGAACGTCACCACCGGCCCGGCCCCCAGATCCCGCGACGCCTCCTCCAGCGAGGTGTCGGCGCCGGTCAGCCGGGTACGCACGACCGCCGCGACGAACGCCATCGCGAACACGCCGTGGGCCAGGATCACCGAGTAGAGGCCGAGCGTGAGCTGGATCATGCCGTAGAAGACCAGCAACCCGATGGCCAGCACCAGGTCGGGCAGCACGGCGGGCATCAGGGCGACCGCGTCGAGGGTCTTGGACTTGGTGTACCTCGCCAGGCCGACGGCCAGCAGCGTGCCCAGCACGGTCGCGATCACGGTGGACCCGGTGGCCACGATCAGCGTGTTGACCACACCGCCCAGGACCCGCTCGTCCCCGGCCAGCTCGGCGTACCACTTGAGGCTGAACCCCTCGTAGCTGTAGGCCGATTCGCCGGCGTTGAACGACATGACGACGAGCACGATGATCGGCAGGTACAGGAAGGCGTACGTGGCCCAGAACGGGACATGGAGCAGCTTGGACCTACGCACGGCGCGCCACCCAGGCCTGCGCGACGAGCAGCACGATCAGCACCGCGATGAGGGCCAGCGCCAGCGTGGAGCCGAACGGCCAGTCGCGCGCCGACAGGAACTGCTGGCGGATCAGGTTGCCCACCATGATCGACTTGCTGCCGCCGAGCATCTCGGGGATGACGAAGTTGCCGAAGCTCGGCACGAACACGAACAGGCACCCCGTCAGCACGCCCGGCACCGTGAGCGGCAGCGTGACCCTGCGGAACGTGGTGAACGCCGACGCCCCCAGGTTGGCCGAGGCCTCCCTGAGCTGCGGGTCGAGCTTCTCGATCGTGGCGTACAACGGCAGCACCATCAGCGGCAGGTACGAGTAGACCAGCCCCGCCACGATCGCGCCCTCGTTGTAGAGCAGGTCCAGCGGCCCGAGCCCGAACACCTTCAGCCCGCTGTTGATCAACCCGGGACCACTCAGCAGCATGATCCAGGCGTAGACGCGGATGATGAAGTTCGTCCAGAACGGCAGCACGATCGCGACCAGCGCGATCGTCTTCCACTTGCGCGGGAGCTGGGCGATCAGGTACGCCGTCGGGTAGCCGACCAGCAGCGCGATCAGCGTCGTCACCGCGGCGATCTTCAGCGAGCTGCCGACCACGCTCAGGTAGAGCGGGTCCACCAGGCGTTCGAAGTTCTCCGTCGTGAACTCGTAGACCACGCCGCCGAATCGCCCGCGCTGGAAGACCGTGTAGCTCATCACCAGCGCCAGCGGCACCAGCAGCAGCACGAGCAGGTACGTCAGCCCGGGGGCCAGGAACACGAACGCGCCCAGCCGGCGTCCCCGCGATCGGGACACCGGCCGGGCCTTGACCTCAGACTTCACTACAACGACAACTACTTCGCCTGGACGTCGGCCGACAGACGCGTGTACTTCGTGGACGCCTGGCCGAGGTCGATGAGCGACTCACCGTCGAGCAGCTCGGCCGGCGGGATGCCGAGCAGCGAGCCCTTCGGCGGGTTCACCTTCTCCATGGCCGCCTTGTTGGGGACCTTGTAGTTGATGTTCGCGGCCGCCCAGCTGTGGATCTCGGGGTCCAGGATGTAGTTGATCAGGGCGTGCGCCGCCTCCTTGTTCTTGGAGGACTTCATGATCACCATGGTGTCCACCCAGAGGTCGCTGCCCTCCTTCGGCACGGCGAAGCCGATGTTGCCCTTCTCATCCGTGGTCGGGCACCAGCCGTCCCACGCCTCGACCATGACGGCCTCGCCGGAGGTCAGGCGGTCACCGAACGTCGTGTCGTCGTAGGTGAGCAGGTGCGGCTTCTGCGCCATGAGGAGCTCGCGGGCCTTCTCGATCTCCTCGTCCTTGTCGGTGTTGACCGAGTAGCCGAGGGACTTGAGCGCGGGCAGGGCCAGCCAGCGCTCGGTGGTCATCATGGTGACCTTCTTCTCGGCCCAGGCCGGGGGCTTGAGGAGATCGTTCCAACTGTCCGGGACCTTCTTCACCAGGTCCTTGCGGTAGCAGATGCCGGTGGTGCCCCAGGTGTAGGGCACCGAGTACTTGTTGCCCTTGTCGTAGGAGAGCTGGGTGGCCTCCGGGTAGAGGTTGGCCAGGTTGGGGATCAGCTCGGGGTGGATCGGCTCCAGCAGGCCCTGCGCGTTGAGCGCCTGGGCGTACTGGCCGGACACGAACGCCACGTCGATGCCGCTGTCACCGGGGGCGGTGAGCTTGGTCATCGCGACCTCGTTGGTGTCGTGCAGCGCCACCTTCAGGTCCTTGACCTTGAGCTTCTCCTTGACCTTCTCGGGAAGCTCCTTGGGGGTGTAGCCGTCCCAGACCGTGATCTGCAGGGTCTGCTGCGACAGGTCCGCGTTTGGCTTGAGCTGGTCGGCCGCCACCGTTCTGCCATCTGAGCTTGACGACGACTCACCGCCGCACGCCGCGACGGCAAGCGCGAGGCCGACCACCGCCACGGTGGCCGGGAGACGACGGGTGAACCGGGTACGGGACACGGCCGCTACTCCTTCTGAAATTTGTGATGTAAGAGGGGTCGCGCGACCTTACCGGACACAGCAGACCAGAGCAGGAGTGTTGCAGCCCAAATCAACATGAGCAAGACTTTTGCTGACATTGCTACCTGGAAGTTTGGTCCTGCTGTTGAATTGGGATTCAATACGTCGCCGCATGATCTCTCTCGGTGAGAGGCCCCTCACCGCCCGAGATCGCGGGCTCACAACCGCGCTCCTGGCGCTGTTGGAGGGGGAGGTGCCGCCGCCCTTCGGGGTCCGGCGCTTCCTTCCGCTGCCCACTTTCTCGTACGGTCCTGAAGATCTCCACACTGGGGCCCCAGGTGAACGTGATTTCGGACCTCACGTGGACCAGACGAACTACTCGGTGGTGGTGGGCGAGCGGGTGGTCGTGAAGTGGCTCACCCCGCCCGTACCGCTGCCGCACCCCGCTCCGGAGGTCTTCGCCCACCTCGTTGAGGCGGGCTTCAACGACACCGCGCCTCCTTACGCGGCTCTGACAGGCGTGTTGCGGGGGCGCGAGCACCTGCTGGCGTTGGTCACCGGGTACCTGCCGCAGGCGCGGGACGGCTGGGAGTGGTGCGTGGACGAGGCCGAGGCGGGCACCACGGGCTTCGCCCCGGAGCTCGGCCGCCTCGCCGCCGACCTCCACCTCGCCCTCTCCACCCTCCCCGCCCCTGACCACCCCCTTCCCGGTCTCGGTCCTGATCCGCGCGCTCCGGAAGGCGCGCGGTCGCCGGGAAGTGGTGCGGCGGTCAGGGCTGAGGAGGCGCTCGCGGAGGCGCTCGCGCTGACCGACGGGCCGGACGGTGAGTGGCTGGCGAACCGGGCCGGGGCGCTCAGGCGGGAGCTGGCCGCGCTGACGGAGCCCATCACGACCCCGCTGATCCGGATCCACGGCGACCTGCACGTGGGCCAGATCCTCAAGTGGCAGGACGGCTACGCGGTCATCGACTTCGACGGCAACCCCACCGTCGCCGACGCCGACCCGTACCAGCCGCCGGCCAGGGACGTGGCCCAGCTCACCACGAGCCTCGAACACGTCGCCCAGGTGGCGATCAAGAGACGCGGCACCCCACCCGACCTGGCGGCGAGCTGGGCGAGGCGGGCCCGCGCCGCCCTGCTCGCCGCCTACCGGCACCGCCTGTCCGAGCGGGGCAGGCCGGACCTGCTCGACGAGAGCCTGATCCGCCCGTTCGAGGTGGAGCAGGAGTGCCGCGAGCTGATCTACGCCGCCCGCCACCTCCCCCGCTGGCGCTACGCCCCCATGGGCGTTCTGCACACCTGGTACCCCGAGGAGAACTTCGCGTGAATTCTGAGCTCTACCTGTCCGACCTGGAGTCCAAGCCGGAGTCCCTGGCGACCCTGGCCGGCTCGCTGCGGGCGGCGGACCCGTTCGAGGGACTCCCCGGGGATTTCGACCGGGTCCTCTTCCTGGGCATGGGCAGCTCCCGGTACGCCGCCGGGGTGGCCGCCCTGCGCCTGCGCGCCGCCGGGGTGAACGCCCACGCCGAGTACGCCTCCGCCGCCGCGAGCTTCCCGCCCGCCGAGGGCACCCTGGTCATCCCGATCTCGGCCACCGGTTCCAGCCAGGAGACGCTCGACGCCACCGAACGGTACGCGGGCGGCCCCGCCTACCTGGCGGCGATCACCAACCGGCCCGGCTCGCCCCTCACCGAGGCCGCCGACCTGGTGATCGACATGGGGGCGGGCGAGGAGCGCGGCGGCGTCGCCTGCCGTACGTTCCAGCACACCCTGGCCCTCCTCCTCGCCCTGGAGTCCAGGCTCACGGGCCGCGACCGCGACCTCCCCGCCCTGGTTGGCAGGGCGGCGGAGGCCACGGCCGACCTGCTGGACCGCAGGGACGAGTGGCTCCCGCTGGCCCTGGAGCTGCTGGACGGCCCGCACGGCGTCTACACGATCGCCCCCGCCGAGCGCCTGTCGTCGGCGGAGCAGTCGGCGCTGATGTTCCGCGAGGGCCCGCGCCGCCCGGCCGACGCGTGCGAGAGCGGCGACTGGTCCCACGTGGACGTCTACCTCACCAAGACGCTCGACTACCGCGCGCTGCTCTTCCCCGGCTCCCGCTACGACGCCCAGGCCATGGACTGGGTACGCGAGCGCGAGTCCACGGTGATCACCGTGGGCGCCGAGGTGAAGGACGCCACGGCGGCGATCCGCTACACCCACGACGACGACCCCGACGTGGCCCTGCTCACCGAGACGCTGGTCGCGGAGCTGGTGGCCGCCTACTGGTGGTCGGCGCGGTAGCGGCGACGTCTCAGTGGGACCGTACGGTCAGCGCGTGCTCGACGAGCGTGATCAGGGTGTTCTTGACCGCCTGCCGCGCACGCGCGTCCGTACGGACGATCGGCACGTGCGCCGAGAGCGTGAGCGCCTCCCGCACCTCGCTCTCGACGTGCGGGAACTCCCCGTTCCAGCCGTTGAGCCCGATCACGAACGGCAGCCCCGAGTTCTCGAAGTAGTCCACCGCGGGGAAGCTGTCGGCCAGCCGCCGCGAGTCCACCAGCACCACGGCCCCGATGGCCCCGCGGACGAGGTCGTCCCACATGAACCAGAACCGGTGCTGCCCCGGCGTGCCGAACAGGTAGAGGATCAGTTCGTGATCGAGCGAGAGCCGCCCGAAGTCCATGGCCACGGTGGTGGTGGTCTTGCCCGGCGTGTGGCCGAGGTCGTCGATGCCCTCCGAGGCGTCCGTCATCACCGCCTCGGTGGTCAGCGGCATGATCTCGGACACGGATTTCACGAACGTGGTCTTCCCCACGCCGAACCCGCCCGCCACGACGATCTTCGTGGAGGTGAGGCGACTAGAGCCTGCGAAGTCCACTCAGTACCCTTTCGAGCAGGCCCCTGTCAGGAAGGCCCGCATCCAGCTGTGGCTGGTACACCTTGACCAGCCCATCCGCCTCCATGTCGGCGACCAGCACCCTCGCCACCCCTAGGGGCACGCTGAGCAGCGCGGAGATCTCCGCCACGGACCGAACCTGCCGACACAGCTCGCTGATCGCGCGGTATTCACGCGTGTACGTCGTACCGAGCTGTGCCGAGGTGGCTGACGATACCAGTGCCTCCATGGCGAGCTGAGTGCGCGGAGTCGTTCTGCCGCCGGTGACGGCGTACATCCGGACGAGCGAACTTCGCTCGGGCTCCGGATCCCCGTTGTGCCACGATGCCAACGTTCACTCCCATCACCACGGGCGCGCGGCGGACAGCTCCGCCCGTACAGCAGGGGTGAGCACCTGCCCCGCGCGCTCGACCAGGATCGTCATCTGGTAAGCGACCAAGCCCATGTCGCAGTCGGGTACGGCCAGCACCGCCAGGCAGGACCCGTCGCTGATCGACATCACCAGCAGCAGGCCCCGTTCCATCTCGACGAGGGTCTGGGTCACCCCGCCCCCCTCGAACACGCGCGCCGAGCCCTGCGTGAGGCTCACCAGCCCGGCCGCGATGGCGGCGAGCTGGTCGGCGCGGTCTTTCGGGAAGCCACGGGAGAAGGCCATGGGCAGGCCGTCCGCCGAGACCACCACGGCGTGTGCCACGCCGGGGACCTCTTCGACGAAGCCGCTGACCAGCCAGTTGATGTCCCTGGCGGCCTGGCTCAGCTCCTTCACGAATCCTCCTCGAGCTCGGCGCGTCCCTTGCGCACGCCCTGCTGGTAGCTGGCCAGCCGGGTACGCAGTCGATCGGGGGACACCGGAGGAGCGGGAACGGGCGGCGGCTGCGGAGTTGCGGTGCCCGGTACCAGATTGGCTCTCGGCGTCCGCTTCGGCAAGCCGGAGTTCGTGGTGCCGCTCCGCGCGGGGTCCGTGGCCGCGCCGGCGGCCTGCCAGCCCTGGTCGGCAGGGGACGACCACGGCTCGTCGCGGTGGTCCGCCGTCGGCGCGGACTTGCTGAACCAGCTGCTCTCGTCCATGGAGGCGAAGATCGGCAGGAACTCGTCCTTCCCGGAGGCGGAAGGCGTGGGGAACGACGTGCCCGGGGTGCCCGGATCGGCGAACGACGGACCCGACGGGCCCAGGTCCGCGAACGACGAACCCGACGGCCCGAGGTCCGCGAACGACGACGAGCCCGGCGAGGTCAGGTCGGTGAACGGCCGGGGCGCGGTCAGGTCGGGCGGGAGCTGCTCGATCGAGTGGCTTTGGGACGAGCTGAACCAGGACGACGGCTCGGGCGCCGGGCTGACGCCGTCGAACGACGGATGCCCGGGCGGCGGCCCCGACAGGCGAGCGGGCGGCTGCGTCGGGTAGGACGGCGGGTTCGCCTGCCTGGGCACCTGGAGCCGCGGCCCGGCGCCGGCCATCGCGCCGGGCACCTCGGTGAGCAGCATGGGCGGGATCAGCACCATGGCGGTCAGCCCGCCGATGTCCTGCCGCCGGAGCTGCACCCGGATGCTGTGCCGCAGCGCCAGCCGCCCGACCACGAAGAGTCCCATCCGCCGCGACACCGACACGTCCACGACGGGCGGGTTGGCCAGCCGCCAGTTGGCCTCGGCCAGCTCGTCCTGGCTCATGCCGATGCCGTGGTCGGTGACCGACAGCATCAGGCTGCCGCCGTCGATGCGGCTGCTGGAGATGATGACCTTGGTGTCCCGCGAGGAGAACGACACCGCGTTCTCGACCAGCTCGGCGAGCAGGTGCACCACGTCGGTGACGGCCTGCCCGGCGATGGCGACGTCCGACTCGATCTGGATGCTGACCCGGTCGTAGCTCTCGACCTCGCCGAGCGCGGCCCGCACGATGTCCATCAGCTCGACCGGCTCGCTCCACTTGCGCGCCGCCTCCTGGCCGGCCAGGACGAGCAGGTTCTCGCTGTTGCGCCGCATGCGGGTGGCCAGGTGGTCGAGCTTGAACAGGTCGCCCAGCCGGGCGTCGTCGCGCTCGCCGCGCTCCAGCTTCTCGATCAGCGTGAGCTGCCGCTCGACCAGCGTCTGGCTGCGCCTGGACAGGTTGACGAACATGGCGTTGACGTTGGAGCGCAGCTTGGCCTCGTCGCCCGCCAGCCGTACGGCCTCGCGGTGCACCTCGTCGAAGGCCCGCGCGACCTCGCCCACCTCGTCCTTGGAGAAGATCCCGATCGGCGGCACCTCGGTGGCGACCTCGCCGTCGCGGGACTCCCTCAGGTGCTGCACGAACTCGGGCAGCCGCTTGCCGGCGATCTCCAGCGCCTCGCCGCGCAGGCGGCGCAGCGGACGTACGAGGGACCTGGCCACGCCCGTGGTGATCAGCAGTACGACCACGAGCAGCGCGAGCACGGCGCCCGCGGTCACGAACGCCTGCCGCCGCTCGTCCGCGCTGAGCGCCTCGCTGCGGTCCACGATGCCCTGGGCCTGGCGCTGCTCGACCTCGCGCATGGAGTCGACGACCACGTTCGTCGCGTCGAACCACTCCGCTGCGTCGTCCTCCTTGGACTGGTCGAGGCCGCGCAGGGGCAGGCCCTCGGTGGCCCTGATCAGCACCAGCTCGCGCAGGAACAACATGCGGTCGGCGGACCTGCCGTTGACGGTCTCGTCGAACAGGCGGCGCTCGTCCGCGGTGGCCTCGGTGGCGAAGCCCTTGCGCTCGTTGGCCTCCCGAGACTGCTCACCGAGGAAGCGCTTGAGCTGCTCCTGGTCGAACGCCCCCTCGACGAGCACGACGGTGACCAGCGCCTGCTGGTAGGAGATGCTCTCCTTGGCGCGGGCGAGACTGTCGAGCATGCTCGTCTGGCGGAACAGCTCGTCGTCCACGCTGCCCTTGACCAGCTCGTTGTGCACGGAGAGCAGGTCGTTGATCACCGTCGTGTAGAGCTCGACGGCCGGGCCGGGCAGCAGGTTGGCCTCCAGCGCCTGCTCGCGCAGGGCGGTCAGGTCGTTCAGGCGGTTGAGCAGGCTCTCGATCTGGTCCGCGGTACGTCCGGTGGAGTCGGTCAGCAACTGCTGGGCGATGCCGCGCACCTCCCTGGCCGACTGGTCCACCTGCTCCATCTGGGCCTGCACCTCGGCCAGTCCCGCGGCCGGCCGGTTGCGTGCGATGTACCAGGCGGTCCTGGCGCGTTCGGCGGAGACCAGGTGGGTGAGCCCGCCGAGCTCGGCGGAGAGCGTGGCGAACTGGTTCGTCCGCGCGTAGTCTCCGGCCGCCGAGGTCGAGGCGAGCACCTGGACACCGCCCAGCAGCACGGCGGCGGCCGTCGGGATGAGGATGAGGGCCACGAGTCGCGCCCGGACACGCCAATTGCGCAGGCGCCAGCCGCCCTCGCTGGCCTGCCTGACGCCGAGCTCTGTAGTCACCGAACGCACCTCGCCCGAATCGGCGTATATGTGAAGTCTGTGCCCTGGGGAAATCGGCAAGTGCCGGTAATTGGAACACATCCCATGGCTTGTGGCCAAGCGAACATAACGCGACAAAAGTTGGTTCGCGTGGCTCCTGAGGATAGAACCTGGCGCTCCATGACGGAAGCCGGGAGAGCACGAAATAAACCTTTAACAGAATAAATGTCCCCCAATGGGGGATTGGCTCGTTCCAAACGAGTAACGCCAGAGGCGCACCCCGGTCTCCAGAGGGTCACGGCGTTGAGAATCTCGCTATTCCCGACATATGTTGAGCGACGGCAAAACGAGGAGGCGAGTGTGGGAGATTCTCCCGACAGCGCGGCAATCACCGTTGCGGGCCTTTGGAAGATCTTCGGAACCAGGGCACAAAAGGTGCTGGACAGCGAGGACAGACATCTCGAACCCGCGGCGCTGAGGGAGAGGACGGGCTGCACGGCCGCCGTCCGGGACGTGAGCTTCGAGGTGCGCCCCGGCGAGGTCTTCGTGGTCATGGGCCTGTCGGGAAGCGGCAAGTCCACCCTCGTACGCTGCCTGACCCGGCTCATCGAGCCGAGCGCGGGCCGGATCACGATCGGCGGCGAGGACATCGTCGCCGCCACGCCCACCCGGCTCCGCGAGATCCGCCGGCACCAGGTCAGCATGGTCTTCCAGCATTTCGGCCTGCTCCCGCACCGCAAGGTGATCGACAACGTGGCATACGGGCTGGAGATCCAGGGCACGGCCAGGGCCGACAGGCACCGGCGGGCCGGGGAGATCCTCTCGCTCGTCGGCCTCGACGGGCACGCCGACGCCTACCCCGACCAGCTGTCCGGCGGCATGCAGCAGCGCGTCGGCCTGGCCAGGGCGCTGGCCGTGGACCCGCAGGTGATGCTGTTCGACGAGCCGTTCAGCGCGCTCGACCCGCTGATCAGGCGCGACATGCAGGCCGAGGTGATCCGGCTGCACCGGGAAGTCGGCAAGACGATGGTGTTCATCACGCACGACCTCTCGGAGGCGCTCAAGCTGGGCGAGCGGATCGCGATCATGCGGGCCGGCTCGATCGTGCAGCTCGGCACGGCCGAGGAGCTGGTGGGCGCGCCGGCCGACGACTACGTGGCCGACTTCGTCCGCGACGTGCCCAGGAGCCACGTGCTGAGCCTGCGCTGGATCTGCCGCGACCCCGAGCCCGGCGAGCCGCTGGACGGGCCCGAGCTACCGGTCGCCACGGTCATCAAGGACGCCATCGGCGTGGCCTCCGCCTCCTCCCGGCCGATCAGGGTCGTGGACGGCGACGAGCTGGTGGGCGTCGTGGACCGGGTGGACCTGCTCGCCTTCCTGGCGGGCCAGGACGTCGGCGCCAGGGCGGGCACATGAGCAGCACGGCCGTCACCACGCCCTCCAGGCTCGGGTTGCCGAGGTGGGCGGCCCCGGCCGGGGTGGCGGTGCTGTTCGTGGTGGCGTACCTGGTCTTCCAGGGCACCGGGACGCTGCCGCACGACAAGGAGGCGCCGCAGTTCCTGGCCGTCACCGAGCTGCGTGAGTGGATCGACGACCACCGCAACGACAACCCGCTCTTCCTGTACTTCCTCAACTACATCCGGCTCGGCGTGGGCTCGCTCTACGACCTGTTCCAGTCAACCCTGTACGCGCTCGGCTGGCCCGGCATCACCGGCGTCCTGGGGGCGCTGGCGTGGCTGGCCGGCGGCTGGCGGATCGCGCTGCTGGCGGTCGGCAGCGTGAGCGCGTTCGGCGTGCTGAGGCTGTGGGAGTCGAGCGTGGACACGCTCGCCCTGGTCGGGGTGGCGGTGCTGCTGTCGCTGGCGATCGGGATCCCGCTGGGCGTCTGGGCCGGGCTCTCCGTGCGCGTGCGGCGGGCGATCACGCCGGTGCTCGACGTCATGCAGATCATGCCGACGTTCGCGTACCTGGCACCGCTCGCGCTGTTCTTCCACATCGGCGCGCCCGCCGGCGCCATCGCGACGATGATCTACGCCATCCCGCCCGCCATCCGCATCACCGCGCTGGCCATCTCCGGGGTCTCCCCCACGGCGGTCGAGGCGTCCGCCTCCCTCGGCGCGACGGGACGCCAGACGCTGTTCAAGGTCTACCTGCCGCTGGCCAGGTCCACGATGGCGCTGGCCGTCAACCAGACGATCATGATGGCGCTGTCCATGGTCGTCATCGCGAACCTGATCGCGGCCCCCGGCCTGGGCAGCAACATCCTGCTCGGCCTGTCCCGGGCCCAGGTCGGCCTCATGCTGCCGGCCGGCATCGCCATCGTGATCATGGCCGTGATGCTCGACCGGATGATGATGGCGCTCGCCCACCGCGACCCGCACGCCAGGATCGCCCGGGCCGACCTCGTCGCGGCCGGCGCGCTGGCCGCCGCCGGGCTGGCGCTCATTCCCGTGCTGCCGAAGGTCTGGCCGGAGAATCTCACCGTCAACCTGGTGGCCGAGGTCAACGCCGCCGTGCGGTGGGCCGAGACCAACTGGTACGCGGTGACCACGTTCATCAAGGACGTGACCTCGTACGCGCTGCTCAACCCGCTGGAGTCGCTGCTCACCTCGGCCCCGTGGTGGCTGGTCGCGCTCGCCGTGCTGACGGTCGCCTGGCGGGTCAGCGGCACGCGGCCGGCGCTGATCGCGCTGGGCTGCCTGCTGGCGATCGCGCTGCTCGGCGTGTGGGAGCACACGATGCAGACGATGACCACGGTCGCCGTCGCGGTGCTGGTCACGCTGGTCATCGGCCTGTTCCTGGGGGTGGCCGCGGCCCGCTCGCCGCGCTACTCGGCCGTGCAGCGGCCGCTGCTCGACGCCGCGCAGACGATGCCCGCGTTCGTGTACCTGCTGCCGGCCCTGGCCCTGTTCGAGACCACCCGGTTCACCGCGATCTTCGCCTCGATCATCTACGCGGTGCCGCCGGTGGTCCGCCTGGTCGAGGACGGCATCAAGGCCGTGCCCGCCACGGTCGTCGAGGCGGCCACCTCGGCCGGCTCCACCCCCCGCCAGCTCCTGTGGAAGGTACAGCTGCCCATGGCCAGGCGGGCCATCCTGCTCGCGGCCAACCAGGGCATCGTGATGACGCTGGCCATGGTGGTCGTCGGTGGCCTGGTCGGGGCGGGGGCCCTCGGCTACGACGTGGTCACCGGGTTCTCCCAGAGGACCGACTTCGGCATGGGGTTCGTCGCGGGCATAGCGACCGTGCTCCTCGGAGTCATGCTCGACCGCATAACGCAGGGCGCCGACAGGCGCCCTTCCCCCCGAAAGAGGAAGTCCACATGAAGATTCGCCTGCTCGCAGGCCTGTTCGCCCTTGGGCTCGCCGCCGCAGGCTGCGGCGGAGCCACAGTCGAGACCTCCCCCAGCGCCTCCGCCCCGGCGGCCGGCGCCAGCGCCTCCGCCGGCCCCACCGGCACGGTGAAGATCGCGATCAACCCGTGGGTGGGCTACGAGGCCAGCGCGAACGTCGTCGCGTACCTGCTGAAGAACGAGCTCAACTACAACGTCGAGCTGCCCGAGATCAAGGAGCAGCTGGCCTGGGAGGGCTTCGAGACCGGCGACGTCGACGTCATCATCGAGAACTGGGGTCACCCCGACCTGAAGAAGCAGTTCATCGACGAGAAGAAGACCGCGCAGGTGGCCGGCTCGACCGGCAACAAGGGCGTCATCGGCTGGTACATCCCCAAGTGGATGGCCGACGAGCACCCCGACATCACCGACTACAAGAACCTCAACAAGTACGCCGAGCTCTTCAAGACCTCCGAGTCCGGCGGCAAGGGCCAGCTGCTCTTCGGCGACCCGTCGTACGTCAGCAACGAGGAAGCCCTGATCAAGAACCTCAAGCTGAACTACAAGGTCGTCGTCGGCGGCAGCGAGGCGGCCCTGATCAAGGGCGCCCAGCAGGCACAGGAGCAGAAGAAGCCGCTGCTGTTCTACTTCTGGGACCCGCACTGGCTGTTCAGCAAGACCGAACTGGTCCGGGTCAACCTGCCCGCCTACACCGAGGGCTGCGACGCCGACCCCAAGAAGGTCGCCTGCGACTACCCGGAGATGGACCTCGACAAGATCGTGAGCACGAAGTTCGCGCAGACCGGCGGGAAGGCGTACGAGCTGGTCAAGAACTTCAACTGGACCAACGAGGACCAGAACGCCGTCGCCGACGACATGACCAACAACGGCATGACCGGCGAGGAAGCCGCCAAGAAGTGGGTCGAGGCCAACACCGCCAAGTGGCAGGCCTGGATCCCCAAGTAACCCCTCTCGACCGCGGCCCCGCCCCTGGGGCCGCGGTCCCGGAGACCTCTCATGACCCGAACGAAGACGCTCGCCGGGCCGCTCGTCGCGGCCCTGTTACTGACGGCCTGCTCCAGCGCGGAGCCCGGTACCAGCACGCAGTCCAAGGGGACCGTCAACATCGACGTCCACGCCTGGGTGGGGTACGAGGCCCAGGCCGCCGTGCTGGCGCACCTGCTCCAGTACGAGCTGGGCTACAAGGTGAACAAGCGGCCCGTGAAAGAGGACCAGTCCTGGCGGGATTTCGAATCCGGCAAGGTCGACGTGATCGTCGAAAGCTGGGGCCACAACGACTGGAAGAAGACCTACATCGAGGAGAAGGGGGTCGCCCTCTCGGCGGGCCTCACGGGGAACAAGGGCGTCATCGGGTGGTACGTGCCCGAGTGGATGGCCAAAAAGTACCCCGACATTACGGACTACCGAAACCTCAATAAGTACGCCCACCTATTCCGGACCGAAAAAACCGGAAATGCCGGACAGGTTCTGGACGGAGATCCGACCTTCGTCACGAATGACGAGGCACTCGTCAAGAACCTCAGGCTCAATTACAAGGTCGTCTACTCGGGCAGCGAGGACGCGTTGATCAAGGCCGCCCAGGCCGCGACGAAGAATCGGACACCGCTGCTCATGTATTTCTACGAGCCGCAATGGCTGTTCACCAAGACCAAACTCGTCAAGATCGCGCTGCCGCCCTACGCCGTCGGCTGCGACGACAACCCGGCGAGGGTGGCCTGTGACTACCCGCCGTACCTGCTGGACAAGATCGTCAGCAAGCGGTTCGCCCAGACCGGCGGGCGGGCGTACGAGCTGGTGCGCAACTTCAACTGGACCAACGACGACCAGAACGCCGTGGCCAGTGACATGATCAACGAGAAGATGAGCGCCGAGCAGGCCGCCAAGCGGTGGGTGGAAGAGAACAAGATCGTGTGGAAGGACTGGATTCCCCGTTGAGGTTCGACTTCGTCATCGTGGGCGGCGGCTCGGCCGGCTGCGCCCTGGCCAACCGGCTCAGCGCCGACCCCTCGACCTCGGTGCTGGTGCTGGAGGCGGGCCGCCCCGACTACCTGTGGGACGTGTTCATCCACATGCCGGCCGCGCTGATGTTCCCGATCGGCAGCCGCTTCTACGACTGGAAGTACGAGTCCGAGCCCGAGCCGCACATGAACGGGCGGCGCATCTACCACGCCCGCGGCAAGGTGCTGGGCGGCTCCAGCAGCATCAACGGCATGATCTTCCAGCGCGGCAACCCGCTCGACTACGAGCGCTGGGCCGCCGATCCCGGCATGAAGCACTGGGACTACGCGCACTGCCTGCCCTACTTCAAGCGGATGGAGAACTGCCTGGCCGACCCCGGGACGACCTTCCGGGGCGGCGACGGCCCGCTGAAGCTGGAGCGCGGCCCCGCCCGCGGACCGCTGTTCGAGGCGTTCTTCGAGGCGGTCCAGCAGGCGGGCCACCCGCTGACCGACGACGTGAACGGCTACCGCCAGGAGGGCTTCGCCGCCTTCGACCGCAACGTCCACCGCGGCCGCCGGCTCAGCGCCGCCCGCGCGTACCTGCACCCCGTACGCCACCGGCCCAACCTGAAGGTCCGGACCCGGGCCCTGGTCGAGAAGGTGCTCTTCGAGGGCACCCGCGCGGTCGGCGTCATGTGCGGCGGCGAGCGCATCGAGGCCGCGGAGGTCATCCTCTGCGGCGGCGCCATCAACACCCCGCAGCTCCTGCAGCTCTCGGGCGTGGGCCCGAGAGCCGTGCTGGAGCCCCTGGGCGTCGAGGTGGTCCACGACCTGCCCGGCGTGGGCGAGAACCTCCAGGACCACCTGGAGGTCTACGTGCAGCACGCCTGCCGGCAGCCGGTCTCCCAGCAGCCCTCACTGGCCCTGTGGCGCCGCCCCTTCATCGGCGCCGACTGGCTCTTCCGCAGGCGCGGCCCGGGGGCCACGAACCACTTCGAGGCGGGCGGCTTCATCCGCTCGAACGACGAGGTGGCGTACCCGAACCTGATGTTCCACTTCCTGCCGATCGCGGTCCGCTACGATGGCTCGGCCCCGGCGGGCGGCCACGGCTACCAGGTGCACATCGGTCCGATGTATTCCGACGCCCGCGGCTCGGTCCGCATCACCTCCACGGACCCGCGCCACAAGCCCGCCCTGCGCTTCAACTACCTGTCCACGGAGCAGGACCGCCGGGAGTGGGTGGAGGCGATCAGGCACGCCCGTGCCATCCTGGCCCAGCCCGCGTGGGCGGACCTGGACGGGGGCGAGCTCTCCCCCGGCCCGGAGGTCCGTACGGACGAGGAGATCCTCGCCTGGGTCGCCAAGGACGGCGAGACGGCCCTGCACCCGTCGTGCACCTGCCGGATGGGCACCGACGAGCTGTCGGTCGTGGACCCCGACACGATGCGCGTGCACGGCCTGGACGGGCTGCGCGTCGTGGACGCCTCGGTCATGCCGTACGTCACGAACGGCAACATCTACGCCCCGGTCATGATGCTCGCCGAGAAGTCCGCCGACCTCATCCTCGGCAACACCCCGCTCGCCCCGGAACCCGTGGAGTTCCACCGGCACAGGTGACTCCCACGGCGACCGCTCAGCGGTCGAGGCGCTGGTAGAGGCGGACCGACAGGGTGAAGAAGACGACCGTGATCGCCACCGGCCACAGCACGGCCATCAGCACCGCGTGCTGGGCCACCCACGACTCCCCGCCCCACCCCGGGTTCCCGAACAGCTCCCTGGTGGCCGCCACCGTCGACGACAGCGGGTTCCACTCCGAGACCGCGCCCAGCCAGCCCGGCATGGTGGCGGGCGCGACGAACGCGTTCGACAGGAACCCGATCGGGAACTCCAGCGTCTGCACCGCCACCACCCCGCCCGGGTCCTTGGTGAGCAGACCCAGGTAGATGCCCATCCACAGCAGGGAGAAGCGCAGGAGCAGCAGCAGGCCCACGGCGGCGAGCGCGCCGGTGAGGGTGGCCGGGCGCCAGCCGACGGCCAGGCCACAGGCCAGGAGGCCGGCCAGGATCAGCACCGAGTTGAGCAGGTCCGCGATGGCCCGGCCGATGAGGACGCCGGACGGCGCCATGGGCATGGAGCGGAAGCGGTCGGTGACGCCCTTGGAGGCGTCGGTGGTGACGGCGATCATGGTGGCGCTCAGGCCGAAGAGCATCGTCATGCCGTACATGCCGGGCATGAGGAAGGCGAAGTAGTCCGCCCCGGCCGGCACCTTCACCGCGCCGCCGAACAGGTAGCCGAAGGCCAGGGTGATGACGACGGGGAAGACCACGCCGAACACCACGGTCATGGGCTGGTTGGCCCAGTGGATCAGGTCCCGACGGGCGACCGTCCAGCCGTCGGCCAGGGCCCATCGAAGCGATACGGCGGTCATTCGGCGCCTCCTCCGGCGTTGGTGAGGTTGAGGAAGACCTCGTCGAGGGTCGGGCGGCGTACCGTGACGTCCTCGGCCTCGATCCCGGCCGCCGCAAGGGCCGCGAGCACCTCCGTGAGCGCCTGCACCCGCTCGCTCACCGGCGCGCTCACATGCCTGGTGTCCGGGTCGACCTCCGCCGGGCTCGCCGCCACGCTCGCGACGATGCCGGCCGCCTCCGCAACCCGCTCCGGGTCGTGGATGACCACGTCGAGCCGGTCGCCGCCGAGCTTGGACTTGAGCTCGTCGGGCGTGCCCTCGGCCACCACCAGGCCCGCGTCGATCACCGAGATCCGGTCCGCGAGCTGGTCGGCCTCCTCCAGGTATTGGGTGGTCAGCAGCACCGTGGTGCCGCGGGACACCAGGTCGCGCACGGCGCGCCAGATCTCCGCCCGGCTGCGCGGGTCGAGCCCCGTCGTCGGCTCGTCCAGGAACAGCACCGGCGGGGCCAGGATCATGCTCGCCGCCAGGTCGAGCCTGCGGCGCATGCCGCCGGAATACTCCTTGGCCGGCCCCGCGTGCTCCAGGCCGAACTGCTCCAGCAGCTCGACCGCCCTGGCCCGGGCCGCGGCGGCGCCCAGGTGGTAGAGGCGGCCGAAGAGCTCCAGGTTCTGCCGGCCGGTCAGCAGCTCGTCCACCGCGGTGTGCTGGCCGACCAGGCCGATGCTGCGGCGCACCTGGCGGGGCTGGGTGGCGACGTCGAAGCCGGCCACCTCGGCACGCCCTCCCGAGGGGCGCAGGAGCGTGGTCAGGATGCGGACGGCCGTGGTCTTGCCCGCGCCGTTGGGGCCGAGCAGCCCGTGCACCGTGCCCTGCCCCACGTCGAGATCGACGCCGTCCAGCGCCGCCTTCTCCCCGTACGTCTTGCGCAGGCCCTGCGCCATCACCGCTGACATGCCGCCTCCTAGAAATCGTACGGCGTACCGTACAGCACACGGTCTACCCCGGCAACCGTACGGTGTACCGTACGAATGTGACCGTCGAGTACTCGGGAAAGGGCGACCCCGCGCGAAGCCTGGCGCTGCTCTGGCGCACCAGCGAGCGGGCCAGCCGCAAGGGCAAGCCGGAGCTGAGCGTCGACCGCATCGTGCGCGCCGCCATCGAGGTGGCCGACGCCGAGGGGTTGCAGGCGTTGTCCATGCGCCGGGTGGCCGAGCGGCTGGGCGTGGGGACGATGTCGCTCTACACGTACGTGCCGGGCAAGCCGGAGCTGTTCGACGTCATGCTCGACACCGTCTACGGCGAGACCGCCAGGCCGGAGGACGTGCCCGGCGGCTGGCGGGGCCGGCTGGAGCAGATCGCCAGGGAGAACTGGGCGCTCTACCTGCGCCACCCGTGGCTGCTGCGGGTGGCGGCGAGCCGCCCGGTGCTCGGGCCGAACGTCACCGCCAAATACGACTACGAGCTGCGCGCGGTCGACGGCATCGGCCTGTCGGACCTGGAGATGGACTCGGTGATCACGCTGATCACCGGCTTCGTGCACGGCGCGGCCAGGGGGGCCGTGGAGGCCGCGCAGGCGGAGAGCCTGACCGGGCTGACCGACGAGCAGTGGTGGGCCGCGCACGTGCCCTTCCTCAGCCGGATCGCCGACACCAGCCACTACCCCACGGCCGCCCGGGTCGGGGAGGCGGCGGGCGAGGCGCTCAACGCGGCCTACAACCCGGAGCACGCCTTCGAGTTCGGGCTGGAGCGCGTGCTCGACGGCATCGAGGCCCTGGTGAACCGGCGCGCCGCCCCACCGGCCTGACCGCGCCCCCTCAGCCGCCGATCACCCCGACCGACCACACCCCTGCAGACCCCGATCAGCCTGACCGCACCCCTTCAGACTCCGCGTCAGCCTGACCGCACCCCTTCGGACCCCGCGTCAGCCTGACCGCACCCCTTCGGACCCCGCGCCGGCCGGGAAGCCCGCAGATCCCGCGTCAGCCGGAGAGCGCCTGCTCGTAGGCGCGCAGCGTGTCCACGAACAGGCGCCGCTGCTCCGGCGTGAGCGGCTCCAGGGCCCGCCGCCACGCCTTGGCGCCGTAGCCCAGCCACTCGTCGATGGCCGCCTGATGCAGCGCGGCGATGCTGACGATCGTGCGCCGCCGGTCCGCGTCGTCCTCGCGCCGCTCCAGCACGCCCTTCCTGCTCAGCTCCCCCACCATCAGGCTCACCGTCGCGGGCGCCACCTCCAGCCGCGCCGCCAGCTCGTTCACCGTCATCGGGCCGTCGAACAGCAGGTACGCCAGCAGCGACAGATGCCGGGGCGCCAGCGACAGCGCCTGCACCGCCTCCGGCACCTTCAGCCGCTTGGCGCGCCCCACCATGCGCGGCATCAGCAGCAGCAACGTCCTGATCCCGTCGTCCACGCTCAAGCCGTCAGTTGACATCCCGACCACCTTGCTGTCTAAATTAGCTTTGCTTGCAAAGCAAATATGAACCTGGCCTCCCCAAAGGATAGTGAGATGACGGATTTCAACCAGCAGGTCATCGCGGAGTTCCGGGCGAACGCCGGCAAGGTGGGCGGCATGTTCGAGGGCGCCCCGCTGGTGCTGCTGACCACGGTGGGCGCCAGATCGGGCCGGCGGCGGACGAACCCGGCCGTCTACCTGCGCGACGGCGAGCGCGTCCTGGTGTTCGCCTCCAACGCGGGCGGCGACGCGCATCCGGCCTGGTATCACAACGTGGTGGCGCACCCGAGGGTCACGGTCGAGCTCGGCGAGGAGACGTTCACGGCCCGGGCGGTGCCGCTCGAAGGTGCGGAGCGCGACCGCGTGTACGCCCGCCAGGCGGCCCTCGACCCGGCCTTCGCCGCGTACCAGGCACAGACCGACCGGGTCATCCCGGTCATCGCCCTCCATCCCGAGCGCGAGCGGCTGCAGGCGTTCGGGGACGAGCTGGTCAGGATCCACGACCACCTCAGGGGCGAGCTGGCCGGGCTGCGGGCCGGCGAGGCGCCCGCCGCCGATCTGCGGGCGCACTGCCTGGCCTTCTGCGACGCGCTGACCTTCCACCACACGGGCGAGGAGCGCGTGGCCTTCCCGCACCTGGAAAAGCTGTTCCCAGAGCTGAAGCAGCCCCTCGACCGGCTGCGCGACGAGCACGCCGTGATCGCCGGACTGATCGAGGAACTGCGCGGGGCCACCGACCCGGCGACGCTCGACCGCATCGCCGGTGAGATGGAGGCCCACTTCGCCTATGAGGAGGAGCAGCTGGTCCCGGTGCTCAACTCCCTGGAGGAGGCGCCCTGGGCGAGCTAGCGGACGGGTGCCGCCCGCAGGCGTACGACGTGCTCGACCAGCGAGATCAGCGTCGCCTTGACCGACTCGCGGTTGCGGGCGTCGGTGCGCACGATCGGCACGTGCGGCGACAGCGCGAGCGCCTCCCTGACCTCGTTGTCGGAGTGCGGGAACTGCCCGTCCCAGCCGTTGACCCCGATCACGAACGGCAGCTTGGCCTCTTCGAAGTAGTCGATGGCCGGAAAGCTGTCGGCGAGCCGGCGCGTGTCGAGCAGCACCACGGCGCCGATCGCACCCCGCACCAGGTCGTCCCACATGAACCAGAACCGGTGCTGACCGGGCGTGCCGAACAGGTAGAGGATCAGGTCACGGTCGAGCGACAGGCGGCCGAAGTCCATCGCCACGGTCGTGGTCTGCTTGTTCGGCGTCATGCCGAGGTCGTCGATGCCCGCGGACGCGTCGGTCATCACCGCTTCCGTGGTGAGCGGGAGGATCTCCGACACCGCCCCCACGAACGTCGTCTTCCCGACGCCGAAGCCCCCGGCCACGACGATCTTCGTCGATGTGAGGCCAGGGCTAGAGCCTGCGTAGTCCACTGAGCACCCTTTCGAGCATGTTGAGGTCTGGCTGTCCCTGGCTGAGGCGTGGCTGGTGCAGGCGGACAAGCCCTTCGTCGGACATGTCCGCCACGAGCACTCTCGCCACGCCCAGCGGGACGCGGAGCAGGGCCGAGATCTCGGCGACCGACCGGAACGACCTGCAGAGCTGCATGATGGCCTCCTGCTCGGGGGTGAGCATGGCCATCTCGTCGTCCGGGATCGACATCGACGAGATCAACGTCTCCATCGCGAGGTGATAGCGCGGCTCGGATCGGCCGCCCGTCACCGCGTAAGGACGGAACAGGGGCTCTTCGTCCCCGATTCCGTCAGCGCCGTACACGGCCCTCTCCCATCAGTTCCATCACATCACCGGGTCCTGGCGGCCTGCAGCTCCGCGCGCAAGGCCGGCGTGAGCGCCTGTCCCGCTCTGTCTACCAGCAACGTCATCTGGTACGCCACGAGGCCCATGTCACAATCCGGACCCGCCAGCACCGTCAGCACCGAGCCGTCGCTGATGGCCATGACCAGCAGCAGCCCGCGCTGCATTTCGACGACGGTCTGCGTCACCGCACCGCCCTCGAACACCCTGGACGCACCCACGGTCAGGCTCAGCAGGCCCGCGGAGACCGCGGCGAGCTGGTCGGCCCGGTCCGGAGGGAAGCCCTCCGAGGCGGCCAGGCAGAGCCCGTCCGCCGAGACGACGACGGCATGCGCGACTCCGGGCGTGTTGCGTACGAAGTCGGTGATCAGCCAGTCGAACCTGTGCGCCTCATGGCTAAGGGTTGTCACGCATCCTCCCCGGCGGGACGCTTACTCACTCTGTTCCTCCTGTCCACGTACTTCTTGGCGGCCCCGTCGCACACCCTGCTGATAGCTGGCCAGCCGGCTACGCACCCGGTCTGCTGAGACCGGGGGAGCCGGAGGAGCCGGCCGCTGCGGCTGTTGCTGCTGCGCGGGCTGGCTCGCCGTGCCAGGCACCAGGTTGGCCTTGGGGGTCCGCTTGGGCAGCCCGGCGGCAGTGATGCCGCCGAGACTGGGATCGCTCGCTGCGGCCGCCGCCCGCCATCCGGCGTCTGCGGCCGTTCGCCACGCTTCCTCCCCAGAGGGTACGGCTTTCGGGGGCGTGGGCTCGCCCGCGACCGCGGGCGGCGGCGACTGCTCTTCCGGCGGCCGGCGGAACCAGGCCGACTCCACCGACGCGAAGATCGGGAGGTACTCCTCCTGCTCCTGCTCCATCGGCGACATGTCCACCGAGGGAGCGGGGTCCGGCGTGCGCACGTCGTTCGTGGGGTACGACGGCGGCGGTGGCGGCGTCTGGAACGCGCCATTACCGGATGGGTAGGAGCCCGGGCTGGGGTACGAAGGGTAGACGCCGGAGTCGAACGACGGCGACTGCCTGCGGTGGGAGCCACCGTCGGTGTCGGCGGTGAAGCCGTTCACCTCCGGCCTGCCCGGGTCGGAGTTGAACGCCCCGAACGCCGGCCTGTGCGTCCCCGGCGTGCTGTCGAACGTCCCCGGAGCGGGCCGCGCGGGCCCGCTGTCGAACGTCCCCGGTCCCTGCCGCGCGGGCCCGCCGTCGAACATCCCGGGCGCGGGCCGGGCCTGGCCGTTGCCGTCGAAGGGGTCCTGGGAGTGCTGCCTGGCCGGCCCGGGCTCGTGGGAGTCGAAGCTGCCGAACGACCTGAACGAGCCGTTCTGCGCCCCGTTCTGCAGGGGCGCGCCAGCCTGGCTGGGCACGGTGCCGCCGCCGAACGCTGGACGCTGCGGCAGCGGCTGCTGCTGGCCGTCGGCGATCAGCGCGGGCGGGAGCAGCACCATGGCGATCAGGCCGCTGCCCTCGCCCTTCCTGAGCTGCACCCGGATGCCGTGACGCAGAGCCAGGCGGCCGACCACGAACAGGCCCATGCGCCGGGAGACCGACACGTCCACGACGGGCGGCTCGGCCAGGCGGCGGTTGGCCTCGGCGAGCTCGTCCTCGGTCATGCTGATGCCCGTGTCGCTCACCGACAGCAGCGCGCCGCCGCCCTCGATGAGGCTGCTGGTGACCGTGACCTGGGAGTGGCTCGGGGAGAACTGGATGGCGTTCTCGACCAGCTCGGCGACCAGGTGGACCAGGTCGTTGGCGCAGCTGCCGAGCACCGAGGTGGCCCGGTGGACCCGGACCTGGACGCGCTCGTAGCCCTCGACCTCCGACAGCGCGGCGCGTACGACGTCGACCAGCTTGGCCGGCTGGCTGCGCCGGCGGGTGGCCTCGTGACCGGCCAGGACCAGCAGGTTCTCGGAGTTGCGGCGCATGCGGGTGGCCAGGTGGTCGAGCTTGAACAGGTCGGACAGCCGGCCGCCGTCCTGCTCGCCCTTCTCCAGGCCGTCGATCAGCGAGATCTGCCGCTCGACCAGCGTCTGCGTGCGGCGCGAGAGGTTGACGAACATCGAGCTGATGTTGCTGCGGAGCTCGGCCTCCTCGCCCGCCAGGCGCACGGCCTGCCGGTGCACCTGGTCGAAGGCCCTGGCCACCTCGCCGATCTCGTCCTGGCCCTCGACCTCGATCGGCTGCACGTCGCGCACGGACGTGTCGCCGCTGATGCGGAGCTGGCGCACGACGTCCGGCAGCCGGAAGCCGGCGATCTCCAGGGCCTCGGTGCGCAGCCGGCGCAGCGGGCTCACCATGGAGCGGGCGATGGCCACCGTGAGAAGCAGGACGATCAGCAGCAGCGCCAGGATCAGGGCGCCCGCGATGATCGCGTTGCGGATCTCGGACTCGCGCAGCTCCTGGCTGCGCAGGTTCACCTTGCCCGCCAGCTCCTTCTCGATGCCGTGCAGCACGTCGACGGCGACGGTGTTCTCCTTGAACCACCTCTCGCGCTCGGCCCTGGCGGAGATCAGGTTGTCGTTGAGCACCGCGCCGGGCGCCCGGCCGCTGGCCAGCGTGACCGCGCGGGACTTGGTGAGCTGGACGTTGACGTACTCGGGGTTGGACGTGAGGGCCTTGGACAGCTCCAGGCCGACCTCGACGCCGGCCTCGACGCCCACGGTGGAGATGTCGCTCTGCTGGCGGGCGTTGGAGGCGATGAACTGCTCGACCGCCTTCGCGTCCACCCGATCGCCGTCGTAGGAGGCCTGCAGGAGCTGCACGCGCTGCCGGGAGATCTCCTCCTTGGCCGACACCAGCGCGCTCAGCGCGCGGAACTGGCCGACGATCTGCGAGTCGTCGGACATCAGGGCCAGCTCGTCGTGCAGCTTGATCAGGGTGTCGGTGAGGAAGTCGTAGCGGATGGTGTTGGCCTGGCCCTCGCTCCTGATCTTGGACAGGCGGCCCAGGTCGTACTTCGCCTGGGCGGCGGCCTTGATCACGCGCGGGCCGTAGGCGTCGTCCATCGTGTCGAGGTCGGAGCGTACGGCCTTGACCAGCGTGTCCACGGCCGCCTTGCGCTGCGCGAAAGGCGCGGCGAGCGACTTGCGCATCGCCCGGTTGGCGCCGATCCAGCCGCCCGTGTCACGCTCCAGACCGATCGCCTGGACGAGGTCGCGGATGCGGCCGGCCTGCTCCGCCGAGGTGGCCGTGAGGTCGTAGACGCCGATGCTCTGGACCGAACCCACCACGCGCGCTCCCCCGAGCACCACGGCAGCGATGGTGGGCACCAGGATGAGGGCGGTGAGCCGCCACCTCACGCGCCAATTTCGCAGGCCGAGCCGCGGCAATGACCGCTTCTCGCGATCCCGCTCCGCGGCCGGGCCGCTGCTGGACTTCCCCGTAGTCACCGCTTCCGCTACCCCTCAATCGTCCCGTCAGCAACGGGTCTTCAAGCCGTCCACAAGGTATCCGCAGCATCCGACTTACCAGGCATTTCGGACACAATCGTTACAAACGTGACCGTTTGTCGTGTGCTATTGGTTATCGCAGTGCGGCAAGGACTTGATCGCGGACTTGAGCCCTCTGCGCTTCGTCGCTGAGGGGGCGACCAGCGCGGTCCACAACATAGAAGACGTCCACTGCCTCCGCGCCGAGAGTCTCCACGCGAGCGGCTCGCACGTCAAGACCGCACTCCCCGAACGCCCGTCCTATACGCCACAAGAGTCCCGGCCTGTCATGGGCCCTGACTTCCACCACGGTGGCGGTGGCGGAGGCGTCGTCGACCAGTGTCACCCGAGGTGGGGCCACGGGTACGCGGGGCGGCCGCAAGGAGCGGGTGCGGCGGGCCAGCCGCTGCTCTATGTCAAGACGGCCAGCAAGGACGAGACGGAGATCGGACTCCAGCGTCGCCGGGTCGGGAGGGGAACCGTACTCGGGGATGACGGAGAACTCGATCACCGCGGTGGATCCCGCGGACGCGGACGAGGCGGAGCGCACGACGAGCCGGTGCGCGGACAGCACCCCGGCGGCGCTCCACAGCAGGCCCACCCGGTCGGGGGCGACGACCGTGACCGCTCCCCCGTTGACCCGGATCGCGCCGCCGCCGTGGCGGGCCAGCGCGGCCTGCTCCGGCGAGAGGGTGGGCGGCTTGGGCGGCGGCGAGCCGGCCAGCACGGACCTGACACGGCGCACCAGGTCGGCGACGAGCCCGGCCTTCCAGCTGTTCCACGCGGCCGGACCGGTCGCGTTGCCGTCGGCGACCGCCAGCGCGGCCAGCAGGTCGAGCACCTCCCGCGTGCCGACCGTCGCGGCGACCTTCTCGATCGTCACGGGGTCGTCGAGATCCCTGCGGGTGGCGGTCTCGGGGAGCAGCAGGTGGTGGCGTACGACGGTGGCCAGCGTCTCGACGTCCTGGGCGGGCAGGCCGATGCGGGTGGCGATGTCGCGGACCACGACCTCGCCGGTCGCGGAGTGGTCACCCGGCCAGCCCTTGCCGACGTCGTGCAGCAGCGCCCCGATCAGCAGGAGGTCGGGACGGGAGACCTCGCGGGTGTGGCTGGCGGCGTTCGCGGCGGCCTCGATCAGGTGGCGGTCGACCGTGAAGCGGTGAATGGGGTTGCGCTGGGGGCGGTGGCGTACGCGCTCCCAGTCAGGAAGCAGCTTGACAAGGATGCCCGCCTGGTCGAGCTCCTCCCACACGGGCACGGCGGCCCGGCCCGCGCCGAGGATCGACACCAGCGCGTCGCGGGCCTCCTCGGGCCACGGCACCGGCATCGGAGCGGACTGAGCAGCGAGTACGGACACCGTGGCGGGCGCCAGCGGCAGCCCGGAGTCGGCCGCGGCCGCGGCGGCGCGCAGCACCAGCACCGGGTCCTTTCGGGGGTCGATCCCCCTGGCGAGCACGACCTCGCCGCCATGCTCCACCACGCCGTCCGCCAGCGGGCGGCGGCCCCGGGGAGCCGGGCCTGACAGAAGCCTGTCAACAGTGCGCCAGGTGGCGTCGAACGCGTGGGAAATCGTGCGGCCCGCCTCGGCCAGCCTGCGCATCAGCGCTTCGGCGTCCAGCAGGCCGAGCAGTCCGGCCACCGCGTCCTGCTCCTGCAGCACCAGCCGGTCGGTGCCGCGCGCGGTGACGATGTGCAGCGCGTGCCGCACGTCGAGGATGAGCTCGTACGCCTCCCGCGCCCGCGGGCCCGGCGCCGAGGCGACCCAGGCGGCGGCCACGGCCTGCATCGCCTGGACGTCGCGCAACCCGCCGCGGCCGTCCTTGAGGTCGGGCTCCAGCAGGAAGGCCAGCTCGCCGCTGACCTGGGCCCGCTTGTCGGCCGCGTCACGCAGCTCGCCGAGCCTGCGCCGGGAGTCGGCCCGCCATTCGGCCAGCACGGACTCCCTGGCCTTCCTGGTCAGCTCGGGGTCACCGGCCACGTGCCTGGCTTGGATGAGGCCGAGCACGGCCTTGAGATCCTGCCTGGCGACGGACACCGCCTCTTCCACCGTGCGTACGGAGTGGTCGAGGTTGACCGCCGAGTCCCAGATCGGATACCAGATCCGGTCGGCGATCCTGGCCACGTCGGCC
Organism: Nonomuraea sp. MTCD27; assembly: GCF_041950495.1. Taxonomy (NCBI): domain Bacteria; kingdom Bacillati; phylum Actinomycetota; class Actinomycetes; order Streptosporangiales; family Streptosporangiaceae; genus Nonomuraea; species Nonomuraea sp. MTCD27. The sequence goes on along the minus strand of NZ_JBGNUW010000015.1, from coordinate 173,299 downwards.
CGGCCGTTGTGCAGCAGCACCAGGTCGAGGTCGCTGCCGGGCGCCAGCTCGCCCCTGCCCAGGCTCCCGACGGCGACCAGTGAGACGTGGTCGCCGTCGCTCGCCGTGCGGAAGAGATCCTTGAGCCAGCGGTCGGTGTCCGCGGCCCGCTCCTTGCGGGCCGCGGCGTACGAACGGGCCTCTCCCCTCACTACTGTGCCCCCTTGCCGAGCTCCGCCCGGACGCCGTTGTCCGAGCATCGCCGCGGATCCATCAGGAAAACCCTGCGGAACTCAACCTGGACTTCGTCGGCCAGGTACCTCACAGGGCTTCCGGACCCCGTTCTCCGGTGCGCACGCGGATGACGGTGTCGACCGGCACGGACCAGACCTTGCCGTCACCGATCTTGCCGGTGTGCGCGGCCTTGACGATGACGTCGATCACGTCCTCGGTGTCATCCTCTTCGGCGAGGACCTCCAGCCGGACCTTCGGCACCAGGTCGACCTGGTACTCGGCGCCGCGGTACACCTCGGTGTGGCCGCGCTGCCGGCCGTAGCCGCTCGCCTCGCTGACCGTCATCCCCTTGATGCCGAACTGTTCCAGCGCGGCCTTCACGTCATCCAGCTTGAAGGGCTTGATGATCGCCGTGATGAGCCTCATGCGTCCACCTTCTTCGGAGCGGGTGCGGCGGGACCGTTGGGGGAGTTGACGCCGGAGGCGTGAACCGTGCCGAGGTCGTAGCCGGTCTCGGCGTGGGTCGTGATGTCGATGCCGGTGACCTCGGACTCCTCGGCGACACGGAAGCCCATCGTCTTGTCGATGATCTTACCGATGATCCAGGAGACCACGAAGGAGTAGCCGCCGACCGCGACCGGGCCGAGCACCTGGAGGCCGAGCTGGCTGACCTGCCCGCCCTCGATCAGGATGCCCTTGTTCTGGCCGGGCAGGAACGGGTAGGCCGCGACGAAGCCCAGGGCCACGGCGCCGATCACACCGCCGACGAGGTGCACGCCGACCACGTCGAGCGAGTCGTCGAAGCCGGCCTTGTACTTCAGGCCGACGGCGTAGGCGCAGCCCACGCCGGCGAGCACGCCGATGACCAGGGCGGCCCACGGGTCGACGAAACCACAGGCGGGCGTGATGGCGACCAGACCGGCCACCGCGCCGGAGGCGACGCCGAGCGTGGTCGCGTGACCGTCGCGCAGCTTCTCCACCACGAGCCAGGCACCGGCGGCGACGGCCGTGGCGATCTGGGTGTTCATGAACGCCAGACCGGCGGTCTGGTCGGGGGCGAGCTCGGATCCCGCGTTGAAGCCGAACCAGCCGAACCACAGCAGCCCGGTGCCGAGCAGCACCAGGGTCAGGTTGTGCGGGCGCATGGGCTCCTTGCGCCAGCCCTTGCGCTTGCCCAGGACGAGCGCGAGCGCGAGGGCCGCGGCGCCGGCGTTGATGTGGACGACCGTACCGCCGGCGAAGTCCTCGATGCCGAGCTGGGTGAGCCAGCCGCCGCCCCAGACCCAGTGAGCGACGGGGAAGTAGACCACCGTGGCCCACACGAGGGAGAACACCACCCACGCGCCGAACTTGGCCCGGTCGGCGATGGCGCCGCTGATCAGCGCGACGGTGATGATGGCGAAGGTGAGCTGGAAGGCCGAGAACACCATCAGCGGGAAGTTGTCCGCTGCCGCGGCCTCGGCCGTCACGCTGCCGCCCTCGACGATCAGTCCTTCGTAGACGGCGTTGAACACCCCGCTCAGACCGACATAGTCGAGTCCTCCGACGATCTTGTTGACGAAGCCGGCGCCATCACCGGCCGTGTCGAACGCGAGCGAGTAGCCGTACAAGACCCAGGCGACCGTCACGACGATGATGCTGACGAACGACATCATCATCATGTTCAGGACGCTCTTGGCCCTTGTCATGCCCCCGTAGAAGAACGCGAGGCCCGGAGTCATCAGCAGCACCAGGGCGGTGCATACCAGCATCCAGGCGGTAGTGCCGCTGTCGATCATCGAAGCGACCCTCCTTCTTACATGTGACGTGTGGCCACAGCGTGTTCGCCTGGGGTTTCGTGGCTCGACCAGGCGTGTTTCACATTCGTGAATCTCGCCGCGCTGGTGTTTCGCGTACGTTTCGGGCTTCTCACGCCACCGATTTCGGAAGCGCTATACCGGACATGAGACACTTAGGGTTGCCTAACCTTAGCGATCAAGGAAATGCCCATGCGTCTCAGCCTGGCCGTCGCCGCCATGCTCCCCATCCTCACTCTCGCCGCCTGTGGTACTTCCACCACCTCCCAGGAGGAGGGCCCCACCAGGACCGTCAAGCACGCCATGGGCGAGACCAAGGTGCCCATGACCCCGAAGCGGGTCGTCGTGCTCGACACCGACAAGCTCGACACGATGGTCTCGCTCGGCCTGACCCCCGTCGGCGCCGCGCAGGCCCAGGAGAACCAGGCGTGGCCGAAATACCTCGGCTCCGCGCTGGCCGGCACGAAGGCGGTCGGCACGCTCCAGCAGCTCAACATCGAGGCCATCATGGCGCTCAAGCCGGACCTCATCCTCGGCTCCAAGTTCCGCCAGGCCGCCTTCTACGACAAGCTCGCCAAGATCGCCCCGACCGTGTTCACCGAGCGGGTCGGCGTCACCTGGAAGGAGAACTTCCTGCTCGACGCCGAGGCGCTGGGCAAGAAGGACCAGGCGCAGCAGCTGCTGTCGGCGTACGGGACGCGGGCGAAGGAGGTGGGTGCCAAGTTCACGAAGCTGCAAGTCAGCATCGTGCGGTTCATGCCGACCGAGATCCGCATGTACGGCCCCGAGTCGTTCAGCGGCATCGTCGTCGGCGACGCGGGCATCCCCAGGCCCGAGGTGCAGCAGCTCGCCAGCCAGGAGGACAAGCGCTTCGGCAAGCTGAGCCAGGAGAACATCGCCCAGGCCGACGCGGACGCGGTCTTCTACAGCGCGTACGGCGAGGCCGCCGCCAAGTCGCAGGCCGAGGTGACCGGCGGGCCCCTGTGGAAGAACCTCGAAGCGGTCAAGTCGGGCAACGCCCACAACGTGGACGACGAGATCTGGATGCTCGGGATCGGCGTCACGGCGGCCGGCAAGATCCTTGACGACCTGGACAAGTATCTGACGCCGCTCACGTGAGCCGTACCTGATCGCCCTTCCTGACGAGGCCGGGCCGCACGACGCGCGCGTACACACCGGCGCACGCCTGCGGCTCCAGGTCGAACACCGGCACCCGGTTGTGCCGGGAGACCGTGCGCAGCGCGTCGGCGTCGCGCCCCAGCGAGCCGTGCGCCAGCGTCGGGACGGCGCAGCGCGGGGTGGCCACGATGACCTGCAGCAGCACGTCGTCGCCGACGCGCAGCCCGCGTCCCACCCAGTCGTTCTCCACGAAGCCCTCCGCCTCGGTCGCGATCACCAGATTGGGCCGGTAGCGGAGGGCTTCGACGTGCCCGCGCGGGCCGAGCGCGCCGATCCGCTCAAGAGCGGACGTGGAGATCAGGTGAACCGGCGCGAAGTCGAAGAACGTGCCCTCGGGGGACCCCGTGCCGATCGTGGTCATGGTGTGGGGCACCTCGGCCTCGATGCCCTCGGCCAGCACCTCCTCCGGCACCGACCGTTCGAGCTCGGCACCCTCCGGCGGCACGTCGATCAGCCGGACCTCGCGCCCGAGCAGCTCCGACAGCTCCGCGTCGCCCGGCACCCGCGCGCCCTCGATCGCCAGCAGCCCGCGCCACAGCCGGGGGTTCTTGGCACTGGCGATCTTCCCGGTGGCGACGTCGAGCACCGCCCGCGCCCGATCTCCGCCGAGCCCCCGCTCCGTCACCTCGCTCTCGGCGATCTCTTCCCCCAGCATCGACTTGACCGGATAACGGCGTAGCGTCTCGACATGCATGCCGACGAGCCTACGGCTGGGCCCAGAACCGCCGCAGATGGGGCACGAGCTCGGCGGCCCGCTCGTCGGGGAAGAACAACCGCCCGCCGTCGATCTCCACGATCTCCCGAACGCCCGGGATCGTGTCGCGCAGCCAGCGCGCCCAGCTCACGTCGAAGAACACATCACCCGTGCCCCACACCACGAGCGTCGGCACGGTCAGCACGGTGAGCTGCGGCTCGATGGCGATCAGGTCCTTGGCGTCGATGGAGGCCAGCAGCCGCTCGAACGCGCGGCCGCCGTCCGGCTTGGCGAAGATCGGCCGCAGGTACGCGTCGACCAGCGCCGCCGGGTCGTCGATGCGCTCGTAGCCGTCGCCGAACGCGGTCCTGGCCAGCAGCTCGGGCTGGTCGAGCACGGCGGCGGTGAGCGCGGCCAGCTCTCCCCTGGCGGCCAGCTCGACGGTGGGCCGGAACGCCTCGGGCGGCGTGTTGGTGTGCACGTCGCAGTTGGTGAGGGTGAGCGTACGCAGGCGCTCGCGGTGGCGTACGGCGAAGACCTGGGCCACCGCGCCGCCGGTGTCGTTGGCGACGAGATCGACCTCGCTGAGACCGAGGTGCTCGCAGAGCTCCTCGACGGCCTCGGCGAGCGCGGGGATGGAGAGGTCGTCGCGTACGGCGCTGCCGCCGTGCGCCGGCAGGTCGACGGCCACGCAGCGGCGCTCGTCGCGGAGCTCGGCGATGACGTTGCGCCACAGGTGGGAGCTGGTGCCGACGCCGTGCACGAACAGGCTGACCGGCCCCTGCCCGACGTCCACGTAATTGATGCCGTCCATGGAAACCCTCCCGATTACAAACCGACTGTCGGTCTACGAAATTACCGACCGACAGTCGGTTTGTCTAGACTGGGATCCATGAACCTCAAGGCCGAACGCGGCGCGGCCACCCGCGACAGGGTCCTGACCATCGCCACGCGGCTGTTCGCCGAGCGGGGCTACGACGACACCTCGATCGAGACGGTGCTGCAGGAGTCGGGGCTGAGCAGAGGGGCGCTCTACCACCATTACGCGGGCAAGGAAGCCCTGTTCGAGGCGGTGCTGGAGGCCACGGAGGCGGCCGTGGGCGTCAAGATCGTGCAGGCGGTCCGCGGCCTGAAGGATCCGGCGCAATCGCTGCGGGCCGGCGTGCTGGCCTGGATCAGGCTCGCCGGCGACCCGGTCGTCCAGCGCATCGTCCTCATCGACGCGCCGTCGGTGCTGGGGTGGGAGCGCTGGCGGGCCCTGGAGGAGCGCCATTCGTTCGGCATGCTGAAGTCGGCCCTGCAGGCCACGGGGGCGGTGCCGCCCGAGTTCCTCGACCTGCACGCGCACATGTTGCTGGCGGCGGTCAACGAGAGCGCCCTGCTGGTGGCCAGGGGCGGCGACCACGCCACGGCGGAGGCCGCGGTCGAGGAGTTCCTGCGCCGCCTTCTGACCCACTCATGAGGAAACGGCGGCCGGGGCAGACCCGGCCGCCGTGAAACCCGGGAAGCCTAGGCGGCCGCGGTCGCCATCTTGCGGAGGCGGGCCAGCGCGTCACGCTCGATCCGGCGGGCGCGGTCGCGGCCGATGCCGTAGCGCTCCCCCACCTCCGTCAGCGTGTGCTCGCGCCCGTCGACCAGGCCGTACCGCCACCGCAGCATCTCGCTGGTGGAGCCCTCGAGCCCGGTCAGCCACTGGTCGAGGCGCTCGCGCTCCAGGATGTCGATGGCCTGCTGCTCGGGGTCGGCCCAGGTCTCGTCGGCGATCATGTCGCCGAGCTCCGTCTCGTCCTCGTCGCCGACCCCCAGCTGCAGCGAGACCGGGTCGGAGGCCCAGCGGCGCAGCTCACGGACCCGCTCGATCGGCAGCTCGAGGATCCCGGCGAGATCGTCGTCGGTCGGCTCGGCGTCGAACTCCGCCAGCAGGTCGCGCCGGACCCGCATCAGCCGGGTCATCTGCTCCCCGGCGTGCGTCGGAAGGCGCACCGGGCGGGCCTGCTCGTGGATGGCCCGGCCCACCGACTGCCTGATCCACCACGTGGCGTAGGTGGAGAACTTGTATCCCCGCCGGTAGTCGAACTTCTCCACCGCACGAACAAGGCCCAGGTTCCCCTCCTGGACCAAGTCGATGAGCGGCATCCCCCGGCCCGAATATTTCCTGGCCACCGCCACCACCAGGCGCAGGTTGGCCTGGATGAACTCGTCCTTGGCGCGCTGGCCCGAGATGGCCAGCCGTTCCAGCTCCTCGTCGGCCGCGTCCCCGATGCGCGGCTCCGTGCCCCCGCTGTCGAGCAGCTGCTCGGCGAACAGGCCCGCCTCGATCCGCTTGGCGAGCTCCACCTCTTCCTCCGCCGTGAGCAGCGGGACCCGGCCGATCTCGGCCAAATAGGTCCCCAGCAGATCGCGATCAGCGACGTGCTGCTCCTGCGTGCGACTCCCCGTAGGCCTTGCCATCCCCAGGCACCTCGTTCCGCAGCTGCGTTCTATATCCCGCCAACGTCCGGCCAGAAGCAAAGATTCCCTAAACAGCTACGACCGTGGGATGGTTCTGGTCGTCCTCCTAAAGGAGGAGGCCGCTCTGAAACACCTGGTGGACAAGGGGAACGCCGGGTCGATAGGCCAGATGGACGTAGGACGGGGCGTCGAGCACGACGAGGTCCGCGCGGGCTCCGCGCCGCAGCCAGCCTACGTCCGTACGGCGTAGCGCGCGTGCCCCGCCGTACGTCGCCGCCCTGATCGCCTCCAGCGGCGTCATCCGCATCTCCCGTACGGCCAGCGCCACGCAGAACGCCATCGACGACGTGAATGACGACCCCGGGTTGCAGTCGGTCGCCAGCGCCACCGTCGCGCCCGCGTCGATGAGCCGCCGCGCGTCGGGGTACGGCGACCGCGTGGAGAACTCGGCCCCCGGCAACAGCGTCGCCACCGTCCCCGAGGAGGCCAGCGCGTCCACGTCGGCCGCCGTCAGGTGGGTGCAGTGGTCGGCGGAGGCCGCGCCCAGCTCGCACGCGATGCGCACCCCCGGCCCCTCGGTGAGCTGGTTGGCGTGCACCCGCGCCCCGAGCCCGGCCTTCACCCCGGCCGTCAGGATCTCCCGCGTCTGGTCCCCGTCGAACGCGCCCCGCTCGCAGAACACGTCCACCCACTTCGCGTACGGGGCGCACGCCTCGAGCATCTCCCCGGCCACGAGCCGCACGTAGGAGTCGGCGTCCACGTCGGCGGGGACGACGTGCGCCCCCAGGAAGGTGGTCTCGTCGGTCAGCCCGGTGGCGATCTCCAGCGAGCGCCGCTCGTGCTCGACGGACAGGCCGTAGCCGCTCTTGATCTCGACGGTGGTGGTGCCCTGCGCGAGCATCTCGTTCACCAGGGCGAGGGTGTGCGTGGCCAGCTCGGCCTCGCTCGCCTCGCGGGTGGCGGCGACCGTGGTCCTGATGCCACCCCCGGTGTACGGCTCGCCGGACATGCGGGCCTGGAACTCGGCCGTCCGGTCGCCGGCGAAGACCAGGTGGGCGTGGCTGTCCACGAACCCGGGGAGCACGGCGCGACCGCCGGCGTCCACGCGTTCGTCGGCGTCCGGGGCCTCGGCGGCGGGGCCGGTCCAGGCCACCAGGCCGTCCTCGATGACGAGCGCGGCGTCGGCGAGCTCCTCGCGTTCCGGGTCGCCGGTGTAGAGGAGCCCGATCCGGTCGATCAGGGTCGTGGTCATCGCAGGTCTCCTATCGCCTGGGCGAGCATGGGTCCGACGTCACCGAGCACGTGGCGGCCCTCGGCGACCACGCGGCGGCCCCCGGAGACGACCGCGTGCACGTCGGCCGCGGTGGCCGCGTACACGATCGCCTCCGCCCCGGACGCGCCCGCCGTGCGCACCGAGTCGAGGCGTACCGACACCAGGTCCGCCCAGGCGCCGGGGACGAGCAGGCCCGCGTCGGGGAAGCCGAGCGAGGCGTGGCCCGCGCCCGTGGCGGCGGCGAGCAGGTCGGCGGCGGGCCAGTGGCCGCGCCGCTCGCTGGCCAGCCGCTCGTTCAGCTCCACCGCCCTGGCCTCCTCGAACAGGTCGATCACGGCGTGGCTGTCGGAGCCCAGCGTGATCTGCGCGCCACGGTCGCACGCCGCCCTGGCGGGTCCGATGCCGTCGGCGAGGTCGCGTTCGGTGGTGGGGCACATGCAGATGTACGTCCCCGACTGCCCGAGCAGCTCGATGTCCACGTCGGTCAGGTGGGTGGCGTGCACCGCGGTCGAGCGCGGCCCCAGCGCGCCGCGCTCGTGCAGGATCTGGACGGGGGTGGCGGCGTACATCTCGACGCAGGCCGCGTTCTCCGCGCGCTGCTCGGAGACGTGCACGTGCAGGGGGGCCGCGTGCCGGTGGGAGAAGTCGGCCACGACGGGCATCTGCTCGGGCGGCACCGCGCGTACGGAGTGGATGGCCGCGCCGATCTCCACGTCGGGCTGCCCCTCGTAGGCCGCGGCCAGCCGCTCGGCCCTGGCCGCCCAGCGCTCGGCGTCCCCGTCGCTGAAGCGCAGCTGCACCCCGGACAGGGACGCGCCGACGCCGCCGGAGACGTAGCAGGTGTCGAGCAGCGCGATGCGCAGGCCGGCGGCGCGGGCGGCGCGGACGAGGGCGTGGCCCATCGCGTTGGGGTCGTCGTACGGCCGGCCGCCCTCGGCGTGGTGCAGGTAGTGGAACTCGCCCACGCAGGTCACCCCGGCCAGCGCCATCTCGGCGTAGACGGCCGTGGCCAGGCGCAGGTAGGAATCGGGGTCGAGCCGGGCGGCCACCTCGTACATCAGCTCGCGCCAGGTCCAGAAGTCGCCCCGGCCCTCCTGGGTGGCGCCGCGCAGCGCGCGGTGGAAGGCGTGGGAATGGGCGTTGGCCAGGCCGGGGATCGTCAGCCCGGCCAGCCGCTCGGCGGAGCCCGGCGGGCCCTGCTCGATCCGGCTGATCCTGGTGCCGTCGATCTCGACGAGCACGTCGTCGGCGACCCCGTCGGGCAGCCAGGCCCGCTCGCACCAGTAGGTCAGCGACACAGATCCTCCAGCACGTCCACGAGTGCCACGACTCCCGCCTCGCAGTCTGCCCGCTCCGCGAGCTCGCCGGGGGTACCGGACACGCCGGTGGGGTTCCCGGCGGACGGCGTGGTGTCCGGGAACGCCCGCCGTGGCCAGGATTCCCGCGTCGTGACCGGCTCCCGCGGGCCGGATCGGCGCGGGCGTGTCGCCGGTCCCGGAGCCCGCGCCGAATGGACCCATTCAGCTCAGTTGACGGGACCGCCCCTGGGCCGGACGGTCACCTCGGTGAGGTGGGCGTCGGGCCCGGCCGTGACGGCCGCCAGCACCGCCCGCGCCACGGTCTCCGGCCTGAGGTACTTCTCCGGCTCGAACTCCCCGCCCTCGTACGCCCGCACGCCGCGCTGCATGTCGGTCGCGGTCCGCCCCGGATAGACGGTCGTGACCCTGAGCTCGGGCTCCTCCAGCCGCAACGCGTCCGCGAACGCCTTCAGCGCGAACTTGCTGGCGGCGTAGGAGGCCCAGTCGGGGTTGGCCCGCTGGCCGGAGCCGGAGTTCACGCACACGACGTGGCCGCCGGCCCGCCGCAGCGCGGGCAGCAGCAGCCTGGTCAGCTCGGCGACCGCGACGACGTTCACCTCCATGGTCCGGCGCCACACGTCGGCGGGCTGGTCGGCGATGCGGCCCAGCCAGCTGACCCCGGCGCTGTGCACGAGCACGTCGAGCCGCTCGACGCCCTCGACGTCGGCCGCCGCGACCCGCGTCAGCTCCACCGGCCAGGGCCGCGCGCCGGGCAGCTCGGCCGCCAGCGCGGTCAACGCCTCCTGGTCACGGCCGCCCAGGATGACGTCGTGGGTCGGGGCCAGCGCGCGGGCGACGGCCGCGCCGACACCCCGGGAGGCGCCGGTGACCAGCGCCGTCGGTCGTTCACTCATGAAGGCAGCTTATTGAGCTTGACGATTACTCAAATTTGTATACAAACTTGAGCATGTCTTCGACGCGCATCCTGATCCTCGGCGCCCTGCTCGACGGCCCCATGAACGGCTACGGCGTGCGCCGGCGCCTGGAGGTCATGGGGATCGAGACCTGGACCAACGTGGCCTTCGGCTCGATCTACCACGGCCTCGGCAAGATGGCCGACGAGGGCCTGCTGGAGATCGTCGAGGCGGGCAAGGGCGGCAAGGTCGTCTACGCGCTGACCGACCTCGGCCGCGCGGAGTTCCACCGGATGCTCCTCCAGGCGTGGCACGAGCTCAAGCCCGTCGTGGACCCGTTCCAGGTGGCGATGACGTTCATCGACAGGCTGGACAAGCAGGAGATATTGACGGCGCTGCGTGGCAGGATGGCCCAGCTCAAGATGTACGTCGAGACCATGGGACACATCACCGGCGTCAAGCTGGCACACGGCGCCCCTCAGCACGTCAACGAGAACCTCGGCCTGCAGCGGGCCATGCTCCAGGCCCAGCTCGACTGGGTGGAGAAGGCGATACCGCGGGTCGAGGCCGACGAGTTGCCATGAAGGAGCTGAAACCCCCCGATGATCATCCAGGCACATGGCCTGCGGAAGACGTTCACCACCAGGAGCAGGAAGGGCACCCAGACCGTCGAGGCCGTGCGCGGCGTGGACCTCGAGGTGGCCAAGGGCGAGATCTTCGGCGTGCTCGGGCCCAACGGCGCGGGCAAGACCACCACGATCAGGATGTTGTCCACGCTGATCGCCCCCGACGCCGGCACGGCCACCATCGCGGGCCACGACCTGCTCAAGGAACCCGCCGCGATCCGGCGCAACCTCGGCTACGTGAGCCAGGCCGGCGGGGTGGAGGACACCACGAGCGCCAGGGCCCAGATCATGATGGCCGCGAGGATCCACTCCATGGCCGATCCGGGGCGGGCGACCGATGAGGTGCTCGACCGGTTCGAGCTGACCGAGATGGCCGACCGGCCGGGCCGTACGCTCTCCGGCGGCCAGAAGCGGCGCGTGGCCATCGCGATCGGGCTCGTGCACAACCCGCCGCTGCTCTTCCTCGACGAGCCCACCACCGGCCTCGACCCGCAGAACCGGGCCAACCTCTGGGACCGCATCAGGCAGCTGCGCGAAGCGGGCACGAGCGTGCTGCTCAGCACCCACTACCTCGACGAGGCCGACGCGCTGTGCGACCGGCTGATGATCGTGGACCACGGGCAGGTCGTGGCCGAGGGCACACCGGCCGACCTCAAGCGGGAGGTCTCGGGCGACGTGATCACGCTCAGGGTGGACGAGCCCGAGCGGGCGGCGGAGACGCTCAAGCCGATGGCCCGCGAGACCCGGGTGGACGACGACCTGCTGCGCGTCTACGCGGACGACGGCGAGCACACGCTGCCCACCCTGCTGCGGGCGCTGGAGGAGCAGGGCCTGCGCCTGAGCTCGATCGCGCTCGATCGCTCCACCCTCGACGACGTCTTCCTGGCCAAGACGGGCCGATCCCTTCGCGACGCGGGAGCCGACGCATGATCCGTCACACCGTCCTGTTCACCGGCTACGAGCTGAAGAAGTCGTTCAGCAACCCGATCTGGCCGATCTTCGGGATCATGCAGCCGGTGCTGTACCTGCTGATGTTCGCGCCGCTGCTGAAGACGTTGACGCCGGGCGGCACGACGGTGGACGCGCTGCGCATGTTCACTCCGGCGTCCATGATGATGATCGCCGTGTTCGGGTCGTTGTTCTCCGGGTTCGGGATGATCGCCGAACTGCGCAACGGCTCCCTCGAACGCTACGCTGTCAGCCCCGCCTGGCGCCCGGCCATCGTGCTCGGGCGGGTGGCCAAGGACATGGTGGTGCTGGTCTTCCAGGCCATCCTGGTCCTGATCGTGGCCATCGCCATGGGCGTGCGGATCGGGCTCGTGGAGCTGGTGCTGGTGCTGCTGCTCATGGCCGCGACCGGGCTGTTCGCCTCCGGGCTCTCGCAGGGGCTGGCGCTGACCGTGCGCGACGAGAACGGCATGTCGCAGACGCTCAACCTGTTCATGCTGCCGATCATGCTGCTCGCCGGGCTGTTCGTGCCGATCTCGTTCGCGCCCGACTGGATGCGCTTCCTCGCCCCGGTCAACCCGCTCTACCACGCCGTCGAGGCCGGGCGGGCGCTGTTCGACGGGCGGCTGGCGGACTCCTCGATCCCGGTCGCGTTCGCCCTGTTCATCGTGCTGGCGGTGCTCACGACGATGTGGTCGATGAGGTCGCTAAGGAAGATCGCCGGCTAGGAACGTGCCGGTCTCGCCGGCCATCCGCTCGTACTCGTCGAGCCTGGCCTGCGTACGCAGCGGCGCCGCGTCGGCGATGGCCTCCACCAGGGCCATGGCCAGGGCCAGCGGCGCCGCGTGCGAGTCGAACACGAGCCGGTCGCCCACGGGGGCGTCCAGCACGACCTCGGCCGGGAAGTCGGCCTTGTCGGTGATGGCGACCACCCGGAGGCCGAGCTTCTCCGCGTACTCCAGGGCCTGCACGGCCTCCGACGGGTATCTCGGCAGGACCACGGCCACCAGCCACTCGGCCCCGGCCCGGCGGGCCGCGTGCAGCCCGTCGGCCAGCTCCGACCCGCCGTGCGTGAGCAGCCGCACGTCGGGGTGGATGCGGCGGGCGTAGTAGGCGAAGGTGGTGGCCAGCCCGCACGAGACGCGCAGCCCCAGCACGGGTAGCGGCTCGGTGGCGGCGAGCTGCTCACCCAGCTCCTTGAGCGGGAACGCCGCCAGCCGCTCCCTGATCAGGGCCAGGTTGCGGATCTCGCAGTCGATGGCCCCGCGCAGCAGGCTCTCCTGCGGCATCTCGGCGCCTCCGCCCAGCACGAGCGGCCGCAGGGCCTGCCGCAGCTCGGGGTATCCGGTGAAGCCCAGCACCATGGCGAACCTGGTCACCGAGGGCTGGCTGACCCCGGCCCGCTCGGCCAGCTCCACGCTGGACAGGAAGATCGCCTCATCCAGGTTCTCGCTGAGATAGTGCGCGATCCTGCGCTGGACGGGCGACAGCCTCCGGCCGTCAAGCAGCACGCTGAGCCCACCGTGATAGCTGCTGTGATTTCCGTCCGCCACGTCACCTCCAACGCTCCCGACCGGGCATTCTCATCCCTCACTTCGGTAACAAAGGAGGTCACGAACTCCCGCATCGGGACGCGTACGGCCTTCGGCGCCGGCCACCCCCGGCTCATGGGCGGCACCTTCGTGAATGAACCCATTCACGAAGGTGCCGGCCCCGGGGCCCCACGAGGACGGTCAGCCGACCAGGAACTGGGTGGCGGCCAGCTCCCGGTAGAGGTCGTCGCCGCCGACCAGCTCGTCGTGCGTGCCCACCGCCCGCACACCGCCGCCTTCCATGACCACGATCCGGCCGGCGTTGGTCACCGTGGACAGGCGGTGCGCGATGACCAGCACGGTGGTCTCCGCGGCGACCTCGGCGATGACCTCGCGCAGCCGCAGCTCGTTGACCGCGTCGAGTTGCGAGGTCGCCTCGTCGAGCAGCAGGAGCCTGGGCTTGCGCAGCAGCGCCCTGGCGATGGCCACGCGCTGCCGCTCGCCGCCCGACAGCAGCACGCCCCGGTGCCCGACCGGCGTCTCCAGCCCCTCGGGCAGCCGGGCCACCAGGTCGTCGAGCCGGGTACGCGCGATCGCCCGGTGCAGCTCCTCCTCCGTGGCGTCCTGGGCGGCGAACAGCAGGTTCTCCCTGAGCGTGCCGGCCAGCACGGGGGCGTCCTGCTCGACGTAGCCGAGGGCGGCCCGCAGCTCGCCCAGGGGCCAGTCGCGGATGTCCCGGCCGCCGATCACGATCTCCCCGTCCTGGTGGTCGTAGAAGCGTTCGAGCAGCGCGAAGACCGTGGACTTGCCCGCTCCCGACGGGCCGACCAGCGCGGTCATCCCGCCCGGGGGCACCTCGAAGCTGACGCCGTCGTGCACGATCGGCCGGTCCTCGCCGTACCTGAACACGACGTCCCTGAACGTCACGCCGACCGGCTGCGTGTCGCCCGCCGCCGCGACGGCGACCGGCTCGGCGGGCAGCTCCTCGATCTCCTTGATCCGCTTCATCGCGGCCAGCCCCTGCTGCAGCTGCACGCCGCCCTGGACGAGCTGCCCGATCGGCGGCACGAGGTAGAACAGGTAGAGCAGGAACGCGATCAGCGACGACACCTCGAGCGTGCCCGAGGCGACCCGGGCGCCGCCCACGGCCAGCACGGCCAGGAACGCGGTCTGCACCGCCATCCACGTCGCCACTCCCGCCAGCGACGTCCATCCGGCCACCTGCAGCCCCCGGTCGCGCGCCCGCATCGCCGCGTCGCCGACCACGGCGATCTCCCGCTCCTCCGCCCCGCTGGCCTTGACCGTCCGGTACGCCTGCAGCGCCCGGTCCAGCACGGCCCCCATCTCGCCCACGGCCTCCTGGGCGTGGGTCTGCGCCCGCTGGATCTTCGGCATGATCAGCGCGACCATCCCGCCGATCACCACCACGATGAGCAACGTGACCAGCAGCAGCACCCCGTCCATGGCCGCCATCAGGACAATGGCCCCGACCAGCATGAACGCCGCACTGACGGATTCGACGACGCCGTTGGTCAGCACGGCCCGCAGCAACGTCGTGTCACCGGTCACCCGCGACAGCAGGTCGCCGGGCTTGAGCCGGTCCACGTCGGCGACCCTGAGCCGCAGCAACCGGTCCACGAGCTGGCGCCGGGCCCCGAGCACGATCCCCTCGCCCGTGCGCTCCATCAGATAGCTTCCGGCGGCCGAGACGACCGCGCTCACCAGCACCGCCGCGGTCAGCCCCAGCAACGGCCCGGTCATGGACCCGGCCTGGCCGAACGCGTCCACCACATACTTGGCCAGCAACGGCATCGCGAGGCCCGCAGCCGAGCCGATCAGGCCCAATAACCCACCCAGGACGAGGATCTTCCGGTGCGGCCGGATGTAGGCGAGCAACTCCTTGACCACCGCGTCTCCTTTCACGACATTTCTCGATTGGCTTCAACGAACGGGACCGGATGATCCGCACCAGCCAACAGCGTCAACCTAAATTGACGACCTAAGTATGTCAACTTTGGTTGACCCTCATTCTTGAGGAGGAGACAGACATCCGGAGGCGGCCCGCGGACGAATAGGGCGTCGAGGAACCCGGCCGGAACCTCGCAGTAACGATCAGCCCTTCGAAAGGACCGAACATGGAGCTCCGGATCAACCGGCGCGCTCTAGTCGGACTAGGCCTCGCCGCAGCGGTAGCCGCGTCGTCGTTGGCCGCGCTCCGCACCGACTCAGGCACCGCTTCCTCGCACCGCGAGGCTCCGGCCATCTCGAACGACCCGCAACACGACAACACCGACGTGTACGCGTTCGTGAGCCCCGACAAGGCCAACACCGTGACCCTGATCGCCAACTGGATCCCGTTCGAGGAACCCAATGGCGGCCCGAACTTCTACCCCTTCGCCACCAAGTCGCGGCACAACATCAAGATCGACAACGACGGCGACGCCAAGACCGACATCACGTACCAGTGGACGTTCCGCAACGAGGACAAGCGCGGCACCGACACGTTCCTGTACAACAACGGCCCCGTCACCTCGCTGGACGACCCGAACCTGCTCTTCCGCCAGCGCTACACGCTCAAGCGGATCACGCCTAACGACACCAAGACGCTGATCGACGACGGCATCGTCGCGCCCAGCAACGTCGGCCGCGCATCGATGCCGAACTACGGCACCCTGCGCAACCAGTCCATCAAGAACCTGCCGAACGGCGGCAAGACGTTCGCCGGGCAGTCGGACGAGGCGTTCTTCCTCGACCTGCGCGTGTTCGACTTCCTCTACGGCGGCGACCTGTCCGAGGTCGGCCAGGACACCCTCAAGGGTTACAACACCAACACGCTGGCCATCCAGGTTCCCACCGCGGACCTGGCGCTCAAGGGCGACCCCAAGCGCAACCCCGTGATCGGCGTCTGCTCGACCACCGACAAGTTCAACGGCGAATCGTTCGTGCAGGTCTCGCGCCTGTGCAACCCGCTGGTGAACGAGCTGGTGGCCTCGGCCGGCCTGAAGGACGCCTACAACGCGCTGGACCCGTCGAAGGACGCGGACGTGCAGGCGCTGGTCGACCGGGTCACCGACCCCGAGGTGGCCAGGCTGCTCCAGGCCATCTACGGCATCAAGGCGCCCGCGACCCCGCGCGCCGACCTGGTCGAGATCTTCCTGACCGGCATCGCCAAGCAGAACGGCCCGATCAAGGCCGATCTGAACTCCCAGGTGCTCAACAAGGACGCGGGCAAGTTGCGGCCCTCCGAGATGCTGCGGCTGAACATGTCCATCCCGCCCACGAAGGACCCGAACAGGCTCGGCGTGCTCGCCGGTGACCTGCAGGGCTTCCCGAACGGCCGCCGTCTCGCCGACGACGTCGTGGACATCGAGCTGCAGGCCGTGGCCGGCGCCGCGCTGACCGGCAAGCTCGTTCCCGGGCTGACGGACAAGGTGGACAGGAACGACCGGCCCTTCGGCCAGACGTTCCCGTACATCCCGCTGCCGAGCAACGTGGCAGTGAACCAGCGTTGACCCGCCTGGCCGGCCGGTTCCCTCTCCAGAACCGGCCGGTCCG
The DNA here is from genome assembly GCF_041950495.1 of Nonomuraea sp. MTCD27. Taxonomy (NCBI): domain Bacteria; kingdom Bacillati; phylum Actinomycetota; class Actinomycetes; order Streptosporangiales; family Streptosporangiaceae; genus Nonomuraea; species Nonomuraea sp. MTCD27. Next base: position 156,820 of record NZ_JBGNUW010000015.1, on the reverse strand, counting down.
CCCCGGCGGCAGACCACCCGTCTCCCATCGTCTGCCGCCAAGAAAAGGGCCGGTCGGCCGTGCTCCCCGTCACGGCCGGCCGGCCCCACATCCAGCTCTGGAGCCTTGGAAATGCGTGCCTTCGCGATATTCGCCGGACTCGCCCTGATCGGGGCGATGATCTTCACCATCCTCTCCTTCTCGGCCGTGCCCGAGCCACTGCCGGTGGCGGACGCGCAGCGCCGCGAGACACTGCAGGAGCGGCTCAAGCGCCTGCCCGGCGACCATCGCGGCTGGGCGCAACTCGCCTCCCAGTACGTGGAGGAGGCCCGGATCACCGGCGACCCGTCGTACTACACCAAGGCGGAGGGCGCCCTCGCCACCGCCGCCCGGCTGAACGGCCGCGACGACGCGGTGCTGTCCGGCCAGGCGGCGCTGGCCGCCGGCCGCCACGAGTTCGCCGGCGCGGTACGGCTGGCCGAGCGCGCCATCGACGCCAACCCGTACGGCGCCGCCGCCTACGGCGTGCTGGCCGACGCCAAGACGCAGCTCGGGGACCTGCGCGCGGCGCAGCGGGCCGTGGACAAGATGATGGACCTGCGCCCGGGGGTCGCGGCCTTCTCCCGCGCCTCCTACGCGGCCGAGCTGCGCGGCGACCGGGACGGGGCGCGCAAATACCTCGAGTACGCCCACGACGACGCCTGGAGCCCCGCCGACCTCGCCTTCACCCGTTACTACCTGGGCGAGCTGGCCCTCCACGCGGGCGACCTGAAGACGGCGACCGGCTGGTACACCAGGTCCCTGCAGGCCTACCCTGCCTACACCCCCGCGCTCGCCGGCCAGGCCAGGGCGGCGGCGCTCGGCGGCCGGCTCACCGAGGCCCTCGACCTGTACGACAAGGTGGTCCAGCGGCTGCCCCTCCCCCAATACCTCATCGAACAGGGCGAGACCCGGATCAAGGCGGGCCGGAGCGCCGACTGGACGCTGCTCAGGGCCCAGCGCAAGCTCTTCGAGGCCGCGGGCGTGCGCGACGACCTGACGTGGGCCGAGTTCGAGGCCGACCACGGCGACCCGGCGCAGGCCGTGCGGCACGCCAGGGCCGAGTACGCCCGCAACCCGGGCCTCGTCGCCGCCGACGCCCTGGCCTGGGCCCTGTTCAAGGCGGGCGAGCCCGCCGAGGCGCTCCCGTACGCCAAGCGGGCCACCGCCACCGGCTGGCAGAACCCGCTGCTCACCTACCACCGCGCCAAGATCGAGCAGGCTCTCGGCCGCTCCGTGCGAGTGGACCCCGGATTCGACCCGACGCTGTCCGCATTGGCGAGGTTCTCATGAGACCGGTCCGGCTCGGCCTGCTGTCCGTCGCGACGGGCCTGCTGCTGTCGCTGTGCGCGAGCGTCCTGCTGGGCGCCCCGGCGCACGCGCGGACCGCGGCCCACCCGCTGGGCAAGTTCACCGTCAACCACTACAACGGCCTGCGGGTCACGCCCTCCGACGTGCGCAACCTCGCCGTCGTGGACCTGGCCGAGCTCCCCACGCTGCAGGCCGAGCCGGAGGTGGACGCCACGTACGCGGCCCGCCGCTGCGCCGCCCTGGCCGCAGCCCAGCGGCTCGAGGTGGCCGGGCGGGCGGTGCCGTGGCGGGTGGCGAGCTCCGCCTTCGACCACGCCCCCGGCGAGGGGGGCCTGCGGACCAGCCGCCTGTCCTGCCGGCTCGTGGCGGAGGTTCGCGCCTCGGGGGCCGTGAAGTTCACCGACGGGTTCGAGCAGGACAGGATCGGCTGGCGCGAGATCACCGCCGTCGGGGACGGGGTCCGGCTGGCCGGCTCCTCCGTGCCCACGACGAGCATCAGCCAGGAGCTGCGGGCCTACCCCGACGACCTGCTGTCGGCCCCGCTCGACCAGCGCCAGGCGGTCTTCACCGTCTCCGGCGCCGGGCTGGGCCTGCCCGCCACGTCCTCCGGGAGCCCGGCGGACGGCGGCACGGTGTCCGGCGGCACGGTGTCCGGCGGGATCGGGATCGGCGGCCCGATCGGGGACGCGCTGGCCGCGCTGGAGCGGATGTTCACCGGGCTGATCGGCTCGGAGTCGCTCACGGTGCCGCTGGGGCTGCTGGCGGTCGGGCTGGCCGTGGTGCTCGGGGCCGGGCACGCGCTGATCCCGGGGCACGGCAAGACCATCATGGCGGCGTACCTGGCGGGCCGCCGCGGGCGCCCGCGCGACGCGGTGGTGGTCGGCGCGACGGTGACGGCCACGCACACGGCCGGGGTACTGGTGGTGGGGCTGCTGCTGACGGTGTTCACGGCGCTGGCCGGCGAGTCGGTGCTGGCCTGGCTGGGGGTGGCCAGCGGCGTCCTGATCGCCGTGATCGGCCTCCGCCTCCTCCACAACACCCGCCGCGGCCGCTCCCCGCACGGCCACGGACATGGGCACGGCCACGGCCACGGCCACGGACATGGGCACGGGCACGAGGACGAGGACGAGGACGGCCACGGCCACGATGACGGCCAGGAGCAGCCCACCAAGCGGGCGGGCCTCATCGGCCTCGGCGTGGCGGGCGGCCTGGTCCCCAGCCCCTCGGCCCTGATCGTCCTGCTCGGCGCGATCGCCCTGGGCCGTACGTGGTTCGGGGTCGCGCTGGTTACCGCGTACGGCGTCGGCATGGCCGCCACCCTCACCGTCACCGGCCTGCTCCTGGTCAAGCTGGTCGACCGCCTGGAGCGCCGCGCCTCGGCCGGCCGCCGCCTGGCCGCCAAGGTCTCGGGCCTGGCCCCGCTGGGCACCGCGGCCATGGTCGTCCTCCTGGGCGCGGGCCTGGCCCTCCGCTCCGTGGCCGCCCTCTAGCGTCCCCCTGCCCCGTCGTCGTATGGTCATGGACATGACTACTCATGCCCATGACCATCGCTAGCCGGTGGCCCTCAGGCACGCGGTGCTGGCGGCGCTGCTCGGCGGCGAGTACAGCGGCTACCAGCTCACCAAGATCTTCGACATCGGCGTCTCCAACTTCTGGTACGCCGCACCCCAGCAGCTCTACGCCGAGCTGACCAAGCTGGAGGCGGACGGCCTGGTGACGGGCCGGGAGGTGGCCCAGCGCGGCCGCCCCAACAAGCGCGTGTTCCAGGTCACCGAGGCCGGGATCGGCGAGCTCGCGGCCTTCGCGGCGACTCCCGCCAAGCCCCTGCTCATCCGCGACGACCTGATCGTCAAGGTGCACGCCGTGGACCTGCTCGACCCCGCGCCGGTGATCGAGCAGCTCCACGAGCGGGCCCGGGAGGCCGCGGCCAAGCTGGAGCTGTTCGAGCAGACCCTCGTGCGCCTGCGCGGCGACCTGGACGAGGAGACGTTCCTGCGCCAGGGCGAGCACGTCGGCCCGTACCTGTCCTGCCTGGCGGGCTGCCGGCTGGAACGCGAGATGCGCGACTGGTGCCTGCACACCGCCCGGACGCTGGCCGGCCGCGCCGACCCCGCCGCCCGCGCCGGGCGTACGGAAGGGAAGACACCATGACCACCTACACGCGTTACGTCGCGCTCGGGGACAGCCAGACCGAGGGCCTCGGCGACGGCGACGACGTCCGGGGGCACCGCGGCTGGGCCGACCGCCTGGCCGAGCACCTGGCCCGCGGCAACCCCGATCTCCGCTACGCCAACCTCGCGGTCCGCGGCCGCCTGGCCAGCCAGGTCCGCGACGAGCAGCTGGCCACGGCGCTGGCCCTGCGGCCCGACCTGGCCACCGTCATGGCGGGGATGAACGACCTCATCCGCCCCGGGTTCGACGCGGCGGCCGTGGCGGCCGCGCTGGAGGACATGTACGAAGCGCTGGCGGGGGCGGGCGCGCACGTGGTCACCGTGACGTTTCCCGACATCGGGAGGATCGCGCCGATGGCCCGGCCGCTCCGGCCCCGGGTGCTCGACCTCAACGCCCGCATCCGCGACGCCGCGGCCCGGCACGGGGTCACGCTGGTGGACACGTTCCCGCTGGAGTTCCTGACGGACGCGCGGATGTGGAGCACCGACCGCCTGCACGCCAGCCCGGCCGGCCACACCCGCTTCGCCGCCGCCGTGGCCCACACCCTGGCCCTGCCCGGCAGCGACGACACGTGGTGTCAACCGCTGCCGCCCCTGCCGCCGGCGACCAGATGGCGGACGGCGACCACCGAGCTGCGGTGGTTCGCCACGTTCGCGGGCCCGTGGATCGGCCGCCGCCTGCTCGGCCGCTCCTCCGGCGACGGCCGCACGGCCAAGCGCCCGGAGCTCACGTGCGTCCCCTAGCCGGGCGGCACAGCCGTGCCTCCCAGCTGGGCCGTCCAGCTGGCCCGCCTAGCCGTGCCGGCGGCCGCGCCGGGTCGACGGCAGGTCGTGCCGCCCGGAGAGGAACTCCTGGAACGCGATCTTGACCCTGATCACCGGGCGCCGCCACCGTTCCTCCCGGTGGATGGCCCTGGCCAGCTTGCGCGGTGAGCGCGTGGCGAAGAACCAGTGGGCCCAGGGGGAGCCGGGCCGGGCCAGCCGTAGCGCGCCCACCAGCAGCATGGGCGGCACGAACAGCCCCGCCATCCCCGTCCAGATCTTGCCCTTCAGCAGCGTGACGACGGCGAGCAGCAGGTTGGCCACGATCAGCGCGGCCGGATCGACCAGCGTGCCGTAGTCCCAGGTGAGGGGGCGCAGGCCGATGAGCAGCAGGCCGGTCACGGCGACCGCGATGAAGACCGCGTCCACCGAGGTGCGCCCCTCCTCCTCCCAGTAGACGTCGTGCAGGTGCAGGATCAGCGCGAACTCGTCCAGCACCAGCGCCGAGCCGATCCCGAACACGGAGGCCGCGGCGGCGGTGCCGACCTGCGAGCCGGGCGAGACGATGAGCGCCACTCCGCCGACTAACATCAGCACCACGCCGAACACCACGTGGTGGATGTGCATCTCCCCCACGTTGACGTTGCGGAACCAGCCGATCTTGGCCCTGATCAGGCGGACGTTGATGCGGGTGGCGATGAACGCCACGATGAGCATGACGAAGAAGCAGAACAGCGGCAGCCGTCCCGTCGCGACAATGCTTTGCTGGAACCAGTTCCCCATAGCCCTGAAGTCGATGGTACGAGCTGCCCGCACCTTTCGAGCCATGGGCCCGTCATGCCAGGAACGCCCTTAACAGTGCCGCCGTGCCCTCCAGGTGCTCCACCACGGCCCGCCTGGCCGCGTCCGGGTCTCCCGCCAGGATGGCGTCCACGATGGCCTGGTGCTGGACGGCGGCGTGGTCGAGGTTGACCTGGAGCATCGGGATGGCGTTCAGCAGGTCGCTGACCCGCGACCGGGCGTCCGCGCACGTCGTGGCCAGCAGGCTGGAGCCGGTGAGCTCGGCGATGGACAGGTGGAAGGCCGTGTCGAGGCGGCGGTAGTCCTCCAGCCCGGCCTCGTTCAGCTCCGCGATCCTGCGGCGGAGCACGGCCCGCTGGTCCTGCGTGAGGTCGGAGGCGGCCAGCACCTCGGCCGCGCCGCACTCCACTGCCAGCCGGAACGTGAGCGCGTCCGACAGGTCGGCCTTGCCCATCTCGTTGACGGCCTGGCGCAGGTCGCCGGCGTCCGGCGCGGGCGGCGTGTACGTCACGAACGCCCCCCCGTAGCGGCCCCGCCGCACGTCGAGGTAGCCCGCGTCCGACAGCGCCCGGATCGCCTCGCGCAACGTCACCCGGCTGATGCCGAGCTGCACGGCGAGCTCGCGCTCCGGGGGAAGCTTGTCGCCCGGCGCGACCACGCCCAGTTTGATCGCCTGGAGCAGCCGTTCCACGGTCTCCTCGAAGGCGTTGCCGGCCCTGACCGGGCGCAACACCGTCATCAAACGCGCCGACTCGTCCAACGTGTCCTCAGGTCTTGACAAGCGATCCCGACATACACATCAATGGTCTGAGACTAGCCCAATCAACGGGAAAGCGCGTCAGGCCAGATCGGAGCGACGTGGGCGTGAGCGAGCGACCGAGCAGCGGGTTCCTTTCCGTCGGCGAGCTGCGTGACGAGGTGGCGGCCGGGCGGATCGACACCGTGCTCCTCGCGATCGCCGACATGCAGGGCAGGTTGCAGGGCAAGAGGCTGTCGGCACGCTACTTTCTCGAGGAGGTCCTGCATCACGGCTCCGAGGGCTGCAACTACCTGCTCGCGGTGGACGTGGACATGAACACCGTCCCGGGCTACGCCATGTCGTCCTGGGACCGGGGCTACGGCGACTTCGTGATGAAGCCGGACCTCGAGACGCTGCGGCGGGTGCCGTGGCACGAGGGGACCGCGATGGTGATGGCCGATCTGGGCTGGGAGGGCGGCGGCGACGTGACCGCCTCGCCCCGCCAGATCCTGCGCAGGCAGCTCGCCCGCCTCGCCGACCGGGGCCTGGCCGCGTACGTGGGCACCGAGCTGGAGTTCGTGGTCTACGACGACAGCTACGAGGACGCCTGGAAGCGGTCCTACCGGGACCTGGTGCCGGCCAACCTCTACAACGTCGACTACTCGCTCATGGGCACGGCCCGCATCGAGCCGCTGCTGCGGCGGATCCGGCGCGAGATGGAGGGCGCCGGGCTCTACGTCGAGTCCGCCAAGGGCGAGTGCAACCTCGGCCAGCACGAGATCGCCTTCCGCTACGACGAGGCGCTCAGGACCTGCGACAACCACGTCATCTACAAGACCGGCGCCAAGGAGATCGCAGCCCAGGAGGGCCGGTCGATCACCTTCATGGCCAAGCCGAACCAGCGCGAGGGCAACTCCTGCCACATCCACATCTCCCTCCGCTCCCAGGAGGGGGACCCGGTGATGGCGGGAGAGGGGCCCCACGGGCTCTCGCCGCTCGGCGCTCGCTTCATCGCGGGCCAGCTCGCCTGCATGCGGGAGCTGACCCTCCTGTACGCCCCCAACATCAACTCCTACAAGCGCTACGTCCCCGGCAGCTTCGCCCCCACGGCCGTCAAGTGGGGCGTCGACAACCGCACCTGCTCGCTCCGGCTCGTCGGCCACGGGCAGTCGCTGCGCGTGGAGAACCGGGTGCCGGGCGGCGACGTGAACCCGTACCTGGCGGTGGCCGCGCTGATCGCGGCCGGCCTGTACGGGATCGACGCCGAGCTGCCGCTGGAGGACGCCTTCGAGGGCAACGCCTACGCCAGCGGCGCCGAGACCGTGCCGCACACGCTGCGCGACGCCCTCGCGCTGTTCGAGGGGTCGAAGCTGGCCCGCGAGAGGTTCGGCGAGGACGTGGTCGAGCACTACGCGAACAACGCGCGGGTGGAGCTGGCCGCGTTCGACGCGGCTGTGACGGATTGGGAGCTGTTCCGTGGCTTCGAGCGGATGTGAGGCATGAAGATCATCAATCCGGCGACCGAGGACGTCGTCGCGGACGTCGAGCTCGCCGACGCGGCCGAGGTCGACCGGGCGGTGGAGCGTGCCAGGAAGGCCTACCCCGCCTGGCGCGAGGTGTCGCCGGGCGACCGGGCGCGGCTGCTGAGGCGCTTCGCCGACCTGGTGGGCGAGCACGGGGAGGAGCTGGCGCGGCTGGAGCTGGTCAACGCCGGGCACCCGATCGGCAACGCCCGCTGGGAGGCCGGTGCCGTACGCGACGTCCTGCACTTCTACGCCGGTGCCCCGGAGCGCAACCACGGCAAGCAGATCCCGGTGCCCGGGGGCGTGGACATCACGTTCCAGGAGCCACTGGGCGTCGTCGGGGTCATCGTGCCGTGGAACTTCCCCATGCTGATCATGTCGTGGGGCGTCGCCCCCGCGCTGGCGGCCGGCAACACGGTGATCGTCAAGCCGGCCGAGTGGACGCCGCTGACCGCGCTGAGGCTGGCCGAGCTGGCCCTGGCGGCGGGCCTCCCCGAGGGGGTGCTCCAGGTCCTGCCTGGGGCAGGGGAGGTCGCGGGGGCCCGCCTGGTCGAGCATCGCGACGTGGCCAAGATCGTGTTCACCGGCTCGACCGAGGTGGGCAAGGAGATCGCCGCCAAGGCGGCGCGCCAGGTCAAGCGGATCACGCTGGAGCTGGGCGGCAAGTCGGCGAACATCGTCTTCGCCGACGCCGACCTGGAGAAGGCGGCCGGCACAGCGCCCTACGCCGTCTTCGACAACGCGGGACAGGACTGCTGCGCCAGGTCCCGCCTGCTCGTCCAGTCCTCCGTGTACGACGAGTTCATGGCCCTGCTCGCACCCGCCGTACAGGGCGTCAAGGTCGGCGACCCCCTCGACGAGTCCACCGAGATGGGGCCCCTGATCAGCGCCGAACACCTCGACCGCGTGCGCGGCTTCGTCGAGGGCGCCCCCTACCTCCAGGGGTCCTGCCCCCAGGGCAGGGGCTACTGGTTCCCACCGACCGTGCTGACCCCCGACGTCACCGACCGGGCGTTCACCGAGGAGATCTTCGGGCCGGTCGTGTCGGTGGCGCGGTTCGAGGACGAGGCGGAGGCCGTACGCATCGCCAACGACACGCCCTACGGCCTGAGCGGCTCCATCTGGACCCGTGACGTCGGCCGGGCGCTGCGCGTGGCCAGGGCCGTCGAGTCGGGGGCCCTGTCGGTGAACTCGCACTCCTCCGTCCGCTACTGGACCCCGTTCGGCGGCTTCAAGCAGTCGGGCCTCGGCCGGGAACTCGGCCCGGACGCCCTGGCGGCGTTCACCGAGACAAAGAACGTCTTCATTTCATCGGAGTGAACAGTCAGCGGAGTGAACGACCGATGGGCAGGGAGTGACATGCAGCGGTTGCAGGATCGGGTGGCGGTCGTGACCGGCGCGGGCAGCGGGATCGGGCTGGCCACGGCCCGCAGGTTCGCCGACGAGGGCGCCAAGGTGGTCTGCGTGGACATCGACGAGGAGGCGGGCGGCAAGGCGGCGAGCGAGGTCGTCGGCCTGTTCGTCAAGGCCGACGTGACCAGCGAGGACGACGTCGTACGGATGTTCGCCACGGCGTACGAGACCTACGGCAGCGTGGACATCGCCTTCAACAACGCCGGCATCTCGCCCCCCGAGGACGACTCCATCCTGGAGACCGGCATCGAGGCCTGGCGCCGCGTCCAGGAGGTGAACCTGACCAGCGTCTACCTGTGCTGCAAGCACGCCATCCCGTACATGCGCCGCCAGGGCAAGGGCTCGATCATCAACACCGCGTCGTTCGTGGCCGTCATGGGCTCGGCGACCTCGCAGATCTCCTACACCGCCTCCAAGGGCGGGGTGCTGGCGATGTCGCGGGAGCTGGGCGTGCAGTTCGCCAGGGAGGGCATCCGGGTGAACGCCCTGTGCCCGGGGCCGGTGAACACGCCGCTGCTGCAGGAGCTGTTCGCGAAGGACCCGGAGCGGGCGCAGCGGCGGCTGGTGCACATCCCGGTGGGCCGCTTCGCGGAGGCGTCGGAGATCGCGGCGGCGGTGGCGTTCCTGGCCAGCGACGACGCCTCGTTCATCACGGGCAGCGAGTTCCTGGTGGACGGGGGCATCTCCGGCGCCTACGTCACACCGCTCTAGGAGGTCCCGTCGCCGTGCGGCGTCCCATCATCGGCATCACGTGCTACGTCGAGCCCGCCTCGTTCACGGTGTGGCAGGACACGACCGCCGCGCTGCTGCCGTACATGTACGTGGAGCAGGTCGTCCGCGCCGGCGGGCAGCCCGTCCTGCTGCCTCCGGCCGGCGATCCCGCCGGGGTCGTACCCGGCCTGGACGGGCTCATCCTGGCCGGTGGCGGCGACATCGACCCGGCCAGGTACGGCCAGGACGCGCAAGAGCGCACCGGCTACGTCCGGAAATTTCGTGACGAGGCCGAGTTCTCGCTGCTCGCGACGGCGCTCGACGCCGGCCTACCCTACCTCGGCGTCTGCCGCGGCCTCCAGGTCCTCAACGTCGCCCTCGGCGGCACCCTCCTCCAGCACCTGCCCGACGCGGTCGGCCACACCGACCACTGCCCGGGCCCCGGCCGGTTCGGGCACCTGCCGGTGACCCCGACCCCCGGCACCCGCCTGGCCAAGGCGCTGGGCGAGGACCCCGTGACGGTCCCGCACTACCACCACCAGGCCGTCGACCGCCTCGCCCCCGGCCTCACGGTCACCGCCACCGCCGCGGACGGCACGATCGAGGCCGTGGAGCTGGACTCGGGACGGTTCGCGGGACGGTTCACGGTGGCCGTGCAGTGGCACCCGGAGGCCGCCGAGGACCACGCGCTCTTCGAGGCTCTCGTGGCGGCCTGCTGAACGACCCCACCCAGAACGCGACAACAGCCCCGTAACCCCACTAGGCTGGCGGACATCACCGGTGAAACCGTGCGGGAGAGCACCCTGACAGCCGGTCAGGGTCCCTGAAGGAGCAAGCCCTCCCCGCAAACCTCTCAAGGCAAAGGACCGCACGGGCAAGGTGACCTCTGGAAAGCAGGCCCGCGGGCCTCGCCGAAGGTGAAAGTCCGGCAAAGCTCGGGCGAAGCTCTCAGGCATCGATGACAGAGGGGGAGGATGCTGGCATCCAATCCTGTCCTGAGGTGCGACAAATGTCCCGACCGACACCGCTACGAGACGTTCACGAGAGCCTCGGCGCCACGCTCACCGACTTCGCCGGGTGGCTCATGCCGCTCCGGTACGGCAGCGAGTCCGCGGAGCACAAGGCCGTTCGCGAGGCGGCCGGGCTGTTCGACCTCTCGCACATGGGCGAGATCTTCCTGACCGGGCCGCAGGCGGGGCAGGCGCTGGACTACGCGCTGGTCGGCCACCTGTCGGCGCTGGCTCCCGGCCGGGCCAGGTACACCATGATCGTGAACGAGCGCGGCGGGGTGCTCGACGACCTCATCGTCTACCGGCTCGGGGACGAGGAGTTCATGGTCGTGGCCAACGCCTCGAACTATGAAAAAGTCGGTAATGAGCTGAAAAATCGTACAAAGACGTACGACGTGGTGGTCGAGGATCGCTCGGACCAGTACGCGCTGATCGCCGTCCAGGGACCCCGCTCCCAGGAGATCCTCGCCACGCTCACCGACGCCGACCTCGGCGGGCTCAAGTACTACGCGGGCCTGCCGGGCCTGGTGGACGGCCGGCAGGCGCTCATCGCCCGTACCGGCTACACCGGCGAGGATGGATTCGAGCTGTTCGTGGCCAACCAGGACGCGGTCCCGCTGTGGCACGCCCTCATGGCGGCCGGCGAGCCGCACGGGCTGCGGCCGGCGGGCCTGTCCAGCCGCGACACGCTCAGGCTCGAGGCCGGCATGCCGCTGTACGGGAACGAACTGGGCGAGCAGCTCACTCCGTTCGACGCGGGGCTGGGCAGGGTGGTGAAATTCGACAAGCCGGGCGACTTCGTCGGCAGGTCGGCGCTCGAGGCGGTCAAGGACGACGCGCCCCGACGCCGGCTCGTCGGCCTGGTCGCGCGGGGCCGCCGGGTGCCGCGCCATGGCTACCCGGTAACCGAGAACGGCGTCGTCGTCGGCGAGGTCACCAGTGGTGCGCCTTCCCAGACTCTGGGAAAGCCCATCGCGATGGCTTATGTGGACACCGGCGCCGGATCAGGCCTGGCCGTGGACATCCGGGGCAGCCATGAACCTATGGACCTGGTTGAGCTGCCCTTTTACAGGAGGAACAAGTGAGCAACATCCCTGACGACCTGAGCTACACCAAGGAGCACGAGTGGGTGGCCGGCCTCGACGACGGCCTCACCGTGACCGTCGGCATCACGGCCTTCGCCGCCGAATCCCTTGGTGACGTCGTCTTCGTGCAGCTCCCCGAGGTCGGTGCGAGCGTCGAGCAGGGCGACTCCGTCGGCGAGGTGGAGTCCACCAAGTCGGTGAACGAGATCTACAGCCCGGTCGGGGGCGAGATCGTCGAGGTCAACCAGTCCATCGTGGACGACCCGAGCCTGGCCAACAGCGACCCGTACGGCGAGGGCTGGATGTTCCGGGTGCGCATGGAAGGCGACCCCGAGGACCTGCTCTCCGCCCAGGAGTACACGGCGCTGACCTCGGGCACCGAGTCCTGACCCATTCGCCGGGGCCCGCTAGTTCCGGGCCCCGGCCCTTCAGGAAGGGCGCACATCAATGGCGATCAGCGTCTTCGACCTCTTCAAGATAGGCATCGGCCCGTCGAGCTCCCACACGGGCGGCCCGATGGCGGCGGCCCACAAGTTCGCCCGCGGGCTCCACCAGGACGGCCTGCTCGACCAGGTGGCGCGCGTGGAGGCCATCCTGTACGGCTCGCTCGGCCTGACCGGCAAGGGCCACGGCAGCGACAAGGCGGTCCTGCTCGGCCTGTCCGGCGAGAAGCCGGAGCTGGTCGACGTCGACACCGTGGACGCCCGCATCGCCGAGATGCGCGAGTCCGGCACGGTCAAGCTGTTCGGCACGCACGAGATCCCGTTCGTCGTGGGCGAGCACCTCGTCTTCGAACGCAAGATCTCGCTGCCCGAGCACCCCAACGGCATGCGTTTCACCGCCTACTCCGCCTCCGGCGAGCGGCTCAGAGAGAAGGTGTACTTCTCGGTCGGCGGCGGCTTCGTCGTGGACGAGAAGGCCACCGGCGCCGACCGCATCAAGCCGGACGACACCGTGCTGCCCTACCCCTTCACCACCGGCGAGGAGCTGCTCAAGCACTGCTCGAACACGGGCCTGTCGATCTCCGCCGTCATGCTGGAGAACGAGCGGGCGTTCGGGCGTACCGAGGAGGAGATTAGGCAGGGCCTGCTGAACCTCTGGCAGGTCATGTCCGACTGCGTACGCCGCGGCATCTCCAAGGAGGGCGTCCTGCCCGGCGGGCTCAAGGTCAAGCGCCGCGCCAACCAGCTCCACCGCCGCCTGCAGTCGGAGTCGGCCGAGAAGGACCCCTTGCAGGCGATGGACTGGATCACGCTGTTCGCGCTGGCGGTCAACGAGGAGAACGCCGCCGGCGGCCGCATCGTCACCGCCCCCACCAACGGCGCCGCCGGCATCATCCCGGCCGTCCTGACCTACTACACCCGCTTCGTCCCGCATGCCGACGACGAGGGGGTGGTCCGCTTCCTCCTGACGGCCGGCGCGATCGGCGTGCTGTTCAAGGAGAACGCCTCGATCTCGGGCGCCGAGGTGGGCTGCCAGGGCGAGGTCGGCTCGGCCTGCTCGATGGCCTCGGCCGGGCTCACGGAGGTCCTCGGGGGCACGCCCGAGCAGGTGGAGAACGCGGCCGAGATCGGCATCGAGCACAACCTGGGCCTGACCTGCGACCCGATCGGCGGCCTGGTCCAGATCCCGTGCATCGAGCGCAACGCGGTCGCCTCCAACAAGGCCATCACGGCGGCCCGCATCGCGCTGCGCGGCGACGGCCGCCACTACGTGGCCCTCGACAAGGCGATCAAGACCATGCGGGACACCGGCCGCGACATGCTCGACAAGTACAAGGAGACCTCGCGCGGCGGCCTGGCCGTCAACGTGATCGAGTGCTGACCGGGCGCCGCACGTGCAGCCGGACGACGGCCGGGCATTCGTCGTCGCTGATCTCGCGCCGGATCCGGCCCACGATGTCCTGATCCAGCTTGCCCACCACCGCCCCCACGTCCGCCGCCGCCGGGCAGGTCAGGCCGATGCGCAGGCCGTCCTCCGCGACCCGCACGCCTGTCCTGCTCAGCCCGTCCACGCCCTTGAGGCCGACGAACAGCATCGCCGTGCCCGTGCCGTTGTGCGTGCCCCGGCGCCCCCAGCCCAGGCAGAGCAGCAGCCAGCGCAGCGAGACCAGGGCCAGCAGCAGCAGGCCCAGCGCGAGCAGCCACAGGGGCCAGGGCTCCTCCGCCAGCGCCCTGTGGGTCTGGGCGGGCAGGACCCTGGCGTTCGGCGGCAGGTCGAGGAAGCGGTCCTCGCCGCGCAGCCACGCGTACGTCCCGAGGCCCAGCAGCGTCGTGCCCACGACGGCCAGGCCCACGCGGTTGCCGGCGTACTGGCGCATCACGCGGCCCTCCTGCGCAGGCGGACCACGACCTCGCCCGTGCCCAGCGTGCCCACGCCCGCCAGGCGGTCGCCCACGGCGGTCCCGACCTGCCTGAGCATCTGGCCGGAGCTCTCCGCGCCCGTCATCACGGTGACCTCGATGGTGCGCCTGCGCAGCCGTACGCGGGCCTTGTCCACGCCCGCCACCTGCTGCGCCGCCGCGCACAACGTGCGGCGCAGGCCCGCGCGGGTGATGCCGATGACGATCAGCGGGTCGGACGTCTCGACCGGCACCATCCTGGAGCGGCCAGGGACGATCGCCAGCAGCACCATCACCGCGCCCGCCCCCGCCACGACCAGGGCCCCGGTGGCGATTTCCGGCCAGGTGCTCCGGCTCGCGAGGTCGACCAGCTCGTTCACGGGCACCCAGCCGAGCGGCGCGCCGAGCAGCCCCGACACCACCTCGGCCGCGGTCGCCCCCAGCCCGGCGGCCAGCGTGAGCGCGACCAGAGCTCCCGGGAGGGTACGCGCCGGCCTGAGCGCCCTGCTCGCCCTGCGCAGCCCGGCGTGCCTGGGGGCGGCGACGGCGCCGGGCAGTATCTGCTGAAGCGTGGTCATCACAACGACAGACGTACATGGGTCCCGCATGGCCTGAACCGCGCCCTCGCCGCCGATTTGCCCGATCATTACGGGGACCACGGTTAACGCGAACAAGTCTCATATTCATTTGCCCCATATGCGGTTACGCTGCCGGTATGGATGACCGCCAGCGCTACGACCGCGCCACAGCGGCCCTCGAACCGCCGTTCGCCATCCTCGACCTGGCAGCCATGCGGGCCAACGCGGCCGACCTCGTACGACGGGCGGCGGGCAAGCCGATCCGGGTCGCCAGCAAGTCCGTACGCAGCCGCCCCCTCCTCGAACGCATCCTGGCCATGGACGGCTTCCGCGGCGTCATGGCCTTCACCCTGCCCGAGGCCCTCTGGCTGGCCGCGCACGGCTTCACCGACATCCTGGTCGCCTACCCCACGGTCGACCGGCAAGCGCTCGCCGCCCTGGCCGGGGACCCGGGCGCGGCCCGGGAGATCACCGTGATCGTCGACTCCCCCGCCCATCTCGACTTCATCGAGACCGCCGTGGCCGCGGTCCACCCGCGCGCCGAGATCCGGATCTGCATCGACATCGACGCCGGATATGTCGCCCTCGGCGGGCGATTCCGGGCGGGCGCGCTCCGCTCCCCCATCCGCGAGCCCGGCCAGGCCGCCGACCTGGCCGGCGTCGTCGCCAAGCGGCCGGGGTTCCGGCTGGCGGGGCTGATGGCGTACGAGTCGCAGATCGCCGGGGTCGGCGACGACCCGCCCGCGGGCCCCGCCTACGCCCGCCTCATCAGGGCCATGCAGGCCCGCTCGGCCAGGGATCTCATCCTCCGGCGCGGCCGCATCGTGAACGCGGTGCGGCAGATCGCCGACCTCGAGTTCGTCAACGGCGGCGGCACCGGCTCGGTCGAGCGCACCACGCGCGAGAAGGCCGTCACGGAGGTGGCGGCGGGCTCCGGCTTCTTCCACCCCAGGCTGTTCGACTTCTACCGCGGCTTCACCGGCCGGCCGGCGGCACTCTTCGCGCTCCCGGTGGTGCGCCGCCCGGCCCCGGACACGGTGACCGTGCTCGGCGGTGGCTATCTGGCCTCGGGCGCCCCCGGGCCGAGCCGCCTGCCCCAGCCGTACCTGCCCGCCGGCCTGCGCTACGCGCGCGACGAGGGCGCGGGCGAGGTGCAGACCCCGCTGCTCGGCCAGGCCGCCGGGGATCTGCGGATCGGCGACCGGGTGTGGTTCAGGCACGCCAAGGCGGGCGAGATGTGCGAGCGCTTCGACGCGCTGCACCTCGTCGACGGCGACACCCTGGTGGAGTCGGTGCCGACCTACCGGGGCGAGGGCCGCACGTTCCTGTGAGGCGGCCGGCTCAGAGGCGGCGTCGCCGGCGCCGCCACAGCACGATGGCCGCCCCCACGACCAGCACCGCGCCGACCCCGATCAGCACCGGCCCCAGATCCGGCCGCTCTTCCTCCCACACCCGATCGGGATCGTCAGCGTATTCGACCGGCCTCGGCGTCACTCCGAGGGCATCCCCCACGGATGCCACGAAGTGCCCGGCCCGGCTCTTGACGTCGGCCACCGTACGCTCGGCGACCCGCTTGGGGCTCACCCGATCGGCAATGGCGTCGACCGTCTGCGCCAGCTCCGCGCGCGTCCGCGCGATCCGCCGCTCCAGCTCGTCGGGATCGGTGTCAGCCATGGCTCTCCTTTCGACCGTACGCGTGCCCCGCGGCGGGCCCCGTCCGTTCTGGTCGTGATCAGTCTGTCAGGTCGGCACGCCGTACGGCACGGCGGCCAGGCCGGTAGGTTGGCGGGAAGAACTCAGGAGGGCCCATTGACCGAAACCAAGCTCGCGCCCGGCGACGCCGCGCCCGAGTTCACGCTACCCACCGCCGACGGCGGCACCGTCTCCCTCGATGCGCACCGAGGCAAGCGGGTGATCCTTTATTTCTACCCCGCCGCGATGACTCCCGGGTGCACCAAGCAGGCATGCGATTTCCGCGACAACCTGAGCCGGCTCACCGCCGAGGGATTCGTCGTCCTCGGCGTGTCGAAGGACAAGCCGGAGAAGCTGGCCAAGTTCGCCGAGCGCGACGCGCTGACCTTCCCGCTGCTGTCCGACCCCGACCTGGCCGTCCACCAGGCCTACGGCGCCTACGGCACGAAGAAGCTGTACGGCAAGGAGGTCGTGGGCGTCATCCGCTCGACCTTCGTCATCGACGGCGACGGGAAAGTGGAGCAGGCGCTCTACAACGTGAAGGCGACGGGCCACGTGGCCTCGCTCAAGAAGAAGCTCGGCCTGTCCTGACCCGGCGGCCGCGGGCCCTCCCCTTGCCGGAGGGCCCGAATCGCCTTCCGGACGGGAGCCACCTCATCATCACGGGTGCCCCCTGCTCCCATTCGGAGCGCTAAACTGTCACAAGCCCGCTGCGGCGGGGATTGCGCGGGCGTGGCGAAATGGCATACGCGGCAGGTTTAGGTCCTGTTGGTGGCAACACTGTGGGGGTTCGAGTCCCCCCGCCCGCACACCTGTCCACGGCTCGGCCGCTGTTTTCGCCCGGCAAATGTCACCGGGCGCGGGATCCGCATTCGGCACGAATTCCCGCCGACAACTCCGCCAATTCGCGGATCCCCGATACGGCGATCCCTAGCCGGTCCTGACGGGCCTCGGGGCCACGTTCTCGCCATCCGGAGCGTCCGGGGCATCAGGCGCCGGAGCCGGCAACACCCTGTCGGGCGGCGGCACGACGCAATAGAGATCCTCTTCGCTCTCGTAGCAGCCCGATTCCAGCCTCTCCGGCATCATGAAGTCGCGGTGCGCGGGATGGTCGGGCCGCATCCAGACGCCGTACCGGCCGTGGTCGTCGTGATCGTCGCTGAAGGCGGCCACTCCGAGCCCGCCGAGCAGGCCGCCGACGACGAGGCCGATCAGGCCGGCGCCGATGATCTGGCGCCGCTTGCGGCGGGCGAAGTCACTGAAGGATTCGCGCTCCCAGCCGGCCGGATCGGGCACGGTGGGCGGGATGTACGCGTATGCGCGGTCCGCCTGCTCCCCGTACTTCAGCTGACCCGGCTCCTCGCCCGGCGAGCGCAGTTCCTGGGTCGGCTCGGTGGGACTCGGGTCGCGCGGCGCTTCCTCTTCGCCGCGCGACCCGGCGTCGCGATCATGATCCGCCATCACGATCTCCCTTTACTCGCCCCGCAGGGGGCGCTCCCGGTAACGAGGATGCCAAAGCCAGCGTAAGCCCCGCGTAAGCACCAGGCCATGTAAGACCTGGGTCGTAGTCGTACTTCAGCCTCCAGACGGACCAATGTCCCGGCGGCCCTACATATCGTGATGATGTGTTCGGCAGTGTACGGGCGTGGTCCAGGCGCCATGAGAAGCTGGCGGGCGCCCTGCGGGTGACTCCCCTGGCGGCGCTCTGCGCCATCCTGGCGGTGCCGTACGGCGCGAGTACCCCGCCGGACGACGGCGTCTACCTCGGTGTGGGCCTCTACCTGGCCCTGTCGGCGGCGCTGCTGGCGCCGCTGGTGTGGCGCGACCGGCCGATCGCCTCGTTCGCCGCCGTCGCGCTGATCAGCTTCGGGCAGTGGCTGGCGGGGGTCCATCCGCTGCCCGCCAACCTCGCGGTGCTGGTCGCGCTCTGGGCGGTGGCCTACCGGTGCTCGTTCCGCTGGGCGCTGGCAGCGGGGCTGGTGGCGGAGCTGGGCATGTCCATGGCGCTGGTCAACTGGTACGACCCGACGTTCGGCGTGTTCTTCAGCGGCTCGATCTTCGTGGTGACGGTCTGGCTGACCGGCCTGTACGCCAGCACGCGCAGGCGCTACCTGGAGGGCCTGGAGGAGCGCGCCGAGCGGGCCGAGCGCGAGCGCGACCAGCAGGCCAGGATGGCGGCCGCGGCCGAGCGGGCCAGGATCGCCCGGGAGCTGCACGACGTGGTGGCCCACAACGTCAGCGTGATGGTGGTGCAGGCCGACGGCGCCGGCTACGCCATGGACAGCGACATCGAGCAGGCCCGGCTGGCCGTCAGGAACATCTCGAAGACCGGCCGCGCCGCGCTCGCCGAGATGCGCCGGCTGGTGGGCGTCCTGCGCGAGAACGAGGCCGCGGGCACCGACTACACCCCGCAACCGGGGCTGGGCCAGCTGGAGGAGCTCGTACGCGGCTCGACCGTGCCCGCCCGGCTGCGGATCGACGGCGTGCCCGCCGACCTGCCCGAGGGCCAGCAGCTCGCGGTCTACCGCATCGTCCAGGAGGCTCTGACGAACGCGCTCAAGCACGGCGGCCCCGATGTCCGGGCCACCGTCGAGATCGACTACAGCGGCCCCGACCTGGTCGTCCGCGTGACCGACGACGGCCGGGGCGCCGCCGCCCCCAGGAGCCCCGACGGCCACGGCCTGATCGGCATGCGCGAGCGGGCCGGCATGTACGGCGGCGCCGTGTCGGCGGGCCCCCTGGGGGGCGGCGGCTTCGAGGTGCTGGCCAGATTGCCCATCACCAAGGAGGCGGCGTGATTCGCGTGATGCTGGTCGACGACCAGGAGTTGTTGCGGACCGGCTTCAGGATGGTGCTGGCGGCCCAGCCGGACATCGAGGTGGTGGCGGAGGCCGGCGACGGCGCCGCGGCCCTGGAGATCCTGAAGACCACCCAGGTGGACGTCGTGCTGATGGACGTGCGCATGCCCACGATGGACGGCGTGGAGGCCACCAGGCGCATCGAGGGGCCTAAGGTGCTCATCCTGACCACGTTCGACCTGGACGAGTACGCCTTCTCGGCGGTCAAGGCGGGCGCGGCCGGGTTCCTGCTCAAGGACGTGCCGCCGGCCGACCTGGTCACCGCGATCAGGGTCGTGCACGCGGGCGAGTCCGTGGTGTCGCCCAGCACGCTGCGGCGGATGCTGGACCGGTTCGCCGCGCAGCTGCCCACCGACGGGCCCCTGGCGGCGGCCGCGGGCGAGCTGACGCCGCGCGAGCGGGAGGTGCTGCTCATGGTGGCGCGCGGCCTGTCCAACATGGAGATCGCGGGCCGCCTGGAGGTGGCGGAGGCGACGGTGAAGACGCATCTGGGCCGGGTGCTGGCCAAACTGGGGCTGCGGGACCGGGCGCAGGTGGTGGTGTACGCGTACGAGGCCGGGCTGATCGTGCCCTCCCATCGGCCGAAAGTCTGACCGGGGTCATCTGCCGGCGCACATGAAGTCCCTCCTCAAGGCCCATGGATCAGCAGATTTCCACTCCTAGCGTTGGTCGCGTTGAAAGAACACGACGTAGGAGTGAACGTGACGCTCACCGAGACCCGGCGCCAAGCCCCGCCCGCGGCGGTGGCCACCGATCTGACCAAGGTGTACGGCCAGGGCGACGCCCAGGTCCACGCCCTGCGTGGCGTGACCGTGTCCTTCGCCACCGGGGCGTTCACCGCCATCATGGGCCCGTCGGGCTCCGGCAAGTCCACCCTGATGCACTGCCTGGCCGGCCTCGACGCCGCCACGTCGGGCACCGTGCACATCGGCGACGTGGAGCTGACCGGGCTGAACGACCGGCAGCTCACGATGCTGCGCCGGGAGCGGATCGGGTTCGTCTTCCAGGCGTTCAACCTGCTGCCCACGCTGACCGCCGAGCAGAACATCCGCCTGCCGCTGGACATCTCCGCCCGCCAGGCCGACCAGCCGCTGTTCGACCGGGTCATCGACACGGTCGGGCTGCGGGACCGGCTCGCGCACCGGCCGTCGGAGCTGTCCGGCGGCCAGCAGCAGCGCGTGGCCGTGGCCAGGGCGCTCATCAGCAAGCCCCAGGTGATCTTCGCCGACGAGCCCACGGGCAATCTGGACTCGCGCAGCGGCGCCGAGGTCCTGTCGTTCCTGCGCACCTCCGTACGCGAGCTGGGCCAGACCATCGTCATGGTCACGCACGACCCGGTGGCGGCCTCGTACGCCGACCGCGTGGTGTTCCTGCGGGACGGCGAGCTGGTCACCGAGCTCACCACGCCGACGCCGCAGTCCGTGCTGGACACGCTCGTCCGGCTGGAGGCCTGAGGTGCTGAAGACCGCGCTGGCCGGGCTGCGCGCGCACCGGCTGAGGCTGATGCTCACGTCACTGGCGATCATGCTGGGCGTGGGCTTCATCGCGGGCACGTTCGTGCTGAACGACACCATCGAGGCCGGCTTCGCCCAGCGGGTGACCGCCGACGCGGGCAAGGTCGACGTGGCCGTGCTGCCCAAGGACTCCGACGACGTGCTGCCCGAGGAGGTGCTGGAGCGCATCCGGGCGCTGCCGGGCGTGACCGAGGCGCAGGGCCTGGTCCGCGGCAGCACGCCCGTGCTCGGCAGGAACGGCAAGACCGCCGGCAACGCCCCCACCACGGCGCTGTCGATCGTCACGGGCCCGCTGGACCGTACCGACGTCGTCTCCGGCACCGGCCCGGGCACCGACGACGAGGCGGCCGTGCTGGACGAGAACACCGCCGAGGCCCAGGGCTTCCGGCTCGGCGACACGATCACCGTGCTGGACGGCGAGCGGGCCGAGCACCGCTTCCGGCTCGTCGGCCTGATCGACACCGGCGTGGACCAGATGCTGGCCTACACCGGCGCGGTCGGCTTCACCCCGGCCACCGCGTGGCGGATGACCGGCGGGAAGGGGTACGCCGAGATCGACGTCGCGGGCTCGGCCCCCGGGCTGAAGCAGGCCGTCGCGGCGGCCGCCGGCGGCGGGTACACCGTCAAGACCGGGGACGAGCTGGCCGACGACCTGGCCGGCGCGGCCGGGGTGGAGACCCGCTCGTTCACGATGGGCCTGCTGATGTTCGGCATCGTGGCGATGATGGTGGCCGCGCTGGTCATCTACAACACCTTCAACATCCTCGTCGCCCAGCGCACGCGGGAGATGGCGCTGCTGCGGTGCATCGGGGCCACCCGAGGGCAGGTGTTCGGCTCGATCATGCTGGAGTCGGCCGCCGTGGGCCTGGTGACCTCCGGGCTCGGCCTGCTCGTCGGGTACGGCCTGGCCACGCTCACCCTGACGATCCTCGGCGCGTTGGACGCCCCGCTGCACACGGACGCGGCGGTCACGCTCACCCCGGGCACGATCGCGATCGGCCTGGCCGTCGGCCTGGCGGTCACGGTGTGCGCGGCCCTGCTGCCGGCCAGGTCGGCCACCCGCGTGCCGCCGATCGCGGCCCTGCGCAGCCAGGCCGAGGAGCAGACGTTCCGCGCCGGCCTGGTACGCGCCGGGTTCGCCGCTCTCTTCCTGGTCGCGGGCCTGGCCACGACCGGCGTGGGCGCCTTCGTCCTCACGCCCGGCCAGGAGGTCTCGCTCTTCGTCGTCATGGGCGGGGGCGCGCTGACCTTCCTGGCGGTGCTCATCCTGGGCCCGGTGCTGATCAGGCCGCTGAGCGCGCTGGTGGGCTGGATCCCGCGCAGGCTGTTCGGGGTGCCGGGCCGCCTGGCGGTGGACAACTCCGGACGCAACCCGAAGCGGGCCGCGACCACCACGGTCGCGCTGACGATCGGGGTGACGCTGATGACGCTGATCTCGGTCGTCACCGCGTCCACCAGGCTGACGCTGACGGCCCAGCTGGACGAGCAGTTCCCGATCGACTACCTGCTGGCCGGCCAGGAGCGCGACTCCATCATCCCCAGGTCCGTGGCCGAGGAGCTGCGCGGCAGGCCGGAGCTGACCTCGGTGGCGCAGATCCGCGAGGTCAAGGCCGCGGTCGCGGGCAAGCGCCTCGACGTGGGCACGTTCAGCGGGCCCATCGAGCCGTACGTGTCCGCCGGGACCATGAAGGGCTTCGGCGCGGGCCAGGTGGCTCTGGACGACCTCACGGCCGAGGCGCTCGGCGCGCGGGTCGGCGACACGGTGACGCTCGCCACGAAACGCGCGGGCACGGTCTCGCTGAAGGTGGTCGCGCTGCTCAACGGCTCCCAGTCGTCGCTGACTCCCGTCACGATCGCGGAGCGGCCGTTCGACGCCTACTTCGGCGCCGTGCCCGACTCCCGCGTCATGGTGAACGCCAAGGACGGGGTGGCGGCGGACCGGGCCCGCGCGGTGGTGGACGCCGCCGCCGCGCCCTACCCGACCGTGCAGGTGAGCAGCTCGACGGAGATACGCGGGCAGTTCGACGAGACCCTCGACATGATGCTCATGATCATCACCGGGCTGCTGGGGCTGGCGATCCTCATCTCGCTCCTGGGCATCGCGAACACGCTGTCCCTGTCGGTGCACGAGCGGACCAGGGAGTCGGCCCTGCTGCGGGCCCTGGGCCTGACCCGGCCGCAGCTCCGCCGGATGCTGTCCGTCGAGGCGCTGATCCTCGGCCTGATCGGGGCGCTGGTGGGCGTCGTGCTGGGCGTCGTCTTCGGGTGGGCCGCGCTACGGGCGATGCTGGACGGGGCCCTGTTCTCGGCGCCGGTGCCGCAGATCGCGCTGTTCGTGGCGCTGTCGGGGCTGGCGGGCGTGCTGGCGGCGGTGGTCCCGGCCCGCCGCGCCGCGCGGGCCTCGATCGTGGGCTCTCTGGCCACGGATTGAGTCGGGCAAAAGACCCGTAGTCGAATAAAACCGATAAACCCGGATAGAGGGTATGTGCGGGTCGGGCGTCATTACGGGGGCGGCGCCCGGCCCCTCTTGATGATCCCCCAGGCCTGTCAGCCGGGTTGTCAGCGAGGTGTGCGGCCCGGCCAGAGCTCGGCCACTGTCTCCGGGTCGAGCAGCGGCCGGGCCACCACCTCGCCTGTCGCCCGGTCGATCACGACGCACCCGGCGCCGGCCGTCTCCGGCAGCCGGGCCGGATCGTCGGGTTCCAGGTCCCGCACCCACGCCACGTAACCGCCGTCGAACGCGTACACACCCACCGGCACCGCCTCCTCCGGCGGCCGCACCCCGTTGTAGTACTCCTCGGCCAGCGCCCTGGCCTGCTCCATGTTCATCGCGGCCGCCCCTGGCGGTCGAGGATCGAGCAGAACACCCCGGTCACGGTCCGGTACGGCGGCTCGACCGACATGTGCCCGCGCTGGGCGTCGATCCAGATCACCTCGCCGTCGAAGTTGACCGCGTTCCAGGCGTGCGAACCTCCTCCCGGCCAGCGCACCACGATGACGGCGGCCGCCCCGTGCCCGGCGTCGAGCAGCCGCCGCGCGATCATCGGGTAGGCGTGCCGGCCCTGGCCCGCGTACTGCAGGCGGTGCCCCACCCACCGCTCGATCCTGGCCACGCTGCCCCGCTCGCCGGTCAGCACCGGGCGGCCGATCGGGTCGTACTCGGGCAGCCTCGGCGCGGCCGTGGCGGGCTCGCCGTGCCAGGTGGACAGCACCGCCAGCGCGCAGTCGGCGGCGTTGGTGGCCCGGAAGGGGTCGTCGGCGGGGCCGCCGCCGTTCACCAGTCGCACCCAGGTGCCGCGCGGGTCGGGAAAGCGGGCGCCGGGCCGCAGCGCCTCCGCCAGGTCCCGCTCCACCTGTGGGTCCGGCTGCGCGAGCCCTCCCGGCACACCGTACGGGCGGCTGTCGGCGAGCCTGGGCGGCCGCCCGGGCAGGTCGAACCAGTCGCCACCCTCCGGCAGCCCACAGGTGGTCTCGACAGCGGCGCTCCCGGCGGTGGCCGCCGCGCCGGTCCCGGCGCCGGCTCTGGGAGCGGAGCCGTCCAGGGCGGGGTGGGCGGCCTGCTCGTAGTCCAGCCACCGCACCCCATCGGCCACCTCGGGGTTGTACCGTCCCTCCGGAAGGGCCCATCGGACACTCGGCTTGCGCTCGCGGACCACGGCCTGCCTCCTGTCATGCTCGACGACCGATCGTAGAGGGGCCGTCGTGACAACGAGGCGAACTCGGCGAATTTCCCCGCCCGAACTATCCCCCGTACCTGGGTAAACGTCCCAAACCTCAGCTCACTTTGACGGTGATGGAGTGCCATCCGGTCGCGCCGTCGGGCGCGGGCGGCGCGAGCTGGTCGGTCTGGGTGTACCCCGAGGCGTCGGTCGCCCGCACCTCGATCGTGTGCTCGCCGGGAGTCGCGGCCCAGTCGATCGACCACTGCCGCCAGGTGTCGGGCCCGGGCACCTCCGCCAGCTTGGCCTGCCGCCACTGCCCGCGGTCCACGCGCACCTCCACCGCGTCCACGCCGGTGTGCTGCGCCCACGCCACTCCGGCGATCGTGGTGCCGCCCGCCTTGAGCGAGTCGCCGGACTTGGGCACGTCGATGCGCGACTGCGTCTTGATCGGGCCCTTGGCCGACCAGCCACGCGGGGTCCAGTACGCCTCGTCCCGGTCGAACCTGGTCACCTTGATGTCCACCACCCACTTGGTGGCCGACACGTACCCGTACAGTCCCGGCACCACCTGCCGCACCGGGAAGCCGTGGTCGACGGGGAGCACCTCGCCGTTCATCGCGACCGCGAACAGCGCCTCCCGGCCGTCCATCACCACGTCCACCGGGGTGCCGCAGGTGAAGCCGTCGGCGGAGGTGGACAGCAGCATGTCGGCGTCGGACCGCAGCCCCGCGCGGCGCAGCACCTCGGACATGCGCACGCCCAGCCAGCGGGCGTTGCCGACATAGGGGCCGCCGACCTCGTTGGAGACGCAGGCCAGCGTGACGTCGGCCTCGGTGAGCGGCATCTTCAGCAGGTCGGCGTAGGTGAGCTCGACGGGACGGTCGACCAGGCCGTGGATGCGCAGCTTCCAGTCGTTCGGGTCGACCTGGGGGACGACGAGGGCGGTGTCGACACGGTAGAAGTCCCGGTTCGGCGTGACGAACGGCGACAGGCCGCGGATGCGCAGATCGGCGCCTGCCGGGAGGGGCTTGGCGGGAGTCGCCGGCCTGGGCAGGGCCACCCCGGTGCGCGCCGCGTCCACCGCCTGCCGCCCGCCGAGCTGCTGCCCGAGCACCCCGGCCGCCCCGGCGACCACCACACCGCCGACCGCCCCGGTCAGCAGCCGCCGCCGATCGAACGCGACCGGCTCACCCCCGGCCCGCATCACCGCCGGCCGCTCGGCACCGTCCCCCGCCTGCTCGCCGACAGCTGAGGTGGCCCGCTCGGCACCGACCAGGGTGAGGGGGACCGAGGCAGCGGAGGCGGAGGCCGTGTCCGGGGCGGGCCCGGCACCTCGTCGCCCGCCCGCCCGGCGTACCAGCCAGGCGAGTGCCCAGGCGCCGACGGCCACCCCCACCACGGTCGGCAACGCGTCCAGGGGCCCGGCGTCCGGCCGGGTGACCACCGCCAGCGCGCCGATCACCCCGAACGCCGCCAGCCCCGCGAAGCCGTAGGCGAGCCGTCGCCAGGCCAGCACCCCGATGAGAGCGGCGACCCCGGCGAGCACCACCAGCACGCCCCCCACGAGAACGGCCTTGTCGTTCTCGCCGAACGTCCTGATCGCGAAGTCCTTGACCGGGGCGGGCGTCAGATCGACGGTCGCATCGCCCACGGCCACCACGGGAAACGTCTCGGGCCCGACGAATCCGGCCACGAGCTGCGCGATCCCGAGGGCCACGCCTCCGGACACCAGTCCCGCCAAGGCGCCCGCCCAGGCGGGAGCCATCTCATTCCTCTGCACAGTCCGAAGGTACGTCCCCCCGCGCCACAGGGTTCTTACGCGGTGGTTACGAGCTGAGCAGATCGCGCACGATCGGCGCCAGCGCGCGGAAGGCGCGCCCGCGGTGGCTGATCGCGTCCTTCTCCTCGGGCGCCATCTCGGCCGTCGTGCGCTCCTCGCCGTCGGGCACGAAGATCGGGTCGTAGCCGAAGCCGTTGGACCCCCGCGGCGTCGTGACGAGGCGGCCGGGCAGAGTGCCCTCCACCACGCGGTGTTCCCCCGACGGCAGCGCCAGGACCGCGGCGCAGGCGAAGTGCGCGGTCAGCTTCCCGGCGGGCACGTCGGAGATCTGGGCCAGCAGCAGCTCCAGGTTGGCGCGGTCGTCGCCGTGGCGCCCCGCCCAGCGGGCCGAGAAGACCCCCGGCATGCCGTTGAGCACGTCGACGCACAGCCCCGAGTCGTCGGCCACCGCGGGCAGCCCGGACTGCTGAGCCACCGCGTGCGCCTTCAGCAGCGCGTTCTCCTCGAACGTGACGCCGGTCTCGGCGACCTCGCCGATCGAGGGGAACTCCTCGAGCCCGACGATCTCGAACCCGCTGAGGATGCGGCGCAGCTCCGCGATCTTGCCCGCGTTGCGGGTGGCCAGCACGATCTTCATGCGCCCAGGGCCTCCTGCTGGATCAGGGTCAGCTCCTCACAGCCCGCCACGGCCAGGTCGAGCAGCTGGTCGAGCACGGCGCGGTCGAAGGGCGCGCCCTCGGCGGTGCCCTGGACCTCGACGAAACTGCCCTCGCCGGTCATCACGACGTTCATGTCGGTCTCGGCGGCGACGTCCTCGGTGTAGCAGAGGTCGAGCATCGGCACCGAGCCGACCACGCCGACGGAGACGGCCGCGACCGAGCCGATGAGCGGGTCTCCCGGGCACATGCGGCGCTCGCGCATCCAGGCGACCGCGTCGGCCAGCGCGACGTAGGCGCCGGTGATCGCGGCGGTCCGGGTGCCGCCGTCGGCCTGCAGCACGTCGCAGTCGAGCAGAATGGAGTTTTCGCCCAACGCTTTGTAATCGACGCACGCGCGCAGTGAACGCCCGATCAACCGGGAAATCTCGTGAGTCCGGCCGCCGATTTTGCCGCGGACCGATTCACGATCGTTACGGGTATTGGTCGCTCGCGGCAACATGGCGTATTCGGCCGTAACCCAGCCCTGCCCGCTGCCTCTGCGCCACCGGGGCACGCTGTCCTGGACCGACGCGGCGCACAACACCCGGGTGCCGCCGAATTCGACCAGCACCGATCCTTCCGCGTGGGTCAGCCATTGCCTGGTGATGGTAATGGGACGGAGCTGGTCAGGGCCGCGGCCATCCTGTCTGGACATGCAGATCACCCTATCTCCGCGGCACAACGCCCTTGACCAAATGTGTCCGACACATGGATCCTTACGCAATGACAACGGGGGTGTTGCGTAACCCTGACTTCCTCCGGTTCCTCAGTTCGCACGTGGCGAACGAGCTTGGGGCGAATATCTCACGCGTGGCGCTTCCGCTGGTCGCCGTGCTGGTGTTGCACGCGGGACCGGCGGAGGTCGGAGTGTTGTCGTCGTTGCAGACGGCCGCTTTCCTGCTGATCGGCCTGCCCGCGGGGGTGTGGGTCGACAGGATGCGCCGGCGCCGGGTGATGATGGCCTCCGACATGGCCAAGTTCGCGCTGCTCAGCAGCATCCCCGTGGCGGCCGGGCTGGGCCTGCTGACGATCGAGTTGCTGTTCGTGGTGGCGCTGCTGGCCGGGGTGTCGCAGGTCTTCAACGACGTGGCCGACCAGACGTACCTTCCTGACCTGGTGAGCACCGGGCAGCTCGGCGACGGCAACGCCAAGCTGGAGGTGGTGCGTTCGGGAGCGTTCCTGGCGGGGCCCGGGGTGGGGGGCCTGCTGGTGCAGCTGCTGGGCGCGCCGCGCACGATCGTCGCCACCGCGTTCGGCGCGCTCGCCTCGGTGGCCTTCCTGGCCTCGATCAGGGCGCCCGACAAGCCGCCCGCCGACACCGAGCGCGGGCCGCTGCTGCGGGGCATCCGCGAGGGGCTGGCGTACGTGTGGCGGGACCGGCTGTTACGCGCGTTCGTGTCCTCCTCGGCGATCGGCAACCTGTGCGTGAGCGGTGTGATGGGCCTGTCGGTGCTGTTCCTGGCCGAGACGGTGAAGCTCGCGCCGGGCGCGGTCGGGGCGCTGGTGATGACCGGCGGGATCGGCGGCCTGCTCGGCGGTCTCACCGGCGGCTGGCTGGCCAGAAGGCAGGGCACCGCCAGGATGACCTGGCTGGCCGCCCTGACGGGTGCCCCGTTCGCCCTGCTCCTGCCGTTGACGGAGGCCGACTGGCGGGTCGTCTGCTTCGCGATCACTTCGATCATGATCTCGTGGAGCGCGACACTTTCGAACGTGGGCCAGATCACCTACCGCCAGATCGTCACCCCCGACCATCTGCTCGGCCGGGTCAACGCGTCGGTGCGCTTCATGACGTGGGGTGTGATGCCGCTGGGGGCGCTGCTCGGCGGGCTCGTCGCCCAGCAGATCGGGGTACGTCAGACGCTGTGGGTGCTCGTGGTCGGCAGGGTGCTGGCGTTCCTGCCGTTGCTGTTCTCGCCGCTGCCCCGCATGCGTGACTTCACCGAGGTTCAGGCCAGGTCGTAGACGGAGCCGCTGCGGGCCAGCTCCATCGGCCCGTCATAGCCGCCTCCCGACGCCTCCTCCAGCACGGTGGCCTGGGCGTTCCAGGGGACGAGGTGGGTGAGCACGAGCCTGCCCACGTCGGCCTTGGCGGCGTGCTCGGCCGCCTGGCGGCCGGTCAGGTGCAGGCCGGGGGGCAGATCGGGGCCCTCCACGAACGACGCCTCGCACAGCAGCAGGTCGGCGCCCGTGGCCAGCTTGACCAGCTCGTCCGACTCGCCGGTGTCACCGGAGTAGGCCACGCTCCGGCCGCCGTTGGCGACGCGGAAGCCGTACGCCTCGACCGGGTGGTTCACCAGGCCGGCGGTGAGGGTGAAGGGCCCGATCTCGAACGAGCCCGGGGAGAGCGGCACGAACTCGAACGCGGTCTCCAGGCCCGGCTCCTCGGGCATGCCGTACGCGGCCGCCAGGCGGGCGGGCGCGGCGGCGGGCGCGTAGACGGGCACGAGAGGGTACGGGGCCGCGGGCCCGTACGTGCGGGCCACGTGATAGCCGCAGATGTCGAGACAATGATCGGCGTGCAGGTGTGACAGGCAGATCGCGTCCACGTCGTACAGGCCGATGTGGCGCTGCAGCGCCCCCAGCGACCCGCTGCCGAGGTCGAGCAACATCCTGAACCCGTCGGCTTCGAGGAGGTAGCAGGACGCGGGACTGTCGGGGCCGGGGTAGCTCCCGGAGCAGCCGACGATGGTCACCTTCATGTGGGCCTCCCGTTAAAGGTAGTACCCCCCACTGGTGCGACTTCGACCACATCGATCTCCGGGCCCAGGAAACGTCGCCCGAGCCGGGCGAAGAGCAGGGAGTCGCCGGTGGCGCGGAAGCGATGCCGGGGGGTGGCCTCGCTTCCCACCGCCAGATCGCGGTCGTGCAGGATCCGGTAGACGTCCTTGGCCGTCTCTTCAGCGCTGGAGATCAGCGTGACTCCGTCACCGGCGACGTAGGAGATGGCGCCCGTCAGCAGCGGGTAGTGCGTGCAACCGAGGATGAGCGTGTCGCACCCGGCGGCCCTGATGGGCTCCAGGTATTCGCGCACGACCTCGATGAGCTCGTCGCTCATCGTCTCTCCTCGCTCGACGTACTCCACCAGGCGTGGGGCGGCCACGCCGGTGAGCTGCACGTCGGGAGCCGCGGTGAAGGCGTCGTGATAGGCCATGGACTCGATGGTGGCCCTGGTGGCGATC
Organism: Nonomuraea sp. MTCD27; assembly: GCF_041950495.1. Lineage (NCBI taxonomy): Bacteria > Bacillati > Actinomycetota > Actinomycetes > Streptosporangiales > Streptosporangiaceae > Nonomuraea > Nonomuraea sp. MTCD27. Next base: position 126,974 of record NZ_JBGNUW010000015.1, on the reverse strand, counting down.
ACGCCGACCCTTCCGCTGCGGGTGGCCTGCACCGCCCGCCTGGTGGCCGGCATGATCACCTCGACGACGGGCATGTCATAGCGCTCGCGGGCGTCGCGCAGCACGGCGGCACTGGCGCTGTTGCACGCGATCACGAGCATCTTGACGTTCTGCTCGACGAGGTGGTCCATGACCTCCAGAGCGTAGGCGCGCAGCTCCGCTATGCGTTTCGGCCCGTACGGCTGACGGGCCGTGTCGGCCACGTAGGTGATGGATTCGTGGGGCAGCTGATCGATGATCGCTCTCGCGACCGTCAAGCCGCCGACCCCGCTGTCGAAGATCCCAATACTCGCGTCCGGCACGCTCTAGAGGGTAGGCGACCTGCACGATCAACACTGCGTAAGAATGCTCACACCTGCGACACGTGGCCTTGATGCGATGTTGCCTTCGTCACATCAAGGCCTGTCGGCGCCCTGTCGGTGCCTGCCGGCCGGGTGTTTTCAGCCTCTCCCGACGCGGGCGAGCTGGCGCGACTGGGCGATGAGGCGGCCCGCGGAGTCGCGCACCTCGACCTCCTCGTCGAACCAGCCGTCGGAGACCAGCCGGCCGCTGCCGAGCAGCGTCAGCCAGCCGGGCGCGGGCAGGGCGCGCAGGTGCCAGGTGAGGTCCACGGTGGGCGCCCAGCCGCGCCCGCCGGCGGAGAACACGACGGGGGGCAGGGCGTCCACGGCCAGCGCCAGCACGTACGGGTCGGGGTCCTGGGGCTCGGCCATCCTGAAGTACGCCCGCGCCTCCGGCCGGCCGGTGGGCTCGCCCTTCAGCCAGCCGATCGTGGGCGGGTCGAAGACCAGGTCCATCTGGGCGTTCAGCGTCATGCCCGACTCGGGCTTGGGGTCGGGCAGCTTGGTGCAGTCCTCGATCGGCGGCATGGAGTAAGCCGCTTTGTCGGCATAAATCGGCTCGACGTCGTTCAGCGTGGCCGTCGTGATCAGGCCCTCGATCTGCGCCGCGCCGTCCTGCACCAGCGTCACCCTGGCGAACGCGGCCGTCCGGCCCGCCTTGAGCGGCTCCACCCTGACCTGCGCGGGCCCGGCCACCGGCGCCTTCAGGAACTGCGCCGTCGTGCTCACCGGATGCTCGAACGGCGAGGCGTCCACCGCCGCACGCAGGATCACGGCCATCAGGTAGCCGCCGTTGAGCGGGCCGCCGATCGAGTAGCCGGGATCGAGGCACACGTCATAGGTGTTCTCGTCCACCCTGATCGCCTGCGTGGCCTCGTCGAACTTGGTCATCCGTACCTGCCCCTCAGCTGGAATTATGTTCTAGATAAGAGTAGAGCATTCGCCCATCAGCGCGCCTACCTGCGAAAACGTGATTCGGGTGACACCGTTTGATCATGGCAAGTGTCACCGAACTCATCGGTCAGTCCGTTTGGGACTCCAACGGGGTGTGGGTCGGTTTCGTGGTGGACATCCGGGTCGTCAAGCACAGGGGCGCGCTCCAGCAGAGCCACACCGTCTACGGCCTGGTCGTCTCGAGCCGGCGCGCCCCGCTCCTGCTCGGCCTCACTCGTGATCGCCAGGGCCGATCGGCCTGGCTCTCGCGGACGCTGGCCCGCCTGGTCTACGCCGGGTGCATGTTCGTGCCCTGGGAGAACGTCCTCGATTACGGGGACGGCGAGGTTCACATCGACATACTGCGCAAAGAGCTGAACCGGGTCTAAATACCGACTTCAGTACATTGCAAGCGCCCGTACAGCAACATCAGCTACGTTCTCTGTGGTCAAAAGTCCACATTGTGAGTTGAGTGATGTCTGCTAACAATCCCCCCTATGGCCAGGATCCTGACCGGACCACGGCGTACAACTGGAACCAGGGGCAGCAGCCGGAGACTCCGCCGACGGCGCAGTATCCGGGGCAGCCCTACCCACCGCAACAGCCGTACCAGCAGCAGCCCTATGGCCAGCAGCAGGCATCTCATGGCCAGCAGCAGCCCGCCTACGGCCCTCAGTACGGCCAGCAGCAGCCTTCCTACGGCGCTCCCCAGTACGGCCAGCAGCAGTACGGGGACCAGCAGTACGGCCGGCAACAGCATGGGCAGCAGCAGTACGGCCAGCAGCAGGCCCAGGGCGGCTGGCAACAGCAGCAGCCACAGCAGGGCTGGCAGCAGGACCAGTACGCCCAGGGCGGCTGGCAGCAGCAGGGCCCCGACGGCTTCGGCCCGGCGGAGCCGGCGAAGAAGGGCCGCAAGAGCTGGATCATCGCCATCGCCGCGGCGCTCGCGGTGGTCGTGCTCGGTGGCGGCGCGGTGTGGGCCGTGGGCGCCTTCGGCGGCGGCGGCACGCAGCCGAACGACGTCCTGCCCGCCAACTCCATCGCCTACGCCCGCCTCGACCTGGACCCGGCCGCGAACCAGAAGCTGGCGCTGTTCCAGCTGGCCAGGAAGTTCACGGTCACCAAGGACACCTTCTCCGGCGAGGACCCGCGCAAGGCGCTGTTCGACACGATCAACGAGCAGGACCCGGACAGCAAGATCGACTTCGCCAAGGACGTCGACCCCTGGCTGGGCAGCCGGATCGGCTTCGCCGCCGTGCCCTCCGGCAAGGAGGAGCCCGACTTCGCGGTGGCCGTCCAGGTCAAGGACCAGGAGCAGGCCAAGGCCGGCATCGCCAAGCTGATGGACGGCGACAAGTACGGCATCGCCTTCCGCGAGGACTACGCGCTGCTGACCGCCACGCAGGCCCTGGCCGACAAGTACGCGCAGGCCGAGGGCAGCCTGGCCGACAACGCCGAGTTCAGCGAGGACATGGGCGCCGTCGGCGAGCAGGGCGTGCTGTCGTTCTGGGCCGACATGGGCGGCCTGCTCGAGCTGGCCAAGAAGGAGATCCCGGCCGACCAGGCCGCGACCCTCGACCAGGTCAAGGACGCCAGGTTCGCCGGCGCGCTGCGCTTCGACAGCGCCTACGTCGAGCTCGCCGGCGTCGTACGGGGCGCGAAGGGCATGACCCCCGAGGGCGACCTGCCCAAGGCCAACCTCGGCACCCTGCCCGCCACCACGGCCGGCGCCCTGTCGATCTCCGGCATGGACCAGATCGTCACCAAGCAGTGGGCCGAGATCGAGAAGCAGGCCACGGCGGCCGGCAGCGCCGAGATCTCGCAGCTCCTCCAGCAGGCCAAGACGCAGTTCGGTCTGGAGCTGCCCGCCGACCTGGCCACGATCTTCGGCAAGAACTTCACGGTCGCCGTGGACAGCGAGGGCCTGGACAGCGACCAGATCAAGGGCGGCGTGCGCATCGCCACCGACCCGGCCAAGGCGCAGGCCATCCTGGACAAGATCCAGCGGGCGATGACGCAGAGCGGCCAGCCCGCCCCGCAGATCGCCAAGGTCTCCGGCGACGGCGTCTTCACGGTGGCGACGACGGACGAGTACGCCAAGAAGCTGGCTGAGGAGGGCACGCTCGCCGACTCGGAGACGTTCCAGACGGCGATCCCCAACGCGGCCGACGTGAACTACGCGCTCTTCGTGGACCTGGACAAGGTGGAGAACCTTTACCTCAAGTCCATGGAGGGTGACGACAAGGCCAACGCCCAGGTGCTGCGGGCCGTCGGCCTGAGCGGCACGCAGACCGACAGCGAGGCGACGTTCTCGCTGCGGCTGCTGTTCAACTAGCCCGTGGTGGCCGCCCGGCGGGTGGCGGCACACACGGACGAGAAAGGCGGCCGGTCCCTTCGGACCGGCCGCCTTCGTCACGCAGGTGTGGGTCTATGCCCAGAGCTGGCCTTCGAGGCGCTCTTCCGCCTCGTCGAGCGTGCCCTCGTACGCGCCGGTGGACAGGTATTTCCAGCCGCCGTCGGCCACCACGAACACGACGTCGGCCCGCTCGCCCGCCTGGACCGCCTTCCTGGCCACGCCCAGCGCCGCGTGCAGCGCGGCCCCGGTCGACACCCCGGCGAAGATGCCCTCGGCGGCCAGCAGCTCGCGGGTGCGCCTGAGCGCGTCGGCCGAGCCCACCGAGAAGCGGGTGGTCAGCACGGACTCGTCGTAGAGCTCGGGGATGAAGCCCTCGTCCACGTTGCGCAGCCCGTAGACCAGCTCGCCGTAGCGCGGCTCGGCGGCGACGATCTGCACGCCGGGCACCCGCTCGCGCAGGAACCGCCCGACGCCCATCAGCGTCCCGGTCGTGCCGAGCCCGGCCACGAAGTGGGTGACCGTGGGCAGGTCCTCGAGGATCTCGGGGCCGGTGCCCTCGTAGTGGGAGCGCCAGTTGGCCGGGTTTCCGTACTGGTAGAGCATCACCCAGGACGGGTTCTCGGCCGCCAGGCCCTTGGCCACGCGCACCGCCTCGTTGGAGCCGCCCGCGGCGGGCGAGGAGATGATCTCCGCACCCCACATGCGCAGCAGCTGGCGGCGCTCCTCCGAGGTGTTCTCCGGCATCACGCAGATCAGCTTGTAGCCCTTGAGCTTGGCCGACATGGCGAGCGAGATGCCGGTGTTGCCGCTGGTGGGCTCCAGGATCGTGCAGCCAGGGGTGAGGCGGCCGTCCTTCTCCGCCTCCTGGATCATCCAGAGCGCCGGCCTGTCCTTGATCGACCCGGTCGGGTTGCGGTCCTCGAGCTTGGCCCAGACACGCACGTCGGCGGAGGGCGACAACCTCGGCAGCCCGACCAGCGGGGTGCGGCCGACCGAGTCGATCAGCGAGTCGAAACGCATGTCACCCGCCGGCGACAGCGGGGAGGACGGTCACCGTGTCACCGTCGGACACCGGCGTGCCGAGGCCGCCGAGGAAGCGCACGTCCTCGTCGTTCAGGTAGACGTTGACGAAGCGGCGCAGCGCGCCCTGGTCGACCAGGCGGTCCTTGATGCCGGGGTGGTGCGACTCCAGGTTGCTGATCAGCTCTTCGAGGGTGGCCCCCTCGGCACTCACGGCCTTGGCGCCGTCAGTGTAATTGCGCAGGATGGTCGGAATGCGAACCTCGATGGCCATCGCGGTCAGTCTCCTCAGGTCAGGTCGTCGTCCCATCGGCAGCAACGCCGACGGCTTGATGCGGATTCCGAATCAGCGACAGTCGTAGACGACGACAGCAGGAGTGTGTGCGAAGAGGAAGCTCTGCACAGGCCTGGCCATCATGGGAGAAACCTTACCTCTTCCTCGGTAATCACACCTTCGAGGATGCGGTACGAGCGGAACTCCACCTCGTTCTCGTCCCTCGTCGAGACCAGGACGTAGTGGGCGTTGGGCTCGGAGGCGTAGGACACGTCGGTGCGCGACGGGTACGCCTCGGTGGCGGTGTGGGAGTGGTAGATCACGACGGGCTCCTCGTCGCGATCGTCCATGTCACGCCAGACCCGGAACTGCTCCATCGAGTCGAAGCGGTAGAAAGTGGGCGAACGCTCGGCGTTCTCCATCGGGATGAACCGCTCGGGCACACCGTCCTTGCCCGCGATGACGCCGCACGCCTCGTCGGGGTGATCCGCCCGGGCATGGGCGACGATCTTGTCTACCAGTTCCTGCGAGATCGACAGCATGCCCGGAAATTACCAGAGGGCACGGACCAGGCTGTCCTGGAGGTAGGTCAGCCAGTCATAGGTGACATAGGCCGGATAACGGGGGTCGTCCTCGGACATCATCGCGATCTCGTCGTGGATCTCCTCGGTCACGTCGAGCTTGGTGCCGAGCGTCAGGCGCAGGTCGTTGAGCGAGCGCAGCCACGCCTGGGCCTGCTCGGGCGACAGTTCGGCACGCCCCGCCCGGGCGGTCTCGTGGACGGTCTGCGCGTCGGCCCGCTTGCCGTCGCGCAGCGTGGCCTCGGTGTAGCGGCGGAACTCCGCCGCCTCCTTCTCGTCCTCGTACGCCGAGGGGAACAGCCTGGCCAGCACCGGATCGGACGGCACCGCGCTGTCGCCGATGCCCAGGGCCCGCTCCAGCGGGTCGTCGCTCGTCTGCCCCGGGGAGACGATGCCCAGCATCATCGAGACCAGCGAGCGCAGCAGCGAAATCTCCGCCGCCTCGAACTTGGCGATGACGGCGCCTTCCTTGCCCCGCGAGAACCCCGAACTCACCCGCGCCGCCTCACTGGCCTCGACCTCTGTGTTGTACGACTTGTACGACTCATATGACTCACTTGACCGAGTCCGGCTGGACCGTCGCCCACAGGCCGTAGGAGTGGAGAATCTGCACATCCCGTTCCATCTCCTCGCGCGTGCCACTGGACACGACCGCTTTGCCCTTGTGGTGCACGTCCAGCATCAGTTTCTCGGCCTTCTCCTTGGGATAACCGAAGACCGTTTGGAAGACATAGGTCACGTAGGACATGAGGTTGACCGGGTCGTTCCAGACGATGGTCACCCACGGCAGATCGGGCCGGACGTCCGATGACGGACGCTCAACGGCGATTGGAGCGGTGCTACCCACATCCCCGAGTCTGCCCTATCTGGGCCGTAGTCTTCGACTCGTGAGAATGACCATGAGCACTGCGTTGCTCACAGATCACTATGAGCTGACGATGCTGCAGGCCGCCCTGCGGAGCGGCGCGGCGCACCGGCGCGCGGTTTTCGAGGTGTTCGCCCGCCATCTGCCAGGCGGGCGGCGCTATGGAGTCGTCGCCGGGACGGGACGTGTCCTGGACGAGCTCGAACGCTTCCGTTTTGGTGACGAGGAACTCACTTATCTGCGGGAGCACCAGGTCGTCGACGACACCACTCTGGCGTTTCTCGCCGATTACCGGTTTTCCGGGAACATCTACGGCTACCGCGAGGGCGACCTCTACTTCCCCGCCTCCCCCATCATGATCGTGGAGGGCACGTTCGCCGAGGCCGTGCTCCTGGAGACGGTGACGCTGTCGGTCCTGAACCACGACTGCGCCATCGCCTCGGCCGCCTCCCGCATGACCAACGCCGCCGGCCCGCGGCCGCTCATCGAGATGGGCTCGCGCCGCACGCACGAGGCCGCCGCGGTGGCCGCCGCCAGGGCCGCGTACATCGCCGGGTTCGCCTCGACCTCCAACCTGATGGCCGGGCGCGTGTACGGCGTGCCCACGGCCGGCACGGCGGCGCACGCGTTCACGCTGCTCCACGACTCGGAGCGGGCGGCGTTCGAGGCCCAGATCGCCTCGCTCGGGGCCGAGACGACGCTGCTGGTGGACACGTACGACGTGGCCGAGGCGGTGCGCTCGGCCGTCGAGCTGGCCGGCCCGAAGCTGGGCGCGGTCCGCATCGACTCCGGGGACCTGGCGGCGGCGGCCCAGGAGGTGCGCGAGCAGCTCGACGCCCTCGGCGCCTTCAACACCCGCATCCTGGTCACCTCCGACCTCGACGAGTACGCCATCGCCGCGCTCGCCGCCGCCCCCGTGGACGGCTACGGCGTGGGCACCTCCCTGGTGACCGGTTCCGGCGTGCCGACGGCGGCCCTGGTGTACAAGCTCGTGGCGCGGGAGACGGCCACGGGCAAGCTGGAGGCCGTGGCCAAGCGCTCGGTGGGCAAGCCGTCGCGCGGGGGCCGCAAGGAGGCGTACCGGCTGATGGACGAGTCCGGTCACGTCGAGACCGAGCTGATCACCACCGGCGGGCTCGCCCCCGAGGGCGGCGTCCCCCTGCTGCACCAGCTCGTGCGCGAGGGGGTGGTCGTCGGCCGGGAGCCCCTGTCCGCCGCGCGCGACCGCCACGCCGCCGCCGTCGCCACCCTCCCGCAGGAGGCCCTCCACCTGGGGCGGGGGTACGCGGCGATTCCCACCGAATTCGCCTGACGTATCGTGCTACCTATGGGCAGCGCGTTGATCATCGTCGATGTGCAGAACGACTTCTGCGAGGGCGGCAGCCTGGCCGTGGCCGGGGGCTCGGAGGTGGCCGCGGCGATCACCCGCCACGTGGCCGACCACGGCTACGACCACGTCGTGGCGACCCGCGACTACCACATCTCCCCCGGCAGCCACTTCTCCGAGACCCCCGACTACGTCTCCACCTGGCCCGCCCACTGCGTGGCCGGCACGCCCGGTGCGGACTTCCACCCGTCGTTCGACGTGGCGGGGGTGGAGGAGGTCTTCAGCAAGGGTGCGTACGCGGCGGCGTACAGCGGCTTCGAGGGCACTTCCGGTGACGGGGCGACGCTGGCGGACTGGCTCAGGGAGCGCGGGGTGCAGGAGGTGGACGTGGTGGGCATCGCCACGGACCACTGCGTACGCGCCACGGCCCTGGACGCGGTCAAGCAGGGGCTGGCGGTGCGGGTGCTGCTGGACCTTACGGCCGGCGTGGCCCCGACGACCACGGAGGCGGCCGTGGCGGAGATGAGCCGGGCGGGCGCCACCCTGCGAGGCGCGCCCGCCGTCGGGTGACCGATTCCCTGATCACGAAGCGTACGCACTGTGCAACGCTCAGGTCATGTGATATCGAAGAGGGCGAACCCACTCCGAAGTCGGAGCAATACGGAGAGTGACGGTTCTTCCTACTAGTGGGAGGTTCTCCATGCTTGCCCTCTCCCTCGGCATGGCCTGGCTCCTTCTCGCCCCCCTCAGTCTCTGGCTGCTCGTCAAGGGCACCAAGGTCGAGCGCGCGGGCGCGATAGTGACGTTATGCCTGCTGGAGGGCGGGACGATCGCGATGAACGCCATCCCCCACCCCGCCGCCCCCGTCCATCCCGCCGCCGCGGCCCACTCGGTGCCCGCCCCACCCCTCCCCTGCCAGGAGCGCGCCCCGGTGCCGCAGTCCGCGAGCGCCGGCCAGGAGCTCGTGCTGACGTGGCCGGCCGCGCCGCGCGAGTGCCCCACGGCCGAGGTCATCATCCGCGTCGAAGGGCGGAAGCTGCTGGTCTGGCTGTACGAGACCCCGCGGGCCGAGGAGCACCGGGCCATGCTCACCATGCGTCACCGGGCCGTGTTCACGCTCCCCGTCCATGTCCAAGACGGCATAGCCACCCTCAAGGTCCCATTAGACGAGAAGACGGGATATATCCCGACGGATGGCCGGAGCGGGCGCCCTATCCCCCGGCCGGCCGCGTGAGTACACGATTCAGCCATTTGCCAGGTGTGCGCAGCTAGACGTGCGCGACGGCCGCCCGAAGCGCGTCGTCGAATCTCGCGAACACCTCGAACGCGTGCCGCAGACCGGTGATCGACAACACCCGGGCCATGACCCCCTGAACCCCGCCGAGCAGCAGCCTGGTGCCTCTGGACTCGCACCGGTGCATGATGTCGACGAGCTCGTTCATGCCCATGGAGTCACAGAAAGCGACCTCACCGAGGTCCAGAATCAGGAATGGTTTGGGGGGAAGGTCCCAGATGCGCTGCAGGTGCTCCCTGAGCACCGGCAGCGCGTTGACGTCGAGCTCGCCTTCGAGCCTGATGATGATGGCGTTTCGAGAGAGGCCGGAAGTGACGGTGAGCGTGGACTTTCCGGTGGCCTCAGACGACATGGGCGAAGTCCTTCTGCATATCCCAAGACAGCCAAGAGTGTTGTTGCCGGTTCCGCCGAGCTTCTAACAGGAGGTCACTGCTCTGTGTCCAAATGCTTAGAGTCACTCAACGTAACCACCGGCCCGGCGGCCGCTTCGTACCCTTTGACCTGGGTTCGGGCGGCGCCGGGCCTCGTCTCTCAGGCTCCGGCGAAGGTGATCAGGTAGGCGGCGGCCAGGATGGCGAGGATCACGAGCATGACGCTCGTGCCGCCGATCACCATGACGATGTGCGTCCGCCGGAGCAATCCGCGAATCGCCGCCACCGTCAGGACGATCATGATCGTCAGGATGAAGAGGGACAGCTGCCTGGTCTCGATCGAAGCGGGCATTGAAGTGGGCATTGAAGTGGGCATTGCCACCGTTAGGTGGGGGACTACTGTTGGCATGAGGTTTTCCCTGGTGCGGAGACGCGCTCTGACACAAACCTTGCTTCGCGGACACCTCTGCAGATGTCGGGTCTCGGGGGTGTCCGCGGTCTTTCCGCTGGGATGCCGCTCGTAGTGGGGAATGTGGCTCATCGCATATCCGTCGCGAACCGCCTCCACCTATTATTCAGTCAACTTCAGTTGTATTAACTGAACTTCTCCCATTTACATTATTACCCCGCACCGATGCGTCCCATTCGTGCACGGCGCGCACGGCCAGGTGGCTAGACTGGTGGCTCTTGTGCGCAGGTTTTCCCACGTCGAGCGCGATATGGGGGTCTAGCTGGGGATTCGCCTATCGACTCCGTCGTGGAGAACCATGTTCACTAGAAATCACTGAAGTTCACATCGAGTGAGGCTGGGCATGGGCGGCGACGAATCCGCGGGGACCGCGCTGGCGCGCCGTCTGCGCGAGCTCCGCGAGGGCCACTGGCCGGACGTGCGGATCACCCAGGCGCAGCTGCGCGAGGCGCTCGGGGTGAGCGTACCGCTGATCTCCTCGTGGGAGTCGACCCACGCGATCAAGGTGCCGCCCCTGCACAGGCTGGAGAAGTACGCCGCGTTCTTCGCGACGAGGCGCTCGCTCGGCAACGGACGGGCCCGCGTGCTGCCGCTGGCCGACATGACGCCGGTCGAGCTGGAGGAGCAGCGCAGGCTCCTCACCGAGCTGACCCGGCTGCGCCAGACCGTGCTGCGGGCCCTGGCCTCGGGCGAGAACGCCGAGCCGGCACCCGGTCAGGACGTCTACCGCCTCAACCCGTGGCGTTTCCCCGACGGGGAGACGATCACCATCATCTGCTCCCAGCTCCCGGAGGAGCAGCGGGCCAAGATCCCGTACGCGTCGCCCGAGACCGCCGACTACATCGAGCACTACAAGTACTCCGACCTGGACTCCCTGTTCGAGCTGCACGGCCACCTCCGGGCCGCGAACCCCAGGAGCCTGGTCACCCTCCGCGCCCCCGAGGACTTACGCTCCGACGACTTCACGACGCACCTGGCGCTCCTGGGCGGGGTGGACTACAACCAGGTCACCAGGTCGATGCTGGCGCGGATCGAGCTCCCGGTGCGACAGGTGGCCGACTGGGACGGCGAGCTGGGACCGTACTTCGAGGTCGACGAGGGCGACGACACGCCGCGCAGGCACTACCCCGTACGCAGCGGGTCAGGCGCTAATGTTCGACTCCTGGAGGACGTCGCGTTCTTCTACCGCGGGGTCAATCCCTACAACGTCGAACGCACCCTGACCATCTGCAACGGGATGTACGGCAGAGGCGTCTATGGAGCGGTCCGAGCGCTGACCGACGAACGGTTTCGCGACCGGAACACCGCCTACCTCCGGCAACATTTCGGCACCGCGCCGTCCTACAGCATGCTCACCCGGGTCCGGATCGAGGGCCGGGCCGTCGTCACCCCGGACTGGACTCTGGACACCGTTCGGCTCCACGAATGGTCGGAGCCCGCCGATGGAGACTGAGATAGAACAGGTCGGCACGGAGCACCACCACGGCTCCCACAGGCACCTGGTCGACAAGCCGGACCCGGATCCGGGCCACGCGCCGTCGGCCACCGTGGACGCGATCGTCGTCCCCACGATCCGGCATCCACGCTGGCTCAGCCACGCCGTCCGCCTGGCGGCCGAGCTGCGCTGCCCGCTCGTGACCCTGCACAGCCGGCCCTGGAGCAGGGCCGACCGCGCGGCCGCCCTGATGCCGCACGACATCAAATACATCGCGATCGACGTCGACGACGTGAGCCGGCTCGACATGCCGGACTTCGAGACGACGACGATCGTGAAGGGCACCAAGTTCGTCCGGGTGACCGATCTCAGCGCGAAACGGAACCTCGGGCTGCTCCTGGCCCACTTCATGGGCTGGGAGCGGGTCGTCTTCCTCGACGACGACATCGAGGTCGGCGGGCACCAGGACGTCATGAGGGCAGCGGCGCTGCTCGACCGCTACGACGCGGTGGGCATGCACATCGGCGGCTTTCCGGACAACTCGGTGGTGTGCCACGCGCACCGGCTGGCCGGCGGGCACCAGGAGTCGTTCGTGGGCGGCGGCGCGCTGGCGGTCGAGACGTTCCGCAACCCCTCGTTCTTCCCGAACGTCTACAACGAGGACTGGTTCTACCTGCTGGAGGAGACCTCGCTGCGCAGCCTCGCGGTGACGGGGAGGGTGAAGCAGCGGTCGTACGACCCGTTCGACCGGCCGGCCAGGGCGCGCGACCAGGAGTTCGGCGACGTGCTGGCCGAGGGCGTCTACTGGCTGCTCGACGGCGGGAAGGGCCTGGGCGCCGCCACCGACGCCCGGCACTGGGCGGGGTTCCTGGCCCGGCGCGAGGCGTTCATCAAGGACGTGCTGCGGCGGGTCAGGCGGATGCCGCCCGGCCGGGATCCCGATCCGGCGGCCATGGAGGCCTCGTTGCGGGCCGCGCTGGGCAGGCTCAACAGCATCGAGCCGGAGTTCTGCGTACGGTACGTCAAGGGCTGGCAGGAGGACCGCCACGCCTGGATCGAGCACCTCAAGAGCCGTTCGCGGCTCGCGTCCGGCGTCGACGAGGCGCTGAAACGGCTGGTCAAAAGCGACGCATCACCCTTGAACTGTCAATACCGCATGAACCTCCTCAATTGATTCACAGGAGTATGATCCGGGAATCTTGACGTCCGTGGGGGCACCTGACATCCGCCAAGCCGTCCATACCGATCTTCCTGCCATGATCCGCGCGCTCGGGCAGGAGCCCTATTTCGCCGACCGGCTGGCCCTGCAGGACTCCGGGCACGGGTTCCTCCTGGTGGCCTGGGAGGCGGAGCGGGCGCTGGGGGACGTCTACGTCTGGCTGGCCCCCGCGGAGGAGCCGGAGCTGCGTACCCACCTGCCCGGCGTCGCGCTGCTCACCCACCTGGAGGTGGTGCCGCAGCGGCGCAACCAGGGCATCGGCACCGAGCTGCTGCGGGCGGCCGAGGAGCGGCTCACCGCCATGGGGCACGAGCAGGTCGCCCTCGGCGTGGGGCTGGACAATCCGTCGGCGCAGCGGTTGTACCGGCGCCACGGGTACGAGGAGTGGCCGCACGGCAAGGTCGGCACCACGCAGGTGGTGTACCGCGCGGACGGCGAGCGCGAGCTGCGGCCGGAGCTGTGCCGCATCATGGTCCGCCGCCTGAACCACCACCATCCCCACGACCGGGCAACCGGCCAGGGGTGAAACCGCCCCGGCCCCGCTCACCGAAGGACCGCGCCTCCACGAACCGGCCCGGGCGGCGATGGCCGACGACGGTGGCGGTGCCCGCGCGTGATGTCCGCGACCTCGCCCAGCACGGCGCGCGCACGCCCCCGCCGGCCGGCCTCGGCGGCCACGGCGGGCGGGCGCGCGCTTCCTCCCGGCGGCTGTCCTAGCGGCGTTGGGTGGCCCAGCGGCGGATCATGCTGATCCGCTCCTGGATCTGCTCCGCGGTGGCCTGGGCGATCGGCGGGCCGCCGCACGCTCGCCGCAGCTCCGAGTGGATCACCCCGTGCGGCTGCCCCGTGCGGTGGTTCCACGCGCCGACCAGGCCGTTCAGCTCGCGCCTCAGATCCGCGATCTGCTCGTGCGGCGCCAGCGCCTGCGGGGGCTCCTCCGCCGCCTGCTTGCGCCTGGCGGCCTGCTGATCCGACTGCCGCTTGCGCAGCAGCGTGGCCACCTGGTCGGGCTCCAGCAGGCCGGGCAGGCCGATGAAGTCCTCCTCCTCGGCCGAGCCGACCTCCGCGCCGGTGCCGAACTCGCCGCCGTCGAACAGCACCCGGTCAAAGGTGGCCGTGGTCTCCATCGTCTCGAACGGCAGCTCGTCGCCCAGGACGTCGGGATTGTCCTTCTGGCGGTTGGCCTGCTCCAGGAGGGTGTCGTCGAGGCCGTCCTCCGGAGGCCGCTTGTTGAGCACGTGGTCGCGCTCCACCTCCATCTCGTTGGCCAGCCCCATGAGCGTGGGCACCGAGGGGAGGAAGACCGAGGCGGTCTCGCCGCGCTTGCGGGCCCGCACGAAGCGGCCCACGGCCTGGGCGAAGAAGAGCGGGGTCGAGGTGGAGGTGGCATAGACGCCCACGCACAGGCGGGGGATGTCGACGCCCTCCGACACCATGCGCACGGCCACCAGCCAGCGGTCCTCCGAGGCCGCGAACTGCTTGATCTTCTTCGACGCGCCCGGGTCGTCGGACAGCACCACGGTGGCGCCCTCGCCGGTGATGTTGCGCAGGTGGCGGGCGTAGGCCCGGGCGGTCTCGTGGTCGGTGGCGATGACCAGGCCGCCCGCGTCGGGCACACCCCTGCGCACCTCGGTGAGGCGGCGGTCGGCCGCCTGCATGACCTGGCGGATCCAGTCGCCCTTGGGGTCGAGCGCGGCCCGCCACGCCTGGGAGAGCTGGTCCTTGGTGAGCGGGGTGCCCAGCGTCGCGGCGATCTCGTCGCCCGCGCGCGTGCGCCACTTCATCTCCCCCGAGTACGCCAGGAAGATGACCGGCCGCACGACCCCGTCGTCGAGGGCCGGGCCGTAGCCGTAGGAGTAGTCGGCGACGCTGCGCTTGAAGCCCTCCGCGTCCTCCTCGTAGCCGACGAACGGGATCGGGTTGTCGTCGGACCGGAACGGTGTGCCCGTGAGCTGGAGGCGGCGCGTGGCGGGCTCGAACGCCTCCCGCACGCCGTCGCCCCACGACTTGGCGTCGCCCGCGTGGTGGATCTCGTCGAAGATGACCAGCGTCTTGCGGTTTTCGGTGCGCGCCCTGTGCAGGGCCGGGTGCATGGCGACCTGCGCGTAGGTCACCGCCACCCCGGTGTAGTCACGCGACGTCGCGCCCTGGCTGTTCTTGAACTCCGGGTCGATGCCGATGCCGACCCGCCCGGCGGCGTCGGCCCACTGGCGCTTGAGGTGCTCGGTGGGGGTCACGACGGTGACCGCCCTGATCACCCCGTTGGCGAGCAGCTCGCTGGCGATGCGCAGGGCGTAGGTCGTCTTGCCCGCGCCCGGCGTCGCCACGGTGAGGAAGTCACGCGGCTCGCGCCTGAAGTAGAGGTCGAACGCCTCCTGCTGCCAGGCACGCAACTTGGGCGCGGTGCCCCACGCGGCCCGGTCTGGATAGGAAGGCGAAAGGTGGGACGCGGCGAAGGTGCTCACCGCATCACCTCTGGGGTTCGTGTGCTTCGCTCTCTCACAGTGACCCAAGGGTAATCGGGCCCACCGACAAGACGTGCCGTGAGCCGAGGATTCTGGCCAAGGTCTTCCTCACGTGCTATGCGGCTTATCGGACGCTCGTCATCACCGTGTCGAGCTCCTGCCTGCGGTTGTTCTCCTCGGGCTGGAGCAGCCCGACGAGCAGTACGGGCTTGTCCGGGCGAGTGAGCAGCATCACTCTGAGAAACGCCGGCCGGTTCACCACATCCCGATATTCCGCCCGGAGCGCACGGGTGTGGCCGCCGGGCACCGCCTTGTCCTCGACGATCGTCACGCGGTCGCCCTTGAGCAGGAGCCTGGAGTACAGCTCCGCCGCCTCCGCCGTGGCCTTCTTCGGGTCCCGCACCGGCCCGGGTACCGGCCTGGCCATCACGAATCCCCCGCCCCCGTCCCGTACGACGGAGGTGAACCCCGTGACCGGGGCCACCGCCCCCGCGCTCCATCCCTGTGGCAGCGTCGCCGTCACCCCGGCCAGCGAGTCGCTCAGCCGCCCCGTCTCCGCCTGCGGCGCCGTGAGCCGCAACGCCACCACCGTGGCCCCCGCCACCAGCCCCGCACCGGCCGCCAGCGCCACCAGCACGGCCACCACGCGCCGCCACACCTGCCCCCCGCCGGTGCGCCTCTTGCGTACCCCCGGGTCGGCCGGAGCGCCGTAGAGGCGGGCGGACGGGGGAAGGTCGTCCTCCGTGCCCCACTCGTGGCCGGGGGGCCGGGAGGCGGTCCTGCCGATCCGGGGGTTCCACGCCGGCTCCTCCGGATCCAGGTCGAGGGGATGCGGGCGCTCCCGGTGCCCCCACTCCGGCGCCACCTCGACCGGCCGTCCCGAACTCCGGCCCCGAAGATCCTCGACCGGCCGTCCCGAACCTCGGCGCCCCCGGTCCGGAGGAGCCGCGGGCGGGCGGCCCCAGTCGGGTGGAGGCTCGGGAGGGCGTCCTCGGCGCGCGTTCAGGTCAGGCGTCGAAGGGCCGGGCGCGCGGGCCGTGGGGTCCTGGTCCTGAGGTAAGGGGCCGAGGTCCCGTCCCGAGGAGTACGGGAGGCCGGCGCGGCCCCGTCGCGGCTCCTCGTCACGGTCCGCACCCCACGCGGGCTCCGTGTCCTCTGGAGGAGTACGGCGATGCCTGGCCCCCGGCCCGGGAGGCCAGACTCGGTGATCACCCTCCATGGCACCTCCTTGCCCGCTGTCCTATCACTCCTCGCCACGGGGATCAGGAGAACCGTGGTCGCTGTGACGGGAGGGACGGAATTCAGCGGGTGCGCCCGGCGAGCAGCGTGGCCGCCAGCGCGATGGCGGCCATGAGGCCCGAGATGACCAGGAACCCGCTGGCGATCTCCGACGGGGAGTGCCCGATCACGTTCACCACCGCCCCGCCGATCCCGACCGACAGCGCCGACCCGAGCTGGTCGGACACCGACAGCGCCGCCGAGTTGGCCCCCTGCTCGTTGACCGGGGACTGCCTCATCGCCAGGACGCTGACCGTGGTGATGCCGAAGCCCATCCCGAAGCCCGCCACGATCCAGGCCGGCACCGCGATCCACCCCGTCACCCCCGGAAGGACGCAGAGCGTGCAGATCAGGATCGAGGCGGTGAGGCACCCGGCACCCAGCCTGATCCTCCTGTGCGCCGCGCCGGGGCGCCTGCTCTGCAGGTACGACCCCGCGGACCAGCCGAGCGCCCCGGTCGTCAGCGCGATGCCCGCGGCCGTCGGGTCGAACGCCTTCACCTCGTGCAGCGCCAGCGGGATGAACTGGTTGACGCCGAAGAAGGCGGCCGAGTAGAACCCGCGCATCAGGACGGTCGTGGGCAGCCCGCGCCCGAACCGCAGCGCGCCCGGCGGCAGGAGCCGGTGCAGGCCGTAGAACAGCAGGGCCAGCCCGGCCACCGTCTCCACGGCCGCGGGCGCCAGGTCCGTGTGCAGCCGGTCCGCCCCGTGCAGCAGGAGCCCGGCCCCGCCCGCCGTGGCGGTGGCGGCCAGCGTCATCGCCACCGGCCTGGAGCGGGGCCCGGTACCGGGCTCGGCGTCGGACGGCGACCCCATCCGCAACGCGGGTACGAGCATCGCGAGCGCGGGCACGACCAGCGGGATGATCCCGTAGAAGACGTAGCGCCAGCCCAGATGCTCGCCGACGGTCCCGGCCACGGCCGGCCCGACCATGGCGGGCACGACCCAGGCGGCGGAGACGGCGGCGAACGCCTTGGGCCGTACGTCCACCGGATAGACCCGGGCGATCATCACGTACAGCGCCACGATGGAGGCGCCGGCGCCCAGCCCCTGCACGGCCCGCGACACCAGGAACATCCCGGGCGAGACGGCCGCCCCGGCCAGCCCCATCCCGATCACGAACAGCACCACCCCGGCCAGGAACGGCAGCCGGTACCCGCGCCGGTCCGACCAGAGCCCGGCCACCACGTTCATGAACAGGCTGGCGATGAGGAAGGCGGAGAAGCTGAGGCCGTACAGGTCGAGCGCGTTCAGCTCCCTGGCGATGACCGGCATGACGACGCCGACCGACATCCCCTCGAAGGCGATCAGCGTGACGACGAGCAGGATCCCTAACGTGGCCGTCCGGTATTCGGGGCCGAGGATCCCGGGCGTCCGGTGCGGAGCGTCGAGTGCCTTTGGTGCTGTCACCCACACATCGTAATTTGCCGGAAATCTAGGCAGCCGCCGTGTCGCGGTACGCCGCCCACATCTCGTGCATGCGATCTGCCTGCCCCTGCGTGAACTCCCACATGCACCGGTCGTGGGCGTAGTCCATGTAGTTGTGCGCCGGGTCCTTGCCCTTGTGCGCGGTGCAGGTGTCCTTGTCCTGCGGGCACGCCTCGGTCGGCCTGGCCTCGGGCGGCGTGTCGTCGATGCCGTCGCCGGGGGCCGCGCAGCCGTTCTCGAACGTGTGGAACAACCCCAGCCAGTGCCCGATCTCGTGCACGCCGGTGAAGCCGCGGTTGTAGTTGGTCATCGCGCCCCCGGGCAGGCTGCGCCAGTCGATCACCACGCCGTCGAGGCCGGGCGCGTCCGCGTACCAGTAGGGGTAGCTGGCGAAGCCCAGCATGAGCTCGCTGAGCTGGGCGATGTACAGGTTGAGCGTGCCGGCCCCGCCCTCGTGCAGCGCGTTCTTCATGGCCTTCTCGTGGGCGACGGGGTCGGCGAACCAGGAGGACTCCTCCTTGACCGAGATGGCGTCGAGCCGGAAGCGCACGCCGGTGTCGACGCCGCCGAAGGCGCCGCCGTACGCGGAGTTGAGCGCGTCGATCTGGGCCCTGACCGCCTCGTCGGAGACCTTGCCGTCAGAGCCGCGGGAGAGGACGTGCACCCGGGTGGGGACGGTGATCCGGGTCGGTGGCGTGACCCCGGCGAGCCGCCTGTCGAGCTCGGCCATGACCTTGGACACGTCTTCCGGCTTGGGCGAGCGTGGCCCGGGTGTTCGTGGCGCGTGTCGCGCACAGCCTGCCGAAAGCTGGTCGGCGCCGGCCCGGGGCGGCGGGAGGAACCCGGCCGCGAGCAGGCATGCCAACGAGACGGCGGTCACACGCCGGGCCATGCGGTCCCCTCACTACGATTTGAGCTGGTCTGGCTACAGACCGTAGCTCCACGCAGCGGGATTACCGCTCAGCAACACTCACTGCTTGTCGCCGTCACCGTCGCCGCCCTGGGGCAGGCCCTCGTAGATCTCCTTGCACTCCGGGCAGACCGGGTATTTCTTGGGGTCGCGGCTGGGCACCCAGACCTTGCCGCACAGCGCGCGGATGGGCGTGCCGGTCACCATGCTCTCGGTGATCTTGTGCTTGTCCGCGTAGTGGGCGAACCGCTCGTGATCGCCATCGCCGTGCGACGTCCGCGGAGTGGTCTCCTGCTCTGGGAGGATCTTCGTGCTCACCCCATTGAGTTTATGCCCGCCCGCGACCCCGAACAGCGGTACGGCCCCCGCCCGGTGAGCGGAGGCCGTACGGAGAGCCCTGGTCAGCCCATGTGGACCGGCGCGCCCTCGGTCTTCCGCCCGGACTTGACGAACAACGTCAGCCCGGCGGTCAGCACCGCGATGCAGGTGCTCACCAGGAAGGCGAGGTGCATGCCGTCCATGAACGAGTGGTGCACGGCGTCGGTGATCTGCTGCGGCAGCCCGGGAGGCGCCACGCCGAAGGAGGCGGCCTCCTCCAGCCCGGCCCTCTGGGCGGGCGGGATCGCCTGCGCCGCCGGGCCGAGGTAGCCGGGCAGCTTGCTGGAGATCTCGGCGGCCATCACGGCGCCCAGGATCGCGGTGCCGAGCGCGCCGCCGACCTGCATGGCCGACTGCTGCAGACCACCCGCGACACCGCTCAGCTCCACCGGCGCGTTGCCCACGATGATCTCCGTGGCGCCCACGAAGACCGGCGAGAGGCCGAAGGCCAGCAGCACGAACGGGATGCCGCTCTCGATGAACGAGGCGTCGATGCTCAGCTGGGACATGAGGAACATCGCCAGCGCGGTGATCAGCAGACCGGCGGCCATCGTGATCTTCGGTCCGAGCCTGCCGATCGCCATGCCCGCCAGCGGCGAGGCGACGATCATGCCGGCGCTCATCGGCAGCATGCGCAGACCGGCCTCCAGCGGGGTCAGCCCGTGCACGCCCTGGAAGAAGAAGCCCAGGAAGAACATCGCGCCGAACATGGCGAACGCGACCATCATCATCAGGAAGGTGCCGATGGAGATGGAGCGGTTCGCGAACAGCGACAGCGGCACCAGCGGCTGCCTGGCCCTGCTCTGCCAGAAGATGAACGCGCCGATCAGCACCACGAACGCGGCCACGAAGGTCAGCGTCGTGCTGTCGCCCCAGCCCCACTCGGGAGCCTTGATGATCGTCCAGACCAGCGAGAACATCGCGCCGGACAGCAGCACCACGCCGAGCCAGTCGATGCGCGCCAGCGTCTGCGAGCGGTTCTCCTTGATCAGGAGGATGCCCATGACCAGGGCGACGACGCCGACGGGCGCGTTGATGAAGAAGACCGACTCCCAGCTCACCTTCTCGACCAGCACGCCGCCCACGATCGGGCCGGCGGCGCTGGACAGACCGATGATCGCACCCCACGCGCCCATCGCCTGGTTCAGCTTCTCGCCGGGGAACGCCGCACGCAGCAGCGCCAGCGCGGCGGGCTGCAGCAACGCGCCGAACAGGCCCTGCAGCACGCGCAGGCCGATCAGCGCGCCGACCGGCGAGACACCGGGAATGATGTCGGCCAGCTCGGCGCTGAGACCGATGCCCACCGAGGAGACCGCGAAGCCGGCCACACCGATGAGAAAGACGCGCTTGTGCCCGAACAGGTCACCCAGCTTGCCCGCGGTGATCAGGAAGACCGCCAGCGCCAGGAGATAACCACTGGTCACCCACTGCAGGTCCGACAGCGAAGCCTTCAGGTCGACCTGGATGACCGGGTTGGCGATGCCCACCACCGTGCCGTCGAGCATCACCATGATGACGCCAAGACTGACCGCCAGCAGCACAAGCCACGGATTGCCCCCGGTTCCCGGCTTGATCGGGTCGGGCGATGACGGCGCGTCGACCGCCTTCGCGTGAACCATGTAGTCCCCCTAAATACACATACAGCCCCACACCGGGGCATAGACCTCGTAAGCCTCCGGTAATCTATGGCAGTGGATGCCATATGACAACCGACTTTTAATCGTCGTCCTATGACTTATGGCACACTGTGTCAGAAGGGTTTCGAGGGAGTGTCCACAGTGGGTCTGCGGGAACGCAAGAAGGAGAAGACGCGCCTGGCGATCCTCGACGCGGCGCTCGACCTGTTCGTCGAACAAGGATACGAGTCGACCACGGTCGAGCAGATAGCGGGGGCTGTCGAGATCTCCCCCCGCACCTTCTTCCGTTACTTCGCCAACAAGGATCACCTGGTGCTGTGGTTCCACGAGCACGGCAAGGCGATCATGCTGGAGACCCTGGCGAGCCGCCCGCAGGACGAGCCGCCGTTCACCTCACTCATGCACGCGCTGCGTGCCGTCCTGGCGGATGTCGCGGGTTCGGCGCCCGAGGACGCGGAGAGGTTCCTGAAGCTGCGCCGGTTGATGGACGAGCACCCTCGCCTGGTCGGCCTGTCGGTGGCCAAGGGCGCGGAGACCGAGCGCGAGGTGGCCGAGGTGATCGCCGCCCGCAGGGGCGTGGATCCCGACCACGACCAGCTGTCCCACCTGATCGTGGGGTTCGCGATGTCCACCATGCGCGTCGGCCTCGAGTGCCCGCGCCGCGACGGCACGATGAGCGAGGTCACGCACCGGATGGCGGAGAGCATCGAGCTGGCCGAGCGCTCGCTGCGGCCGGGCTGGGACCTCCGGCACTAGCTCGCGGGCCGGGATCTCCGGCGTCAGTTCATCGTCGGATCGTCCGGGCAGGTCGCCACGAACGCCAGCTCGCCGCGCTGGCGCCGGAGCACGTGCCGCCACAGTGAGGCCGGGTCCGCGTGGAAGGTGTCGCCGACCTCGGAGTCGACGACGTACCAGGCGCCCTCGGCTATCTCGCTCTCCAGCTGTCCCGACGTCCACCCCGCGTAGCCCGCGAAGATGCGCATCTGCGCGATCTCCCCCTGCAGGATCTCGGGCGGCGCGTCCAGATCCACCGTGCCCAGCCGGGCCACCGCGTCGGTGCCCGCGTGCAGCCGGCGCCAGCCGAGCGGCTCCTCGCCGCTCGGGACCGCCGCCAGCGCCAGCGCGCTGTCCGTCTGTACGGGCCCGCCCTCGAACAACACTGACGGCCCCGTGACCAGCGGGTCCCACACGGGCAGCACCTGGGTCACCGAGATGTCGCTCGGCCGGTTGAGCACGACGCCCAGGGTGCCGCCGTCGTGGTCGTGTTCGAGAATCAGCACGACGCTACGCCGGAAGTTGGGGTCGTCGAGAAGCGGCGTCGCCACCAACAAACCGCCGACGTAGATCGCTTCCGCCATACCTCCATCATGAAGGCTCAGTGGGGGTGCGCGCTCCCCCAGTGCCCCGATGTTACTTTTCGCACCCGTTCAGCAACTGGACGCGGTCAACCAGCCGAATCCGGCACGACGAACGCTCCCGCCCGGGCGGCGGCCAGCGTGCGCGCGACGGACCGCTCGGCGGTCTCCCTCGTCACCGGTTCCCTGGTGACGACCAGCCGGTAGTAGAGCGGCGCAGAGATCGCCCGGATCACCTCCCCGCCGTCGGTCCCCTCGGGCAGTTCGCCCCGCTTGACGGCCAGGTCCACGACGTTGGCCCATTCCTCGATGCGCCGCAGGTAGAAGGCGCGCAGCGCCTGCGCGGCCTGCTCGTCGCTGGTGGCCGCGGCGATCACCGCCTGGAAGGTGGACCCGAGGCGGCCGTCGTTGAGCGCCTCCAGCACGGAGAACGCGTTGGCCCGCAGGTCACCCTCGATGCCGCCCGTGTCGGCGTAGGGCGTGGACTGGTTGGCCAGCTCGGTCATGAGGTCGGCCACCAGGCCGGCCCTGCTCCCCCAGCGCCGGTAGACCGTCGTCTTGCCGACGCCCGCCCTGGCCGCGACCTGATCCATGGTCAGGCCGTGGAAGCCGTGCTCGACCAGCTCGTCCTGGGTGGCCTCCAGGACGGCCGCGCGCACCCTGGCAGTGCGGCCTCCGGGCCGCACGGTTCCCGCCGAACGGGAAGGTTGGTCCATCTAGTCTCCTCGTCGCTGCATCTTAACGAAACATAGGTTCCATTAAATGATGGCGTGCCGCCGGCCCAGCGGTCGGTGCCGGTCGTGGGGGCGCTGCTCGGGCTCTCCTCGCTCGCGGGAGGGCCTGGCGGCCTCGCCGGGGGGTGTGTTGCGTGGGCAGGGGCGATCCGGGGGACTCGCCGCCGCCATCGTCATGCCTGCCGGGGCTCCCGCTGCTCGCGGAAGGGCCGCTCCGGACTCGTGCGCTGGGGTCGAACGGGGGCGTTGGTGCCTGCCGGGTTCACCTCTGGCGCCATTGTAGGGGACCGCTCACAACGCCGCCGGGCCGATGGTGGGTTTGGTCCGGCAGTGTTCGGCAATACCGAACCAGACTGCGCTATGGTGCCCGTTGTGGGAGAGACGATTCAGTCGGTCGAACGGGCGGCCGCGATCCTGCGGCTGCTCGCCTCCGGTCCCCGCCTGCTCGGGGTCGCCGAGCTGGCCAGGGCGCTGGGCCTGCCCAAGGGCACGCTGCACGGCATCCTGCGCACCCTGGTCCACGTGGGGTTCGTCGAGCAGGACCAGACCACGGGGAAGTACCGCCTCGGCGCCACGCTGCTCCACCTGGGCAGCAGCTACCTCGACGTCAACGAGCTGCGCACCCGCTCGATCAACTGGGCCGACGCGCTGGCCGGGCGCAGCAGGGAGAGCGCCTGGATCGGGACCCTGCACGAGGGCCACGTCCTGGTGATCCACCACGTGTTCCGGCCGGACGACAGCATGCAGACGCTGCAGGTGGGCACATACCTGCCGACGCACGCCAGCGCGCTGGGCAAGGTCCTGCTCGCCTTCGACCCCTACGGGGAGTCGCTCGCCACGCCGCTGCAGCCGCACACCAAGCGCACGCTGGTCGACCCGGTGGAGCTGGAGGAGGAGCTCGACCAGGTCAGGGCGCGCGGGTGGGCGGCGGAGATGGAGGAGCTGACGGAGGGCGAGGTGGCCGTCGCCGCACCCATCAAGGACCCGCGCGGCCTCGTGGTGGGCGCCATCGGCATCCGGGGCGCCGTCGAGCGCCTGGCTCCCGGCGGCGACCTGCCCATGGAGTTCGTCTCCTACGTACGCGACGCGGCCCGCGCCATCACCCGCGACCTCGCCAGATGACACTTGAACAGCACCCGGCGACCAAATACCATTCGTTCGGCATTGTCGAACCATGAGCCCTTGCGAGGAACCCCAGTGCCTCGACCGCACTACGTCGCAGCCATCGACCAGGGCACCACGTCCAGCCGGTGCATCGTCTTCGACCAGGCCGGCAACATCATCTCCGTCGCCCAGCGCGAGCACCGCCAGATCTTCCCCAAGCCGGGCTGGGTGGAGCACGACGCCGACGAGATCTGGCAGGCCGTGCAGGGCGTGCTGGCCGAGGCGGTGAGCGGCGCCGGCATCGAGGACGGCCAGATCGCCGCGCTGGGCATCACCAACCAGCGCGAGACCACCGTGCTGTGGGACCGGGCCACCGGCCGCCCGGTCTGCCCGGCCGTCGTCTGGCAGGACACCCGCACCGACGCGCTCACCCACGCGCTGGCCGAGCACGAAGGGCTGTTCAAGGAGCGGGCCGGGCTGCCGCTGGCGACCTACTTCTCCGGGCCGAAGATCCGCTGGCTGCTGGACGCGTACGAGCTGCGCGAGCGGGCCGAGCGCGGCGAGGTGCTGTTCGGCACGATGGACAGCTGGCTGCTGTGGAACCTCACGGGCCGCCACATCACCGACGTGACCAACGCCAGCCGCACGATGCTCATGAACATCCACACGCTGGCCTGGGACGACGAGCTGCTGGCCGCGATGGGCGTGCCGCGCGCGATGCTCCCCGAGATCCGCCCGTCCGCCGAGGTCTACGGCCGCACCTCCGCCGGCGTCCCGGTGGCCTCGGCGCTCGGCGACCAGCAGGCGGCGCTGTTCGGGCAGACCTGCTTCGCGCCCGGCGAGACCAAGAGCACCTACGGCTCGGGCAGCTTCCTGCTGATGAACACCGGCCAGGAGCCCGTCGTCTCCAAGCACGGCCTGCTGACCACCGTCGGCTACCAGATCGGCGCCGGGCCGGCCACGTACGCGCTGGAGGGCGCCATCGCGGTCACCGGCTCCCTGGTGCAGTGGCTGCGCGACAACCTGGGGCTGATCTCCAGCGCCGCCGAGATCGAGACGCTGGCCAAGACGGTGGACGACAACGGCGGCTGCTACTTCGTACCGGCCTTCTCGGGGTTGTTCGCGCCGCACTGGCGGTCGGACGCGCGCGGGGTGATCGCGGGGCTGACCGGGTTCGTGAACAAGGGGCACATCGCGCGCGCCGTGCTGGAGGCCACGGCCTGGCAGACGCGCGAGGTGGTCGACGCGATGAACGCCGACTCGGGGCTCGACCTGACGACGCTGCGCGCCGACGGCGGCATGACCGCCGACAACCTGCTCATGCAGACGCTGGCCGACGTGCTCGCCGTGCCGGTGATCCGGCCGATGGTGGCCGAGACCACCGCGCTGGGCGCCGCGTACGCCGCCGGGCTGGCGACCGGCTACTGGCCCGACCTCGACAGCCTGCGCGTCAACTGGCACAAGGCCGCCGAGTGGCGCCCCGCGATCGACGAGTCCGTACGCGAGCGCGAATACCGCAACTGGAAGAAGGCCGTGGCCCGGACCCTCGACTGGGTCGAGCAGTAGGGAGTGTGGCAATGAGGACCACGATCGGCGCCGATCGGGCGGAGACCCGCCACGAGCTGGCCGGCACCACCTACGACCTGCTCGTGATCGGCGGCGGCATCCTCGGCACGTCGGTGACCTGGATGGCCGCCCAGGCGGGACTGCGGGTGGCGATGGTCGACGCGGGCGACTTCGCCGGCGCGACCTCCAGCGCCTCCTCCAAGCTCGTCCACGGCGGCCTGCGCTACCTGCAGACCGGCAACGTCAGGCTGGTGGCGGAGAACCACCGCGAGCGCCGCGCCCTGGCCGGCGACATCGCGCCGCACCTGGTCAAGCCGCTGACGTTCCTGGTGCCGATCTACAAGGGCGGGCCGCACGGGGCCGCCAAGCTGGGGGCGGGCGTGTTCCTGTACTCGGCGCTGTCGGTGTTCGGCGACGGCATGGGCAAGGTGATCACACCGCACCAGGCGCTGGCCAAGGTGCCCGCGCTGCGCACGGAGGGGCTGCGGGCCGCCGCCGTCTACGGCGACCACCAGATGAACGACAGCCGCGTCGCGGTCATGACCGTACGCGCCGCCGTGGACGCGGGCGCGATCGTGCTCAACCACGCCGAGGTCGTCGGGCTGCGCAAGACGGCCGGCAGCGTGACGGGCGCCGAGCTGCGCGACCGGCTCGACGGCACGGAGTTCGGCGTGTCCGCCCGGCTCGTCCTGAACGCCACCGGCCCGTGGGTGGACCACCTGCGGCGCATGGAGGACCCGGACGCGGCCCCGAGCATCCGCCTGTCCAAGGGCGCCCACCTGGTCCTGCGCCGGCACGAGCCGTGGAAGGCGGCCCTGACCACGCCGATCGACAAGTACCGGGTGTCGTTCGCCATCCCGTGGGAGGACCACCTGCTGCTGGGGACGACGGACGAGGCGTACGAGGGCGATCCGGGCGCGGTGGCCGCCACCGAGGCCGACATCACGCAGATCCTCGACGAGGCCGGGCACGCCGTACGCGACTCCCAGCTCAGGCGCGAGGACATCACCTACGCCTTCGCCGGCCTGCGGGTGCTGCCCGGCGGCCCCGGGCAGGTGACGGCGGCCAAGCGGGAGACGGTGCTGACCAGCGGCTCGGGCGGTATGTTGTCGGTGGCCGGCGGGAAGTGGACGACCTACCGCCACATCGGCAAGCACGTCCTCGACACCCTGGCCCACCTGCCGGGGCTGCCGCTGGGCGACGACCTGGCCGACATCCTGCCCGCCGTGCCGCTGCCCGGCCTGGCCAGCCCCGACGCGGTGGCCATGCGGCTGTGGACCGACCGCGACCCGGGCACGCGCATGGACCCCCTGATCGCCCGGCACCTGGCCACGCACTACGGCTCGATCGCGTTCGACCTGGCCCGGCTCATCCGCGAGGATCCCGCGCTCGGGGAGCGCATCCATCCGGACGGGCCGGACATCTGGGCGCAGGCTGTCTACGCCCGCGACCACGAGTGGGCGGCCACGGTGGACGACGTCGTACGCCGCCGCACGACCCTCACCGTACGCGGCCTCGACACGCCCGAGATCCGAACCCGGATAGAGGGCCTGCTCACCTGACCCTGATCGGGGAAGGGGGTAGGCATGCGTACTCCAACTCCGATGAACGAAGCCCTGCTCAGGCACTTCTGTGACCTGCGCGACGGCGACCACGGCCGGGCCGTCACTCGCGACGACAAGGAGCGCGTGTTCGTCCGGGCCGTCGAGCTCCTGGACCCGGTGGCGCGCGCGGCGCTCGACGAGGCCAACGCCGATCTGCTGCTCGGCACCGGGGAGGTGGTGGCCAGCGGGGTCACCAGGTCGCAGGAGGGCGGCCTCAACGCGATGTGGTCGCTGACCTGGCCCGAGCAGCGGGCGAGCCACGTCCAGCCGATCGCGGTGGTCGCCCACTACGGCCGCGACTTCCACCATCCGCACCTGCGGGGCAACACGGTCGGCGACTGGCCGCTCAACGTCTTCGACGAGGCGGACGCCGCCGGCCAGCTCGACACGCTACGGGTGATCGCGGCAGGCGACGCCCACAACCTGGTCTTCCAGGAGAGCTATCGCCTGATGCCCGCGATCACCACCCCGGCGCCGAACTCGACGCCGTAAGAGACTCCCGGGCCTCGGGCCTCTACGTCCCGAACTTCTACGCCCCGGACTACTACGCCTGGGACTCCTACGCTCCGGACTATCCGGGCCTCGGACTTCTACGCCCTGGACTACTACGCCCTGGACTTCTACGCCCTGGACTACTACGCCTCGGTGAAGCCGCGTGCCCGGCCGCCGGCGGACTCGCGGACCGCCGCCGCCACCGCTGTGGCCACGTCGGGGTGGAACACGCTCGGGACGATGTAGTTGGGGCCCAGCTCCTCGGGCGTGACGACCGCTGCCAGCGCGCCGGCGGCGGCCAGCAGCATCTCCTGCGTCACCCCACCGGCCTGCGCGTCCAGCAGCCCGCGGAACACCCCGGGGAAGGCCAGCACGTTGTTGATCTGGTTGGGGTAGTCGGAGCGCCCCGTGGCCACCACGGCCGCGTGCTCGCGGGCGTCGTCGGGCGACACCTCGGGCTCGGGGTTGGCCAGCGCGAACACCACCGCGTCGTCGGCCATCGTGGCGATGTCGTCACCGACCAGGATGCCCGGCGCGGAGACCCCCACGAACACGTCGGCACCCTTGACCGCCCCGCGCAGGTCGCCGGAGTAGCCCTCGGTGTTGGTGTGGTCGGCGATCCACTGCAGCGACTCGTCCAGGTCGTCGCGGCCCTTGTGCACGGCCCCCAGGTAGTCGCACACGATCACGTTGCGCGCCCCGGCCGCCAGCAGCAGCCGCAGCACGGCGTTGCCCGCCGCGCCGGCACCCGCCATGGTGATCTTGACGTTCTCGATGTTCTTGTTCACCACGCGCAGGGCGTTGGTGAGCGCGGCCAGCACGCAGATCGCGGTGCCGTGCTGGTCGTCGTGGAAGACCGGGATGTCGAGCAGCTCGCGCAGCCGCCGCTCCACCTCGAAGCAGCGCGGCGCCCCGATGTCCTCCAGGTTGATCCCGCCGAACCCGGGCGCGATCACCTGCACCGTGCGCACGATCTCGTCGACGTCCTGCGTGTCCAGGCAGATCGGCCAGGCGTCGATGCCCGCGAACCGCTTGAACAGCGCCGCCTTGCCCTCCATGACCGGCAGCGCCGCCTCCGGCCCGATGTTGCCCAGCCCCAGCACCGCCGAGCCGTCGGTGACGACGGCCACGGTGTTGCGCTTGATGGTCAGGCGCCGCGCGTCCTCCTTGTTGCGCGCGATCGCCATCGACACCCGCGCCACGCCCGGCGTGTAGGCCATGGACAGCTCGTCACGGTTGCGCAGCGGCACCTTGGACTTCATCTCGATCTTGCCACCGAGATGCATGAGGAACGTGCGGTCGGACACCTTGTGGATGACGACGCCCTCGACGGCCTCGAGCTGGTCGACGATGGCCTGGGCGTGGTCGGTGTCCCTCGCCGCGCACGTGACGTCGATGCGGAGCTTCTCGTGCCCCGCGTTCGTGACGTCGAGGGCGGTCACGACGCCCCCTGCCGACTCTACGGCGTGGGTGAGCTGGCTGACGGCCTTGCCGCCGGCCGGCACCTCGAGACGCACGGTGATGGAGTACGACACACT
Source organism: Nonomuraea sp. MTCD27 (assembly GCF_041950495.1). Lineage (NCBI taxonomy): Bacteria > Bacillati > Actinomycetota > Actinomycetes > Streptosporangiales > Streptosporangiaceae > Nonomuraea > Nonomuraea sp. MTCD27. The sequence continues at coordinate 97,962 of NZ_JBGNUW010000015.1, read as the reverse complement.
CGGGACGGTCGCCACGTCAATCGCTCCTTCGGGACTGACCAAGAATGCCTCCCATGTTAGGGGGCGTTTGGTCAATCCAGTGCCTCGGCTGCCAGGACGATCAGCTCGACGCAGGTGACGACCGGAATCGTGGTGCTGTCGAGGACCAGATGATATTGACAGGGATCCCCGGGATCGGCGCGGTAGAAGTGGCGTACGTAGGCGGTCCTGGCCCGGTCGTTGTCCTCGATGATCCGGCGGGCCTCGCGCTCGCTGAGCTCCCCCAGCGTGGCCGTCTGCCGGATCCTGCGCTTGACCGGGGCGTCGAGCCTGACGTGCAGCGCGCCGGGATGGTCGGCCAGCACCACTGCCCCCGCCCGGCCCAGGAACACGCCGCCCTGGTTGCGGGCCATGTCCTTGAGCATGCGCTCGGTACGGCGGACGAACTCCTCGGGCGCGAGCGGCAGCGCGCCCGGGACGTACATGTCCACGCCCCCGAACGTGACCGTCGGCAGCCGCATGGCGCCCGAGAACAGCCGCCCGAGGCCGTGTTCGGCGCGGTCGTCGTGGGCCAGCGCCTCCTCCAGCGTGCAGCCCAGCTCCTGGGCCACGGCACTGGGGATGGCACGGTCGACGAAGGGCACGCCGAGTCGCTCGGCCACGGCCGGGCCGATCTGGCTGCCGGCCGTGCCGTATGTCGCCGATATTGTGACGACCCGCATATTCCCAGGTTAGAACAGGGCGCTCGCCAATGCTCTACGTGCTTTCGCCAAAGATGGGTCTTCGGCGGGCAACGCGTCGAAAAGTCCGAGCAGGTGTCGCCTGACCCGGTCGCGTTCGTCACCCGAGGTGCGCTTGACCACGGCGATGACCCGGGCGAACGCCTCGTCCACCGAGCCGGACATCATCTCCAGGTCGGCCGCGAGGAGCTGGGCGTCGATGTCGGCCGGGTCCTGCAGGCGACGCTGCACGTCGGCGGGGTCGGCGTCGGCCGTGCGCTTGATCAGGTTGACGCCCGCGAGCCCCATCTTGGCGTCCTCGTCGCCCGGCGCGCGGGCCAGCAGCCGCTGGTAGGCCTCGATCGCCGCGTCCAGGTCGCCGGCCTCGATGGCCTGCTCGGCCGCCACCAGGTCGGGGTCGGCCGGCGGCCCCGCGGGCGCCTCCGGCTCACCGGGCCCCGCCTGCGGCCGGGCGTCGGGGTTGGCCTGGTAAAACTGCTCGACCGCGCCCATGAGCTCGTCGAGCCACCGGCGCACCTCCTGCTCCGGCAGGACCTGCTGGAAGCCGGTCACGGCCTGGCCCTGGAAGATCGCCAGCACGGTCGGCACCGCCTGCACCCGCAGCGCCTGGGCGATCTGCGGGCTGGCGTCGACGTTGACCTTGGCCAGGATCGCCTTGCCGCCCAGGTCGCCGACCACCTTCTCCAGCACCGGGCTGAGCTGGGCGCTGCCCGGCGCCCGTGGAGACCAGAGGTCGAGGACGACGGGCACCGTCATGGACCGGTCGATGACGTCGGTAGTGAACGTCTCCTCGGTCACGTCGACGACCGAGGCCGAGGAGGCCGCCTGGGGACCTGCCGCGTCCCGCCGGGCCTGCGCCTCCAGTGCCTGCTTGCGCGCGCCCAGGTCGATAGCTCCGTAGAGTGACCCGGGCCTAGAGAAGTCCGCCATGCCCTTCATCTTGCCGCATGGACGAGGCCGGGAAGTCACCCGCCGCCACGCGAAGGGTGCGCAACTGGTCGAACATCTGGTGGAGTTCGTCCTCGGCGTACATCGTGAGGCCGAATTCGGCCGCCATCAGGTCGGCGGTGGCGCGGCGCACGACCTCTCTGCCCGCAGGGGTGATCTCGGCCAGCACGCCGCGGCCGTCGCGGGGATTCGGCAGCCGGCAGACGAACCCGGACTTCTCCAGCCTGTCCACCGTGTTCGTGACGCTGGTGGGGTGGACCATGAGCCGTTCGCCGATCTTGGACAGCGGGAGCGCGCCGGTCTTGCTGAAGGTCAACAGGACCAGGGCCTCGTATCTGGCGAAGGTCAAGTCGTATGGCTTCAGGAGCGAGTCAAGTTGCGACAGCAGGATCTGATGCGCTCTCATGATCGAGGTAACGGCGGCCATGGCGGCGGAAGGTCCGAAGTGAGCGCGCCAGCTCTCCGCGGCGCGGTCGATGGGATCGAACGGCAGGTTGAGCGGCTTCGGCTGCGACACAGCGCTACGGTAGCGCGCCGGTCGTCCCGGTTCGTCTGATTACTCTCCGCGACAGGCCTCTTCGCTTGACCAAGAATACGGACATCAATCATCACGCTCAGTTATGGTTCTCGTACGTATGGTGACGCGGATGCCAAGTCCAAGGGCCTGTGGGGACGGGTTCGGACCGATCGGCTTTCCGCCTTGCCGAGGGGCACGGGGGGTGCTTGATGAACTTCAACGGGAAAAAGGGTGCGTGAGCACGCGGGCGTTTCACGAGAGGAGCTGAAGCACAGCGCGGCCGTGACGGTTGCCGTACTGCTGGCTGTCGGCCTGGTCGCGGCGTGGAACGTCCTGATCCCTGGCGTAGACGCGTGGGAGAACATCGTGGCCGCGGTCATCGGCTCGCTCCGGCTGACCGGGCCGGTGGCGGCCGCCTTCGCCGCCTGGGTGGCCCTGCGCAAGCGCCGGGCGCTGCGCGGCCGTTCGCTCACGACGTGGCGGGCGCTCAAGGCGCCGCTGGCGATCGTGGTGGTGGTGCTGGGGTCCTTCGGGGCCACGGTGCTGGTGCTCGCCGTCAAGACGGTGCTCACCGACCAGGCGGGCCGGCTCAGCCTGTCGGGGCTGGGCATGGGCATGGCGGGGCTGGCGCTGTACTCGGTGATCGGGTGGGTGGCCGGCTGGGTGCTGCCGCGGCCGTACACACCGCCGATCGCCGGGCTGGCCTGCTACGGGCTGTTCTCCTGGCTGGCCGACGACCGCGGGTGGGCTGACAAGCTGGCGCCGGGGACCGGGGAGCCGTACGACCTGTTCCAGGGGTTGAACGGGGCGCCGTTCTTCGACCAGACGATCTGGCTGCTCGGCATCACGGCGGCGCTGCTGCTCGGGTGGGCGGCGCTGGTGACCAGGCAGGCCCTGGTGCTGGCGTGCGCGCTGCTGGCGGTGCTGGCCGCGGGCATGGGCGTATCGCGGGTGCTGACGCAGGCGAAGCCGGCCGCGGCCGTGGACATCGCGTACAGCTGCCAGGAGTGGCCGATCACGGTGTGCGTGCATCCGGGGATGCGCGCGGGGCTGACCGAGCTCGGAGCGGCGTTCACGCAGATCGCCTCCCGGCTGGCGGGCACGCCCGCCGCGTTCACGCGGGTGGAGCAGCGACCGCTCGACGACGCGCTGAAGCCGTCGAACGGGCTGGCTCCGGTGCACGTGCCCGACCTGTCGGCCGGGTTCGCGGAGGAGGCCGCGTACGAGTACATCGAGTCGCTGGCCCCCAGGTGCCAGAGCACGGTCGCGGAGGGCTACCGGCAGATCGTGGTGGCCTGGCTGCGCGGCGAGCCGCTGCCGGGAACGCCGCTGCCCGAGCACCAGTACGCGACGGCGTGGTTCTCCTCGCTGAGCGAGCACCAGCGCAGGGAGTGGCTGCGCATGTTCTACAGCGACTTCCAGGGCTGCAGGCTGTCGAGCACGCACTTCGGCGGCGGGCCCGGACACGCCCAGGTGGCGCCGTCCGCGCGCCCGACCCCGGAGTCGAGCCACGTCTACCCGGTGTACCCGGACCCGTCCGGCACCACGTCGGCCAACTCGGCGCCGGACACGCCCGGATCGGGGTCCGCGCCGCGGACGCCGGAGACCGGCTGGACCACGGACGCGCCCTCCGCCGGGTGGGCTCCGGCCGATCCGGCGGAGGGCTGGGCGCCCGACACGTCGGGGAGGAGCTGGCCGATGCTGGTCTCCGACACGTCGAGCGCTTCCGTCGCGCCCGGCGCGGCCGCAGCTCCCGGTGGCGCCGGGAGGCCGGCGGAGCCCGGCGCCCCTGCCCATCATTCCGGAGCCTCAGCCGCTCCCGGGAGGGTCGAGGGCACCGGGACGGCCGACGGTTCCGGGACGTCCAAGGGCACCGTCGCGGCCAAGAGCTCTGTCCCGTCCAAGGGCACTGTCGCATCCAAGGGCTCTGTCCCGGCCAAGGGCTCTGCGCCGGCGGCGCATATGTCGGCGGGCGGGCCCGGGGCCGCCCCGCGCGGGCACTCGCGCGGGGCGGCGCCGCACGGCCACGGCGGCGGCTCGGGACCGAAGATGTCACCAAACGGCTGGCACTGATGATCGACCACCGGGTAGTCATGCTCGCATGACGACTTCCCGAACGACGCTGCCCGAGGCTACCCCCGGGCGGCGTCGCAGGTGGCGATATGTGGCGGGTTTCCTGGTCCTGACGGTCCTGCTCGTGGTGGGCGGCCGCCTGGCCTGGTCCTGGCTCAACCCGCTCGGCGAGCAGACCATCGACCGCAGCCAGCCGGTGCTCCTGCAGTCCATCAAGGACCTGAGCAGGTTCGAGGCGGCGACGGGGAACTTCCAGGTGGTCGTTGACCTGGAGAAGGACGCCAACTTCCTGCCCGACGCGGTCAAGGGCACGCGCACGCTGTTCGTCGGGGCGGGCGGGGTGGACGCCTATGTCGACTTCTCCGCGATGGCGACGGACGGGGTGACGGTCTCGGAGGACCGCACCGAGGCCACCATACGCCTGCCGAGGGCCCAGCTGGAGAAGCCGAACCTGGACAACAGCCGCTCCTACGTGTTCGCGCAGCAGCGCGGCCTGCTCGACCGGGTGCAGGACTTCCTGTCGGGCTCGCCCGGGGACCAGCGGGAGCTCTATCTCCTGGCCGAGAAGAAGATCACCGAGGCGGCCGTGGCGAGCGACCTGCGCGCGCGGGCCGACACCAACACCAAGGCGATGCTGTCGGGCATGCTCAGGTCGCTCGGCTTCACGAAGGTCACGGTGAAGTTCACCGACGAGCCTTAGGCGTGCTCACCTGCGCCTTAGGCGCCGTGTGCACCCTCCTAAGTACCTCCCTATCTGCGCCTATGCCCGGAGATAAGGCATACGCCCGATGTGCCGGAGGGGGCCTTAGGCGGAGTCTTGAGAGTGCAGGGAAACGCACAAGGACTCCAAGGAGCACTCGGATGAACGCCGAACTCGAATACAGCGTCATGCAACACCACGCCGCCGAGCTGCGGCAGGCCGCCGCCGAGCAGCGGCGCGTCCGCGAGGCGAGCAAGAGCCGGCCTTCCGAGCGCCGCCACCGCTCGGTGTTCGCCCGCCTCCTCGCCTCATGACCGTCCACAAGCAGCCCGGCCGCAACCTCCCTCGCGGCCGGGCTGAAATGCCCCCTTAGGGGGCGGCGACACTCAGGTCCGAATTCCTGGTCGGGCCGAAGTGTGGCGTGACGAAGCCCCGGTCCATTCCTGGTGGGCCGGGGCATCGTCGTACCCGGGCGTGGGGCTCACCCTCAGCCGTCCGGGTACTGGAACACGTCGTCGAGCGGCACCCCGAAGACCCTGGCGATCTGGAACGCCATCTCCAGGGAGGGCGAGTAGCGGCCCTGCTCGATCGCGATGACCGTCTGCCGGGTCACGCCGATGCGGTCGGCCAGCTCCGCCTGCGTCATCTCGCCGTGCGCGAAACGCAGGGCACGGATCGAGTTCGTGACCTTCGTGGGCTTCACCATGACGGCAGACCCCGGCGGTAGGCGATGATCTTCAGCACGGAGCCCAGGACGGACGACAGGACGAACGCCAGGTAGAGCACATTGGCGATCCAGAAGTGGTCCAGCTCGGCCATCGCCATGACCATGGCCGCCACCCCGCCCGCGACGAGGAACCACTGCCCGGTGTACTCGCCGTACCGGTTGATCTCCTTGTCGCGGCGGTCCTTCTTGCCGATCTGGTCGCGCCAGATCAGCGTGACCGCGATGTGCAGCACGATCCCCGCCACGATCGCCGCGCCGACGGTCCACAGCAGGGTCGCCGCGTAGGGCACCTCGGCGAGCGGGACGGCCCCCGCCCGGCCGAGGATGATCGCCACGTACGTCAGGTACGCGACCGCGGAGACCACGACCATGACCCATGCGCGTTTCTCTTCGGGTGCCATGCCTGCATAATGTAAAGCAGTCCAGACACCATGTCCATAATTCTTTACATCCCGGCGAGCCGCTGCATGCCCTGGTCGCTCGGCGGGGGCGCCGCACTCACGTGCCCGGTCGACAGCACTCGGGGGAAGGGCACGACGCCGGCGACGGGATCGAGGTCGACGTAGCGGCTGTTGCCGACGTGCCAGGCCAGGTTGCCGCTCATCCAGTGGCGCAGGTTCTCGACGTACGCCGCCACGTCGGCGGCGTCTCCGGGCAGTTCCTCCCCGGCGATGCGCTCGAAATTCTGCACGCATGCGGTGAGCTGGTCGTTGACGATGTCGACGGCCTCCTGGAGGCCACAGCGCAGAAAGTTCCGTACGGCCAGGACGCCGTTGTTGAGGTGCCTTTCCGCCTCGGTCTCCAGCCGGTAGGAAATGATGTCGTTCGTGAGGTCGATATGGTCGGCATAGGCGTTCACGAGCTCGCGCATCAACCGGCTGTCCAGCAATTCCTCGGAGATGTCGAGCTGCTGGACCAGCAGCACCAGCCGGGCCCCGAGACCCGCCACCCCTTTCGCCACCCGTGACATCTCGATGTAGTCGATCGGGTCGGGGATCCGGTGCAGCACGCTGTTGCCCATCTCCCAGAGATTGCCCGCGGCGAGCAGCAGCACCTCGCGCCGGATCGCCTCCCGCCGCGCCGCCGGCAGCCGTTCCGCCGTCCTGCTCCACAGGTCGGCCAGCCCCCGCTCGACACAGTTGCCCGGGACCGGCTCGCCCCCTTCCAACGGCATGAAACAGGCCAGCCGCTCGACGAAGACCCGGGCGCCCACGACATCCCGGCGCGCCTTGTATTCGGCGATGAAATAGTCGTCGAGCGCGAGCACCCAGGTGAACCAGAGCGCCATCAGCTCCAGATATTCGGGCGCGGCCGACGGGCTGGTCATGGCACACCACTTGGCGAATTCCATGGCGTCGTACTTCTCGCCCGACCAGAGGCCGCCCGGCGGCCCGACGATCCCCATCTCGCACGCCCACGCCTTTCCCGCCGCCCGGGCTCCCGCGTGGTGCGGATTCACGCTCACTTTCCACGGCATGTCGAATGCGGGAAGCCGGAAGGGATAACCCGGCGTCACCCCGTTCGGGGACCGCAGCGCGGAGGCCGGCACCCCGAGCCCCGCCGGCGCGCCCGGCGCCCGGCCGACCGGCGGCCGCTCGGACGCCGCGTACCGGCTGGACCGCCGATGCCACTCGCACGACCCGGACTGCCAGTCCTGCAGCCCCCGCACATATCGGACGACCCTTCCCCGCTCGCCCGGATCCGCCCCGCACTCCTCCACCACCGGCGGCAGTTCCGTCAGCGCCGTGTTCTCGAACTGCCGCAACCGCGACGTGCGCAGGTCGTTCACCCGGTCGGCGGCCTCCTGGGTGCCGCAGCGCAGGAACCGCTCCAGCACCAGCACGCCGTTGTCGACCTCGCCCTCCTCCTCGATCTCCCGCCGGTAGGAATAGAGGTCGTTGAGCAGGTGCACGCCGTCGGAGAAGGTGTCCCGCAGCACCCGGACCGGCCGCGTACCGGCGATCCGGTCCGGCACCTCGGCGTCGATCGCGTACTCGACCAGGTCCGCCGCCCAGGGGGCGCCACCCGAGGCGCGGCGCAGCCCGATGTACTCGATGGGGTTGGGCACCCGCCCGTCCCGCATGTTCTCCAGCTCGCGCAGGCGGCCCTGGACGAGGCTCTGCGCGCTCCCGGCGAACCTGCGCCGCCAGCCGGTCGACGTGCCGGGGAGGGTACGCGCCCAGAGGTCGGCCAGCCCGCGCTCCGCGGGGTTCGCCGGGGACGCCGTGCCCGCGGAGCCGACCGGCGTGAACCGCCGCAGCCTGTCCAGGTATTCCTTCGCCTGCTGCCGGGCGCCCGGCCGCTTGAAGGTTCTGGCGAAGTGGTCGTCGAACCAGAACATCCACACGTACCAGTCGGAGACCAGATTCAGCTTCTCGGGGGCGGCGTCCGGATGGCAGTACGCCGCCAACAGCGGGATCCGCATGGAGTCGAACCGCTCCTCGTCCCAGACCCGCTCCCCCCGTCCGTCCTCGCAGTCGAACAACCCCATCCCCCGGGCCCACGCGAGGGAGTGCACGTGGGCGCCGTCCGCATGGGGGCTCAGGCGGGCGGGGGCGGGTTGGTAGGGGATGGGCATCTCGAACGACCGCGTGGGGACTGTGCGGCCGGGGTCGGGGGACATCGACGTGATCCTCCGCTCGAACCGGTGCTTTCGGAGAGGAGACGAGGCGTGTGGAGTTGACGATGTTTCTGTGGCGGATGGGCCTTTCTGGTGGGTGTGATTCCATTATGCACACGGAGAGTGATGTAATGGCAACACTTCGTTTACGCCGAGTGATGATGGGCTTGTCCCTGAGACCGATCTCCTCACGGGTGACGGTCATGTCATCCCGGCGAAGCGGTTGCCGAGGATGCGCACATCGCCGTTCGCGTTGTGCGCGCTCATCGTGCGGTTGATGATGCGGATATGCGCAAGCGCAGGCTGGTGTGGGGCGGGGTCGTGGTCGCCGTGGTGGCCATGGCGGGACTGGGCGTCTACTTCGTGCGGGTGGGGCTGGAGCATGCCGACAAGCTCGCGAGTGTGATCGGGGTGTTCGTCGCTCTGGTCGGGTTGGTCATCGCCGTCTACGGGGTGGTCGGTGATCGGGCGGGCGACCAGCCTGTCCAGGGGGCCGAGGCCGAGCCGGACGTTTCGGCGTCGGGGTCGAGGTCCGTGGCCATCGGGGGTGACAATTCGGGCGTCATCTCGACGGGGGACGGGGCGACCAACGTGCAGATGCGGGCTGAGGCGTCGGGGCATGGGCGGATCTACCAGGCCGGCGGTGACCAGACGATCAATGAGGAATGAGTGGGCGGCGGCCGGTCCCGGCGAGGGTTCGGGGACAGGTGACGCCGGTCAGCGTCCGGGAGGGTGAGGGGCTGGAAGCTCGCTCGCCCCGGGGCTCATGGCGAAGCCGCGAGCCCCGGAGAACGCGCCCCGATCGAGGCAAGGCCCGAGCGGGGCGCGCCCGAGCCGGGCAAGGCCGCTCGGGGCGAGGCCGCTCGGGGCGAGGCCCGATCGGGGCACGCGTAGGGGGCGTGCCGGTGACCCAGGCAACGGGGGGCGCGGGTTTCGGCGGGCGAAGGAAGCGCGACGGGTGAAGCGTCCCTTGTGGTCAGGGCTTGGGGACGGTGATGAGGAGGGCGTCGCCCTGGCCGCCGCCGCCGCAGAGGCCGGCCGCGCCCAGCCCGCCGCCCCGGCGCTTCAGCTCGTACGCCAGGGTCAGCACGATCCGGGCCCCCGACGCGCCGATCGGGTGTCCCAGGGCGATGCCGCCGCCGTTGACGTTGACCTTGTCCAGCGGGATCCCGAGCTCCTTGGCCGACTGGAGCACCACGCTGGCGAAGGCCTCGTTGATCTCCACGAGGTCCAGGGCGTCGGCCGTGACGCCCTGCTTGGCCAGGGCGTGCTTGATGGCGTTGGCGGGCTGCGACTGCAGCGACGCGTCGGGGCCCGCCACGTTGCCGTGCCGGCCGATCTCGGCCAGCCACGGAAGGCCCAGCTCCTCCGCCTTCGCCTTCGACATGACGACCACGGCGCAGGCTCCGTCGGAGATCTGGGAGGCCGAGCCGGCGGTGATCGTGCCGTCGGCGGCGAAGGCCGGGCGGAGCTTGGCGAGGGTCTCGGCCGTGGTGTCCCCGCGTACGCCCTCGTCCTCCTTGACGACCACCGGCTCCCCGCGGCGCTGCGGGATCTCCACCGGGACGATCTCCTCCTCGAAGACGCCGTTCTTGATGGCGGCGGCGGCGAGCTGGTGGGAGCGGGCCGACAGGGCGTCCTGCTCCTCGCGCCCGATGCCCAGCCGGGCGTTGTAGCGTTCCGTCGACACGCCCATCGCGCACTGGTCGAACGCGCAGAACAGGCCGTCGTGGGCCATGGAGTCGACGACCTCGGAGCCGCCGTACTTGACGCCCTTGCGCAGGCCGGGCAGCAGGTGGGGGGCGTTGGTCATGGACTCCATGCCGCCGGCCACCACGATGTCGAACTCGCCCGCCCTGATGAGCTGGTCGGCCAGGGCGATGGCGTCGAGGCCCGACAGGCAGACCTTGTTGATGGTGATGGAGGGGACGGTCATCGGGATGCCGGCCTTGACGGCGGCCTGGCGGGAGGGGATCTGGCCGGCGCCCGCCTGGAGGACCTGGCCCATGATGACGTACTCGACCGCCTCCGGAGCGACCCCGGCCCGCTGCAGGGCGGCCTTGATGGCGATGCCCCCGAGCTCGACGGCCGGGAGGCCGGAGAGGGATCCGAGGAGCTTGCCGATGGGGGTGCGAGCTCCGGCCACGATGACGGAACTGGACATGACAACGGCCTCCTGTGCTCGCGCGTCGGGTCTTTGACACCATACCCACGAGTACGACGTCGCTCGCCATGGAGGTAGGCCACACATGTTCATGCGGATCGATCACATCGGGATCGCCTGCCGCGACCTCGAGGAGAAGATCGAGTTCTTCTCGCGGACGTTCGAGCTGACCGTCGTGGCCAGGGAGGTGAACGAGGAACAGGGCGTCAAGGAGGCCATGCTGCACATCGCCGACGGCGAAGGTGGGGGCTCCTACATTCAGCTCCTGGAGCCTCTCTCCGAGGACTCGCCTGTGGGAAAATTCCTCGCTAGGCGGGGCGAAGGCGTCCATCACGTGGCATTCGGGGTGGCCGATGTCGCGGACGCCATGGCCAAGATCAACGAGAAGGGTGTGAGACTGCTGGACGAGCGTCCCAGACACGGATCGATGGGCTCGGAAATCGCGTTCCTGCATCCCAAGGATGTGGGAGGAATGTTGACAGAGCTGGTCCAAGCAGCCAAGCACTAGCAAACCGCCACAAAACGTAAAAAACGTTCATATGTAACTAGTCACGCAGAAAGTTGGACGGGGCTTCGCAGGTGGCACCAGCGGAGTACGCTTGACCTTCCACCGGACATGGGGCCTGCCGCGAGGCACAGGCTCCTGGTACGGATGCCCCGAACCCCCCGTCCGGCCCGTGTAGCCGTCTCGACAACCCAGGATCGAGCCTCCATGCAGTCCGACATCGACGCCCAGCTCAACAACTTCTTCGAGGACGCCCCAGCACGCGAGTTCGACGTGGTGCTGCGCGGCTACGACCGGCACCAGGTCCACGATCATCTGAAGCAGCTCGACGGGGAGCTGCGCCAGGCCCGCGAGCAGGTCACCGGTCTCCAGCGCGACCTGTCCGACTCCCAGCGCCAGCTACAGGAGCAGGAGCGCCCCACCTACTCCGGTCTCGGCGCCCGCATCGAGCAGTTGCTCCGGCTGGCCGAGGAGCAGGCGACCGAGCTCGTCCAGGCCGCCAGGTCCGAGGCCAACGAGATCAAGGCGGCCGCCAAGGTCGAGGCCGCCGACGTGCGGGCCGCCGCCGAGGCCGAGGCCGCTGAGAAGCGCGCCCAGGCCACGCGCGAGACCGACGAGATGCGCACGAGCGCCGAGCGCGACGCCGAGGACATCCGTTCCACCGCCCGCCGCGAGTCCGACGAGCTGACCAACACCACCGAGCGCGAGGCCGCCAAGCTGCGCGCGACGGCCGACCATGAGGTCGCGGAGAAGCGCGCCGACGCCGAGCGGGAGATCGCCAAGCTCCGCACCACCACCGAGCGCGAGGTGGCGCAGCTGCGCGCCTCGACCAAGCGCGAGCGCGACGAGGTGCTGACCACCGCCAAGCGGCAGGCCGACGAGATGCGCGCGCAGGCTCAGCGGGTGCTGGAGGAGTCGGAGGCCAAGCGGGCGCAGGACGAGGCGGAGTTCGAGATCCAGCTCGCCTCCCGCCGCGAGGAGGCCGAGCGCCAGGAGGCCGAGCGCCACGCCACCGCGCAGGCCGCCACGCAGAAGCTGGTCGCCGAGGCCGAGCAGCGCGCCGCCACGGCCGAGTCGCGGGCCACGAAGGCCACGCAGCAGGCCGATCAGACCCGCCGCGAGGCCGACCTGCACGCCAAGCAGCTCGTCGCGAACGCGCGCAAGAGCGCCGAGACCATCGTGGCCGAGGCCAAGTCGAGCGCCGAGACGATCGTCACCGAGGCGAAGAACGACGCCGAGCGCACCCGTTCGGCGATGCAGCGCCAGGTCGACGAGCTCACCCGCCAGCGCGACAGCATCACCAGCCACCTGGCCCAGCTGCGCCAGCTGCTCGGCGGCGCCGCCCTGCCGGGCATGGAGCCGGAGCCCGCGGTCACCGCGGCCCCGCCGAAGCCGGCGCTCGCCGCGCCCGCGCCGGTGGCCGAGCCTCCGGCCCCGGTCACGACGCCCGCTCCGAAGGTGGAGGCCAAGTCGGAGGACGACGCGGAGTGGTGGCAGGAGTAGTCACGAAGCTGGCACACGGGGGCTGAATGACGGCTGGGGAGAGCCTGGCGATCAAATGGTCGCTAGGCTCTCTCTTTGTTGTCGGGCGTGTACGAACCGATGCCGGTCCGTCATGCTCTGTCGCCGATCCCCCTGGAGCCCTCCGTGTCCGCAGACGTCGAGCCCGCGACCGGGCCGGAAAAGACAGAGCCGGAGAAGATACAACCGGAGACGACAGAGCCGGCGAGCGAAGATTCGCGGGAGCCGGACGCGCCGCAGCCGGACGCGCCGCAGCCGAAGGGTGACGCCAGCTGGACGTCGTACGGGCTGCCGGGCAAGCCGCTGGCCCGCGGCCCCTTCCTCTTCGGCCTGGTCGGCGGCCTCGGGGTGCTGACGGCGATCGCGCTCGCCCAGATGATCGTCGCGTCGCTGAGCACGATCATCCTGGTCGTCGTGGCGATGTTCCTGGCCGTCGGGCTCAACCCGGCCGTCGAGGCCCTGCAGCGGCGCGGCCTGGCCAGGCGGGGCGCGATCTCGATCGTGTTCGCCGGGGTCATCGTGGCGTTCGTGCTGTTCGGGCTGGCCATCGTGCCGCCGGTCAGCAAGCAGCTCACCGAGTTCATCGACGCGGTGCCGGGCTACATCACCGAGCTGAGCAACCATCCGACGCTCCGCCAGCTCGACGCCGACTACCAGATCCTCCCGCAGATCCGCACGTTCGTGACGGGCACGCTGGGGCCGTCGCTGGCGACCGGGATCATGGGCGCGGGGCTGGTGGTGCTGAACAGCGTGTTCACCACGGTGACGCTGCTGGTGCTCATGCTGTACTTCCTGGGCTCGCTGCACACGATCAAGGACTACCTGCTCAAGCTCGTACCGGCCTCGCGCAGGCCGCGGACGCGCGTGATCAGCGAGCAGATCCTCACCGGCATCGGCGGGTACGTGGCGGGCAACGTGCTCATCTCGATCATCGCGGGCGTGCTGACCTGGATCTTCCTGTCGATCGCCGGCGTCCAGTACGCGCTCGCGCTCGCCCTGGTCGTGGCCCTGACGGACCTGATCCCGCTGGTGGGCGCCACCATCGGCGCGGTGCTCGTGACTGGAGTGGCGCTGCTGGACTCGGTGCCCGCCGGCATCGCGTGCGCGATCTTCTTCGTGCTCTACCAGCAGGTCGAGAACTACTTCATCTATCCCAGGGTGATGAAGCGCTCGGTGGACGTGACGCCGGCCGTGACGGTCATCGCCGCGTTGTTCGGCGGCGCGCTGCTCGGCATCGTCGGCGCCCTGCTGGCCATCCCGGTGGCGGCCGCGATCTCGCTGATCATCCGTGAGCTGGTGCTGCCCCGCCAAGATCGGGCCTGAAGGGCTCAGGGTCGCTCGGCCCTGAGTCCGCCCAGCTCCGTCCGGAGGAACTCCGTCACCGCCGCGTTGAACGCCTCCGGCTGCTCGACCGCGCTGAGATGGCCGGCCTTGGGGATGATCTCCAGCCTGCCTTCGGGCACGGCCCGCGACATGGCCTCGGCGTCGGAGGGCGGCGACAGCTCGTCCTCCTCCCCCACGAGGATCAGCAGCGGCACCTTGAGCCCGCTCAAGGTCTCGAACGAGTCGGGCCGCGCGGCCATCGCCCGTTGCGCCCAGGCGACCGCGCCCGGCGGGGCGGACTGCACCAGGCCCTTGACCCGGCCGAACACCATGGCCCGCCGTTCCTTGGTCGTCGGCCCGATGAGCGCCGGAAGCACCTCGCTGACCAGCACCTCGCTGCCGCCGGACAGGACGGCCTGCGCGATGCGCTCTCTGTTCTCCCTCGCCGGGGGCGGGTCCGGGCTGGCCTTGGTGTCGGCCAGGATCACGCCGAGCACCCGGTCAGGGTGCCGGCGGCAGAACGCCATGGTCACGTAGCCGCCCATGGACAGCCCGCCGACCACCGCCCTGTCGATGCCCTCCTCGTCGAGCAGCCTGGCGACGTCGTCGGCCATCAGATCGAGCGACGGATCGTCCTCGCCCAGCCGCGACCCGCCGAAGCCGCGCAGGTCAGGGGTGATGACCCGGCAGACCTTGGCCAGCCCTTCCCGCTGCGCCAGCCACATCGCCGAGGACAGCGGGAACGCATGAAGCAGGACAACCGGGATCCCGGTCCCGGCAGATCTCGTGTAGAGCTGCACGGACCACACGGTAACGCGGTTCACGCCGACAATCACTCGATGGCTTATGCCGAATATCCCCGGACAGGCCTGACGACTTCTACAAAAGCCTCACTTCGCCAATATCCACCATAAGTCTGACATTGCCCGACGAATAATTCCCGCGCACAATCCAGGCACAGCGACCCGTGCACCGTGAGGTGACAGGAATGGCAGGAACCCGCCCCGCACTCCCCGACGCCACCAACGGCGACTTCCTCCTCCAGGCGTTGCAGGAGGTCAACGCCCGCCGGGCCGAGCACCACGTGCCACCCCTGGCGATGGACCCGCTCCTGGTCGAGTACGCCAAGTCCAGGGCGGCCGCCCTCTCCCGGCACGAAGGGCTGGGCGGCGGGCACGACGGCCTGCGCGCGGGCACCGGCGAGAACCTGTTCTGGAGCGAGGGCGAGGACATGAGCGACGCCGCGCGGGCGGTGGCCTCCTGGTACGCCGGGCGCGCCGATCACAGCCGGCTCATCGGGAAGAGCACCACGGCGATGGGCGCCGCCCGCGTGGCCGGACTGGGCTCGAAGAAGTACGAGACGTACATCGTCCTCGTCTTCGAGCCCCCGGCCGACGACGTGCCGCCCGCCTGATCAGATGGCGGTGGCACCCCCGTCGATGAACAGCACCTGACCCGTCATGTACGCCGAGGCCGGGCTGGCCAGGAACACGGCGGGCTGCGCCATCTCGGCCGCGCTCCCCCAGCGCCGCATGGGAACGCTGGCCACCGTGGCGGCGTTCGACGCCTCGTCCTCCCAGAGGTTGCGGTTGAGCTCGGTGGCCGTCCACCCCGGGCACAGGGCGTTGACGCGCACCCCGGCCCCCGCCCATTCCACGGCCAGCGTCTTGGTCAGCGCCACCAGCCCGGCCTTGGCGGCGGCGTAGGGGGCGAGCAGCGGCGCGCCGAGCGCGGCCACCGACGCCACGTTGATGACCACGCCCTCGCCCCGGCCGAGCAGGTGGGGGGCGACGGCGTGGCAGACGGCCATGGCGGAGTCGAGGTTGAGCCGCATCAGCTTGTCCCAGCCCGACAGCCGCAGGTCCTTGAACTCGACCAGGAAGTTCGACCCGCCGGCGTTGTTGACCACGATGTCGACGTGCCCGAGCCCGTCGATGGCGGATGCCACGGCGGAGGCGGCGGCCTCGCGGTCGGTGAGGTCGGCGGGGATGACGACCGCCCGCCGGCCCAGGGCCTCGATCTCCTTGCCGACCTCGGCGAGCGTCTCCGCCGAGCGGGACACGAGCGCCACGTCGGCCCCGGCCTCGGCGTACGCGAGCGCGATGGCCCGCCCGATGCCCTTCGACGCCCCTGTGACCAGAGCCTGCTTCCCCGTGAGATCGAACGCGCCCACACCGCCTCCTCTGACGACCCTGGAACCGAACAAGATTCTATGGACTGGAGGCCCGGGAACGCCACCGGCGCGAGACCACGAGGGCCCCGCGCCGGCCGCGTACCTGGAGGATCAGAAGAAGAATCCGAAGAAGTCGTCCAGGCCGCTCTGGTCGATCCATCGGGTGACACGCGCGCCGGCCTCGGCGACCGTGCCCGTCCGCGTGCTCTCCGGCTCGATCTTCTCCGGCCGGAAGATCTGCTTCTCACCCTGGCCGGACCCGCCGGGCCGGATCTGCGGCGGCGGGCCGTCCGGGTACATCCGGCCGTCCCGGTAGACGGTGTAGGACTGGGTCGGCTGGATGCTGCCGTCGTTCCGGTAGACCTGGCCGGGCCGCGGCTGCGTCGGCTGCCGGCTGTCCCTGGGCGGGGTCTGCCGCTGCTGCGCGCGGTGGCTGGTCGGCCGCTGCGCCGGGCGCTGCCGTGCCCGCTGGATCCCGCTGGGGACCCGGCCGGCCCGCCGGTTGCGCGCCCGGGCCGCCTGCGCCGCCCGCCTGGCCGCCCGTGCGTCGGCGGCCTTCCGCTTGGCCTCTCTCCTCGCCGCCGCCGCGGCCCGCCGCTTGGCCCTGGCCGTGGCCGCCTTCCTGGCCCGCTCTGCCGCCTTTCTCCTGGCCTCCGCCTGGAGGCGCTTCCTGGCCGCCGCGGCGGCGCGCTTCCTGGCCGCCTCCGCGGCCTTCTTCCTGGCCGCCTCCGCCGCGCGCCGCCGGGCCTCGGCCGCGGCCCGGCGCCGGGCCGCCGCGATGGCGGCGCGCCTGGCCGCCGCGCGGGCCGCCGCGATGGCCGCCCGCCTGGCCGCGGCCGCCGCCAGCCTCCTGGCGATGATCTGGGCCGCGACCCTGGCCGCGATGGCGGCGGCGAACCAGAACAGCTGCCCGTCGGGGTCGGTCATGGTGACGGGGCTGTTGTTGGCGTAGGCGTAGGCGTTGAGCTGCTGCGGCTCGGACTCCTCGATGACCGGGTCGACCGACAGGAACCGGCCGTTCCTGGGGTCGTACTCGCGGGCGCCGAGGTGGACGAGCCCGGTGGTCGGGTCCTGGGTGCCTCCGACGAAGGCGCGCTGTCCCGGCCAGAACGCCGGGGGCGAGCCCCGGTTCTCGCCGAAGGGCGTCAGCCGCCGTACGGCCAGTTCCCCGGTCCCGGCGTTCACGGCCGCCTGGGCCGTGCCCTGGTGGTCACCGGCGAGGAAGTAGACCTGGTTGTCGGGGGTGCGGACCGCGATGGCGGTGCCGTTGACGGTGTAGTAGCGGGTCTGCTCGACCGCGTCCTTGGCGAAGTCGAAGCGCAGCTCCATGTCGTCGATGTAGAGCGTGGCGTCGGCCGGTGTCTTGCGGATGAGGCGGTCGCCGTCCGCGCTGTACACGAACGACGTCGTCTTGCCGGCCTCGGTCACCGACTCCAGGTTGCCCTCGGCGTCCCAGACCAGGCTCTGGTCGGAGGTGCCGACCTTGCGCCTGGTGGTGTTGCCCGCGGCGTCGTACTCGAACAGGTCCGACCCGACGGTCTGCAGCGCGTGCGGCTGCTTGCCGCCGGCCGGCGGGTAGGTCGAGGTGCGGACCGTCTCGCCCGCGCCGCCCCAGGCGTGCTTGGTCTCCTTGATCCGGTTGCCGGTGGAGTCGTAGGCGTAGCTGACCGCGTACGGGGCCACGCCGCCGATCGTGCCGGACTGCGGGCTGCCACTGGCGCAGTCGTCCGTGGCCGTCCACGCCGAGGTCATCCGGCGCAGGTGGTCATAGGTGAAGCACTGCGTGTCCTGGCCGCTCGCCCGGTCGGCGACCTTGGTGATGTTGCCCACCGCGTCGTAGGAGTAGTTGAGGTCCAGGTCGGTCGCGCTCGCGCCCTCCCTGTCCAGCCGCATGCCGGTGAGCCTGCGGGTGGCCTCGTCGTGGGTGTAGGTGAGCCAGGTCTTCCTGGTGCCGGTGCCCAGCTCGTACTGGAGCGTCTCGCCCAGCTTGGAGTAGCGGGTCGCGGTCACGTACGTCGACAGGCCGGTCACCTTGGAGGGCTGGCTCTGCGCGTCGTAGGTGTAGACGACCGACTCCTCCGCCAGGCCGCCGGCCGCCGGGAAGCTGACCGACTGGACCTGGTCGTCGAGCGTGTAGCGGGTGTTGAGCACGTACGAGCCGGCCAGCCTGCCCTCCCGCTCGGGGACGGTGACCGTCTGGCGCAGGGTGCGGTAGTCGGCGTCGATGGCGTTGATCTCGGCCTTGTACGCCTGCCCGCCCACATAGCGGATGCTGGCGTTCATGTGGCCCTTGGCCAGCGCGTCGTACTTCCACTCGGCCAGCAGCGGACCGGTCGCGGAGCCGTCACGCAGCTCCTTCTTGCGGCCCAGCTCGTCGTAGACGTACCACAGGGTCCGGCCGCGGGCGTCGGTCGTGGAGACCAGCTCGTCGGCGTCGTTGTAGGTCATGGTGGTGACGCCCTTGTCGGGGTCCTCCGCCTTGATCTGCCGGCCGCGCAGGTCATAGTGGTGCCGCCACACGTTGCCGGCGTGGTCGGTCACCGTGGACAGCCGTCCGGCGTGGTCGTAGGTGTACCTGGTGGACTCGTACTCGCCGGTCGGGGTCGCGCCCTTGTACTGGCGCAGCTCGACGAGCCGGTCCTGGGCGTCGCCGATGCGGGTGGTCGCGGTGCCGCCGGGCGGCGGCGTCACGTGCAGCCGGTCGCCCTCCTGCACGGTGCTGACCCGGTACTTCTCCACGCCCTTCGCCTTGAGGATCTGGGCGTTGACGTCCCCGGTGCCGTCGAAGGTCGACACGACCTGGGTGGGCACGTCGGTGTCGGCCACCGCGAGCAGGTCGGTGGCGGGGGTGCCGGTGGCGAAGTAGCCGGTGTTGGCCTTGCTCTGCTGGCCCAGGGAGTTGTAGTGGGTGTCGGTGATCGTGCGGCCGTCGCGCAGCGCCGGGTCCTGCGTCTGCTCGTCCCTGGGTGCGGGCTCCTGGGTCTGGCGCTCGCGCATCAGGCCGTCGTAGAGCTCGTGGCTTGCGGAGTAGGTGCCGTCGGCGTTGAGCGTCTTCGTCGTGACGACGCTGGGGCCGTCGGTGCGCATCACGTACGCGTACTCGGTGCTGGGCGACTGGCCGGCGGCCTTGCTGCGGTCCGGCTGCCAGACCTTGACCAGGCGGCCGAGGGCGTCGTACTCCATGTCGACGCGGCGGTTGTTCGCGTCGATCTCGGCCACCGGCTCGCCCCAGGCCGGGTTGACCACGGTGCGCTCGACGTGACCGAGCTGGTTGGTCTGCGCGATCTCGGTCGGCGGGGCGCCGGTGGCCGGGGTGTAGGTGGTGGTGGACCTGGTGCCGACCGCGTCGGTCTCGCTGGTCTCGCGGCCGTAGGCGTCGTAGGTGTGGGTGCTGTCGGTGATCGTCGTGCCGTCGCCGGCGACGAGCTGCTGGACCGAGGTCACGTCGCCCTTGGTCGGCGCCTGGCCGTGCGCCTGGCCGTCGTACCCGACCTTCTCGTCGGAGATCACCTCACCGGCGGCCAGCGTGGAGACCGCGGTGCCGCAGCCGGCCGAGACCTTCTGGATCCGGCTGGTGTAGTCGAGCATCCAGCTCGTGTCGTTGCGGGCGTAGCTGTAGCGGGTGCAGGTGTCGTCGTCGGCCGAGGCCAGGTCGCCCTTCTCGTCCACCTGGAGCAGCAGGCCCTTGGCGTCGTACGAGCGCTCCTCGCCGGTACGCCGCCACCTGCCCCCCGGCAGCGCGGTCCGGGTGACCATGGACTTGGCCTCGACCATGTGCGCGGTCTTGGTGACGCCGCCCTGCGTGGACTCGGCGGTCTTCAGCGACCACGGCTGCTCGGCGGTCGCGGTCAGGATGGCCCCGCCGTCACCGTCGTACGCGATCTCCTCGCGCTCGAACCCCGAGTACTGGTCGAGGTCGTCCAGCTTGACGCCTTCCGTGTCCTCGACCTGGGCCACCCGCCTGGTGCCGTCGGCCAGCTTGTCGCCGTGCATGCCGCGGAAGTACCTGAACTCCGTCAGCGTGCGCTTGGTGTCCTGCCCGTCGCCCTCGCGGACGCGGACCCGGCCGAACCCGCGGAAGTCCGACCAGGTCCGGTGCTCGGGCTTGACCAGGATGTTCTCGGCGTAGTGCCAGGCCGCGCCGTCGAGGTACTCGTAGCTGGTGACCACGTTCGGCGAGCCGGCGACCCGGTCCACCTCGATCGTCTGCGCGACGACGTACTTGTGGAACCAGTCGGTGACCTCGGCCTCGTTCGGCGGCGACCAGCGCTGCGGGAAGCACAGCCGGTTGTTCCGGTCCGCGGTCGGCACGTCGCCCGGCTTGCAGTCGGCCGGGGCGTAGTTGACCCGCAGCTCGCCGCCGGATTCGTTGCCGACCGCCTGGACGCGCCACTTGACCAGCGGCGCGCGGCCCTCGTTCGCGTCCACCCGGTTGGGCAGCTGCACACCGACGAACGTGGTCTTGGGCAGCGTGATCATGCCGCCCACGTGACCGGTCTGCTGGACCGAGGCCAGCCACAGTGACGGGCTGAGGCCGTCACCCGTGGCGGGGAACTGGTGCGCCAGGGTCCAGGAGTCCACCGGGTTGTACGTGCCGGCGCCGTTGTTGAGCTGGGTGGTGACCTTGGCCAGGCGCTTGCGGGTGAAGAACGTCGGCGCCAGGCGGTCGGTGCACGTCACCCCCGCGGCGCAGATCTGGTCGAACGGCACGTCCGGCCAGTGGCCGGCGGTCTCCTTCTTCAGCTGGTCGGCGGCGCAGGTGACGGTCCCGCTGGGCAGGCAGCGCTCGGCCACCTCGAACACCACCCGGGCCGCGGGCGCCTTGGTGAACAGCTCGCTCTTCAGGTAGCCGTAGTCGATCCGGGTCAGGTACGCGCCGCGCACGTACTGGGTGCCCAGCTCCGGCTTCATGTTGCGGCCGTAGTAGTTCGTCTCGCGCTCGTACCAGTAGGTGGTGGCGTTGCCGTGGGTGTCCACCGCGTAGTCGAGGTTCCACCGGTACGCCTGCTGGCACCAGGCGTTGGCCGGGGTGCTGTTGTGACACGGCTCGCCGCTGTTGTTGCCGAACACCGGCACCGTCTGCACCGACCTGGTCTCCGCCTTGCCGGTGACCCAGCCGGGCAGCCGGTTCAGGCCGAAGGTGTACTGGGTGCCGTCGGCCGTGGTGACCCGCCAGTACTCGCCGTTGTTGTCGCCGTTCGTGGCGCCGGTCAGGTATTCGATCCGGGTCCCGTCGTCGCGCTTGGGCCGCCACTGCTTGGTGGTGGCGTCCTTGACCAGCTCCACCGCCGAGTTGCCCAGCGACAGGGTGGCGTTGTCCTGGTCCCAGCACAGGTCGCCGGTCTTCTTGCCGTCGATCATGCAGGACTTGTAGCGGCGCTCGACGTAGCCGCTCGGGTTCAGCTCGAAGCCCTCACCCGCCCAGGACGCCTGGTTGTTGGTGGAGACGGTGCGGCCGTCCACGCTCTGCGAGGAGTAGGCCAGGGAGAGCTCCGGCTCGTCGCCGCCCAGCGCGGGCGGGGTCCGCATGTCGTAGCCCCAGTTGAAGTCGCCGGTCTGGGTGCCGACGCTCCAGTCGGCGGACGGGGCCAGCGAGGTGGCCGAGTGGTCGCCGGACGGGCCGGAGGCGGCGGCCGTCAGGGCGTACACGGCGCCGGTCTCGACCTCGGCGGTCACCGTGCCGTCCGCGGCGTTGTTGTCGCTCTTCACCGGCTCCGGCTGCGGGCAGCCGGCCGCGCCGGTGAGCGCGCACTCCTCCAGCTTCACCAGCCGCAACCGGGCGCCGTAGTCGCCGCCGTAGGCGTAGCGGAAGCCGGAGTAGTCGATCTCCAGCTTCGTCTTCGCCGTCGCCTTGGTGGCCGCGACGCCCTGGCCCGGCGAGACACGCATCGCCAGGCCGAGCCGGTCGGTGTCGAGCAGCTCGACACTCACCGGGTCCGCGACCTGCCCCGCTTTCGCCGCCCCGGGTGCCAGCCGCACCGGGAAGCCGGCCGCCAGGGTCCTGGCGGCGGTGCCGCCCAGCTCCGCCTTCTGCGGCTTGGGCCAGGTGACGCCCGGTGGCGCCTTCCACGCCTGCTTCGCGACCGGATCCTCCAGCGGCGGCTTGACGGGCACCCTCGTGCCCTTGACCGGCGTCTCCTTCTGCGTGGCCGGGGCGGGCCGGGCGGCGGCCTCGGCCGGCATGGCGTACGTCAGGGGCACGACCAGCACGATCGAGAGCACGGCCGCGAGCCTGCGCGGCCAGGGCGACTCCGGCCTGGGTTCGAGGAACCGGTTCCACCTGGGGTCGGGAACCTCGAATTCCTCCTGCGGGGGAACACGATTCCAGCGGGATTCGGGCAGGTCTAACTCTTCCGGCAGGTCCATGAGAACCTCTCCCAGTATTGGGGTGCGGTGATTCGGGACTTACTCGGTCGACTTACGGCTGCGGACTCATTGGGCGGCCAGCTGGGCGATCTGCTCGGCGCTCAGCACGCCGTCGTAGGTGCGGACGTCGTCCACGCTCCCCGGCCAGTAGCCGGTGAACGCGCCCGCGCTCTTGGTCCGGCCCAGTTGCAGCGGGCCGGTGGCATTCCAGGCGCTCAGGTGAGAGGTGACGGTGGTGGTGGACAGGCGGCCGTTGACGTAGATCCGGAGCTGGCCGGCCAGCGCGTCGTACACACCGGCGATGTGGGTCCACTCCAGCGGGTTGGGGATGGCGTCCGACCGGGTCCGTACGAGGGCGGCGGTGTCGGTGTCGGCGGCCGCCATGCCCAGGGTCCACCGGCCCTGCTCCTTGTCGAAGCCGAGCTGGAGGCCCGCCGCCCGGCTGCCCGGCTGGGCCACGGCCGCCGTGTCGCGGGTGGGCAGGTAGTCGAGCTGCGTCCAGGCGGCGACGGTGAAGCCCGTCCTGGTGTTGACCGCGGGGGCGGCCGTCTGGGCGTGGCCGTTGACGCCGTCGAGCGCGAGGGCGCCGTCCAGCCAGCCGGACGTCCACGAGGCGGCTCCGGACAGCGTCCCGGCGGTCGCCCGGCCCGAGGAGTCGGCGGCCGACAAGCCGGACTCCTCGTCCAGCTTCCAGTGGCCGACCAGCGTGGCAGCGCTGTTGACCAGGTCGGCGACCTCGTCGGCGAACATGGCGCGGCCGTAGACCCGCACCTCGTCGACGTCCCCGGGCCAGTAGTCCGAAGCCGCCCCGTTGACCCTTCCGCGGCCGATCGTCAGGGGGCCGGTGGCGTTCCACGCTTGCGTGACGGCGGCCGTGCCCTCCAGCCGGCCGTTCACGTAGAGCGAGATCTGGCCGGCCGCCGAGTCGTACACGCCGGTCAGGTGGGTCCACTCGGTCAGCCTCGGGGCGGCGGCGGACAGGGCGCGCGCGGTGGCCGCGTTGTCGGCGTCCGTGCCGGGGCGGGTGAGCGCCCAGCGGTCGTCGGCCTTCGAGTACTGCAGGGCGAACCCGCCGGTCCTGGTGCCTTCCTGGGTGACGACCGTGGCGGTGGCGGCGTTGCCGGTCAGGCGGGCCCAGGCGGTGACGGTGAAGTTGCGGCCGGTGTCCACGACCGGGCCCGTGGTCTGGGCGTACGCACTGGCCAGACGCAGGCCGCTGCCGGTCCTGCCGGTCGTCCACGTGGCGCCGTACAGCGTCGCCGGGTGAGCGGCGGCCGCGTCGGCGGCCGTGCCGCCCTGACCGTCGTCCAGCGTCCAGTGGCCCGCCGGGGCGGAGCCGCCGTTGACGTTGAAGACGTACGTGCGGATCGGGCCGAGCTGGCCCGCACGGTCCTTGCTGCGGACCGACAGCACGTTCGGGCCGTCGTGGCGCGGGGTGAGCCGGATCGTGGCCCTGCCGTCCGGGCCGGGCGGGACCTCCGTCTTGGGCGTGGTGTCGAGGCCGTAGACGTAGGCGGCGACGTCGGTGACCCCGTTGGGGTCGAACGTGAACGTGCCCTCCAGGCCGACGCCGTCGCTCCAGGCGTTCTCCGCGAACTGGGGCGAGGTCACGACCGGTTCCCGTCCGGGGGCGGTGGCGTCCACGGTGGCCTCGCAGAACGGGCTCCACGCGCTGGTGGCCTTGCCGTCCTCGCCCCGCACCCGCCAGCGGACGAGCGCGCCGTCGGCGTACAGGCTCTGCGGGATCGTGGCGTAGTACGCGGTGCCGGAGGAGCCGAGCGCGGTGACGTACTCGCCGGTCTTCGTGCCGGCGGCATTGTACCACTCGAAGCGGCCCTTGACCGAGTTGTCGGTGTCCTTCAGCTTGGCCCACAGCTTGGGCGTGGCGGTGCTGATGACCGGGCGGCCGTCACCGGAGACGCACGGGCCGCCCGGGTCCGACCACAGGTCGGCGGCCACGGGGTCGGTGGGGATGGAGTTGTACTCGATGACCAGGCTCGGGTTGTTCTTGAACTTCTTCCAGGCGTAGACGTCGGTCTCGCTGGTGGCGCGCAGGCCGATGGTGGCCTGCGACCACTTCTTGGCGGCGGCGTCGGCCACCCAGGTCGTGACGTCGAACTCCACCCCGCCGGGCAGGCAGGACGAGCCCCAGCCCTTGGCCACGTTCACCGTGGCGAGCTTCCTCGTCCACGACGGCTGGCTGTTCCAGGTGGTGCTCTTGCTGATCGCCCCGGTCCCCCAGGCCTCGACCTGGCGGGCGCTGCACGAGTACGACCACGTCTCGTACGTGCGCAGCGTGCCCTTGATGATCTGCTTGCCATGGATGGTCGAGCCGGTGCTCATCTGGAAGAACGAGCGGTTCTTCTGCGACTCGACGTGTCCCACCCGGGCGACGTCGCTGGAGTTGAGGTAGTTGGAGTTGGGCCAGTTGCTCCAGACGGCCGTCCACGAGCCGCGCGCGGCCGAGAAGTACGGGTCCAGATAGACGGGGTACTTCGTCTTCTGGTCCGCCAGCATCTTCCGGTCCGGCCGCAGCCGCAGCTTCCCGCCCGCCAGCTCCACCCCCATGGTGGCCTCGCGGGCCTCGGGCGAGCGGCCTTCCTTGAGCGCCTGCGGACTCGTGATGCCCTCGGAGTCCCACATCTTCGGGGTGGGCGCGACGAAGATCGTGCCGCCGGCCTCGTCCACGGCCTCCAGGTTGCCGGCCTTGTCCGACTTCAACCCGACGCCGTCGGCGGTGAGCGGGTACGACAGCTCGGTCAGCTGCGCCGCGGCGGCCCGCGACTTGACCACCAGGATGTGGGAGAAGCCGTCCACGTCCGCGGTGACCTGGAGGTCCACGCCCGGCATGACCTCGGCGTAGGTGGCGGTGTCGCCGCTCAGCACCGGCTTGGGCAGCGTGCCCTGCCAGCCGAGCTCCAGGGTCTTGGCGCCGCGCGACAGGCGGGCGAGCGGGGCGCTGCCGCCGCCCGACAGCGTGAGGCCGATCGCCGCGGCGACCGGCTCGACCGCGCCGTCGGGGCGCACGCGCAACGTGGTGTCCACGGGGACCCAGCGGCCGGCCTGGCGCACGCGTACGGGGCGGACGTTCAGCTCCATGGTCAGCGTGCCGTCGGGCTTGGCGAAGACCTGGCGGGTCTCGCTGCGCATCGACTCGACCTCGACCGGCTTGCCCGCGCTGCGGGCGAGCGCGAGGGCGGCCCGCTCCGTCTCCGCCTCCCAGGGCGGCGCGACGGTGTGGACCGCCTGTGGAGACTCCTGTGCGGCCGCTTGCTGCGGGACCCCCAGAGTCGTGATCGTTAACGCCGCCGCGACCAGTCCATGCACTACCCGCATACGTGCCTCGCCCATGCAGAGCAGGGATTACGCGCGGACAGCGATCGCCCGGCGTCTCCACGATCTTCGGTTGACGATCGGATTCTCACCCTCGCCAATCGGAAGGTCCAGAGTTCTGCTCATTCTGCTCAAAAAACCTTCAGAGCAGGAAAATATCCGGAAATATCCGTCATACCTCCACCGGCAGCGGCCAGGCCGCCGGGTTGACGCGCTTGACGATCTCGTCCAGCACGATGCGTACGTACGGCTCCCCCACCCACAGGTGCTTGGCCCCGTCGACCCCGATGACCTCGGCCTGCGGCACCCGCGCGAACCGGGACCGGGCCTCCTCCGGCCGCAGGTAGTCGTCGAACTCCGGCACCAGCGCCACCAGCGGCCGCCCGAACCCCGCCCAGGCGTCCAGATCGGCGTCGGTGGCCCTGTGCAGCGGCGGCGAGAGCAGGATCGCGCCCTCCACCAGCGGATCGTGCGCCCACTTGAGCGTCAGCTCGGTGCCGAACGACCAGCCGACCACCCACACGTGCGGCAGGTCGTGGTATTCGGCGTATTCCAGCGCCGCGGCCACGTCGAACCGCTCCCCCTCGCCCCCGTCGAACGTCCCCTCCGAGGTGCCGCGGTCGGAGGAGGTGCCCCGGGTGTTGAAGCGCAGCACGGCCAGATCGGCGAGCGCGGGCAGCCGGTTGGCGGCCTTCTTGTAGACGTGGCTGTCCATGAACCCGCCGTGGGTGGGCAGCGGGTGCAGCGTGACCAGCGTCGCCACCGGGGGCCGGTCG
The DNA here is from genome assembly GCF_041950495.1 of Nonomuraea sp. MTCD27. Taxonomy (NCBI): domain Bacteria; kingdom Bacillati; phylum Actinomycetota; class Actinomycetes; order Streptosporangiales; family Streptosporangiaceae; genus Nonomuraea; species Nonomuraea sp. MTCD27. The sequence continues at coordinate 71,497 of NZ_JBGNUW010000015.1, read as the reverse complement.
AGGGGCTGGGCCAGCTCGCCGACCAGGGTCAGGCCGTCGCCGGTGTGCAGCTCGATCGGCTCCCGCCGGGCGGGCAGCACCGTCGCCGCGCGAATGTCCACCATGGGTCCCTTCAGTAACGGCTGCGGCCGGGGCCGCGGTCGAGTCTCTTACGCCAGCAGGCGGAATGCCAGTGGCGGCGTTCCTCGTCGCCGCCCGGCCAGTTGGGCCAGGCCACGAGGTGCGGCCGGCCGCCGGCGATCTCCTGGTCGCAGCCCGGGCACCGGTAGTTCTTGGCCGAGGAGGCGCCGGTGAGCATGCGGACCTTCCACTCGCCGTCGGGCCACTCCTCCACCTTGTCCAGGCCGGTCGGGAAGCCGAAGGGGCGGGAGGACTCCCTGCGGCGGGCGCGGCGGGGGCTCATCGGCGGGGGAACTCACTCGCGCCCGCGGTGACGAGCTGGTCGAGCAGGGGGGCGGGGGCGAAGGCCGGCTCGCGGTATTCGGCGTAGAGGGCCCTCAGTCCGTCGCGTACGCGGGCCAGGCCCAGGGACTCCAGCATCTGGAAGGGGCCGGCCGGGTAGCCGCAGCCCAGGCGCATGGCGGCGTCGATGTCGTCGATCGAGGCGTAGCCGGCGTCGTGCATGCGGACGGCGTCGTTCAGGTAGGGGTAGAGCAGCGCGTCCACCACGAAGCCCGCCCGGTCCTTGCACGGCACCGGCGACAGGCCCGCGACCTTCATCAGGTCCGCGGCCGCGGCGGCGGCCGCGTCGGAGGTCAGCGCCGTGCTCGCCAGCTCGGCCACCTGGTCGCCGACGAGGTGCACGCCGACCATCGTGGCGGGGTCGCGCAGGCGTACGGCGTGTTCGACCACCGGGCGGTCGGCGAGCCGCAGCACGACGTCGGCGCCCTCGCCGGACCGCTCGAACCCGGCCGCCGCCAGCCGTGCCACCAGCTCCTCGGAGCCCGGCCCCGCCACGTCGAACGCGATCGGCAGGGAGCGTCCGGCACCCGAGGGGTGGGCCCGCTCCTCGCCGTAGAAGCCCCGCCCCGACTTGCGCCCGAGCAACCCGGCGGTGACCAGCTCCCGCAGCAGCGGCGACGGAGCGTGCCGGCGCTCGCGCGTCTCGTCGAACAGCACCTCCATCACCTCGTAGGAGGTGTCGAGCCCGATCAGGTCCAGCAGCGTGAACGGCCCCATCGGCAGCCCGACGCCCACCTTCATGGCCAGGTCGATGTCGTCGCGCCCGGCCACGCCCTGCTCCATGAGCGCGACCGCGTGGTTGAGGTAGGGCAGCAGCAGCCGGTTGACCACGAACCCGGCCCGGTCACCCACCGTCACGGCCGTCTTCCCCAGCCGGCCCGCCAGCTCCGAGACCGCGCCGACGACCCCCGGCTCGGTCACGACCGTGCTCACGACCTCGACCAGCCGCATCACCGGCGCCGGATTGAAGAAGTGCAGGCCGACCACCCGCCCCGGACGCCCGGTGGCGGCGGCGATGGCGGTGACGGACAGGGAGGAGGTGTTGGTGGCCAGGACGGTCTCGGGCTTGCAGATGCCGTCGAGGTCCTCGAACAGGGAGACCTTGTAGTCGAGGATCTCCGGGATGGCCTCGATCACCAGGTCGGCGTCGCGCAGGTCGGCGCGCGAGGTGGTCAGCGTCACGCGGCCGAGGATCTCGTCCCGCTCCGCGCCGGTCAGCTTGCCCTTGTCGACGGCGCGGCCGGTGGATCTCTCCAGGAGCCCGCGCCCCCTGGCCAGCATCTCGGCGTCGGCCTCGACCCCGATCACGCGCAGCCCCGCCCGCGCGAACACCTCGGCGATCCCGGCACCCATCGTGCCGAGACCGACCACTCCCACCCGTTCAAACGCCATGCGTCCAGTTTTCCAGAGGCACTAAGGTGGACGGTCATGCGGCTGGTCATCGCGCGATGCAGCGTGGATTACATCGGACGGCTCACGGCGCACCTGCCGATGGCGCCGAGACTCGTGCTCATCAAGGCGGACGGCAGCGTGAGCATCCACGCCGACGACCGCGCCTTCAAGCCGCTCAACTGGATGAACCCGCCGTGCAAGCTCAAAGAGGACGGCGAGACCTGGACGGTCACCCACGGCAAGACCGGCGAGAAGCTGGTCCTGACCATGGAGGAGATCCTCCACGACTCCAGCCACGAGCTCGGGGTGGACCCCGGCCTGATCAAGGACGGCGTGGAGGCCCACCTGCAGGAGCTGCTCGCCGAGCACATCACGACGCTGGGCGACGGCTACTCGCTGATCCGCCGCGAATACATGACGGCGATCGGGCCCGTGGACATCCTGTGCAGGGACGCGGCGGGGTCGACGGTGGCGGTGGAGATCAAGCGCCGCGGGGAGATCGACGGAGTGGAGCAGCTCACGCGCTACCTGGAGCTGCTCAACCGCGACCCGCTGCTGGCTCCGGTGCGCGGGGTGTTCGCGGCGCAGGAGATCAAGCCCCAGGCCCGCGTCCTGGCCACCGACCGCGGCATCAACTGCGTCACCCTCGACTACGACGCCCTGCGCGGCATCGAGCCGGAGAACCCGACCCTTTTCTAGATCTACGCGCTTTTCTAGATCTACGCGCTGCCGTGGCTCCCCACCCGCCGCACTCCGGCTGAGGGCCCTCCAGGGAAACGCCCTCTGACCCTTCAGTGGTGGCCCGCCGTCACGGAGCGCCCCTGGGCCCCCTGAGTGGTCCTCCGGCGGCCCAGGGCGCGTTCAGCGCGCTCTGAGGGCCAGCCTGCCCGGCACCGGCGCCCCGACTCTAGTAAGCGATGGCTTACCGGTTTATCGTGGCGCCATGACGACGCTGACCTTCGACTCACTCAATCCGGCTACCGGCGAGGTCGTCGGCAGTCATCCCAAGCACACTCCCGCCGCCGTCCACGAGGCCGTCGGCCGGGCGGAGGAGGCGGCCGCGTGGTGGGCCGCGCTGCCCGCGGCGGAGCGCCGGCGCCGCCTGCTGGACTACAAGGCGGTGCTCACCCAGCACATCCGCGAGCTGGCCGCCCTCGTCCACCAGGAGACGGGCAAGCCGGTGGGCGACGCCACGCTGGAGATCGTGCTGGCCGTCACCCACATCGACTGGGCCGCCCGCAACGCCCAGAAGGTGCTCGGCCGCCGCCGCGTGGCCACCGGCATGATCGGCCTCAACCTGACCGCCACCCTCGAATACCTCCCCCTCGGCGTCGTCGCCGTCATCGGCCCGTGGAACTACCCGGTCTTCACCCCCATGGGCTCCATCGCCTACGCCCTGGCGGCCGGCAACGCCGTCGTGTTCAAGCCGAGCGAGCTCACCCCAGGCATCGGGGTCCGCCTCGCCGAGCTCTTCGAGGAGTCCGTCCCCGAGTACAAGGTGTTCCAGACCGTGACGGGTCTGGGCGAGACCGGCGCGGCGCTGGTGGCCGACCCCAGGGTGAAGAAGGTCGCCTTCACCGGCTCCACCGCCACGGCGAAGCGGGTCATGGCCGCCTGCTCCGAGAACCTCACGCCGATCGTGGCCGAGTGCGGCGGCAAGGACGCGTTCATCGTGGACGCCGACGCCGACCTCCAGGCGGCCGCCGACGCCTGCCTCTGGGGCGCACTGTCCAACGCCGGCCAGACCTGCGTGGGCGTCGAGCGAGTCTACGTCGTGGACGCCGTCTATGAAAGTTTCATGCGCGAGCTGTCCGATCGGGCGACAAAAGTGAAAGCCGGTGAAGACTACGGCCCGATCACGATGCCCGGCCAGGTGGACATCATCAAGCGGCACATCGACGACGCCGTCAAGGCGGGCAGGACGGTGACCGGCGGCACCGCGTCGGTACGCGCACCTTACGTGGACCCGGTGATCGTCGAGGACGTGCCGGAGGACTCGCCGGTCGTACGCGAGGAGACGTTCGGCCCGACCATCACCGTGCGCCGCACCCGGGACGCCCAGGAGGCGTTGGAGCTGGCCAACGCCTCGGCGTACGGCCTGGGCGGCACGATTTTCAGCCGCAACGCCCGCCGCGCGACGGAGTTGGCCCGCCTCATGCGCTCCGGCATGACCGCCATCAACTCGGTCATTTCCTTCGCCGGAGTCCCCGCCCTGCCGTTCGGCGGGGTCGGCGACTCGGGATTCGGCAGGATCCACGGAGCCGACGGCCTGCGCGAGTTCGCCAGGCCGAAAGCCGTCTCCCGTCAGCGCTTCGCGATACCCGGGATGAACCTCACGTCGTTCACGCGGGGCCCCGCCGAACTTGAGCGACTGCTCAGGCTTGTCACGTTCTTGCACGGACGACGTAAAAGATAATCTTCTTGCCCTTTCCCAAATCCGATCATCCGTCCATAATTGTGTGCTCTGGGGGCCACGATCATGTTGGACGGGTGGAATGTGAACCGGTCTTACCGGGGAATGTCGGCTGAGCAAAGGCTGGCGGACAGACGTGAGCGGCTGATGACGGCCGCGTACTCGCTATACGCGAAACCGGGGTTCGTAGCGACGACCATCGAAAGGCTGTGCTCGGAGGCCAGGATCTCCAACCGGGCCTTCTACGAATGTTTCGGCGGCCGCGAGGAGCTCCTGCAGGCGTTACACGAGCGCTGCGTCGAGGAAAGCCTTGCGGTTGTGGCCAAAGCGTTACAGGAGGCGCCTGAGACGCTTGACGGAAGAGTCAAGGCCGGGATTCGCGCCTATATCGAGTTCACAACGGCGGACTGGCGCCGGGCCCGCATCATGCACGTCGAGGTCCGCAGATCAGGGGACGTCCTGACACTGTCGCGTCAGCGGGCGGTGGACGCGTTCGCGCGGCTCGTGGAGGAGGCATCCGCGGATTTCCCGCAGGCCACCCCGTTGAATCGGCGACTGGTGGCACTCGGTGTAATTGGAGCGCTACAAGAGTTGCTGATCGAATGGCTGCTCGCCGAAGAGCAGCCGGCGATCGACGAACTCGTCGCGGTGGCGGTGCACATCTTCAGCCGGAGCCTCGCCCCGGGTTGATCGCGATATGCAAACGCCGGTGAAAACGCGATCTTTTCGGGGCCGGTAGACGGACAACCGAAATCTACATTTTGTCTAAGCATGGAAAGAGCGGGTGACGGCTGATCGTCACCCGCTCGATATGTCATCAGGCCACCGCGGCCGCCGGAGCCTCCACGTGCAGCACCCGATTCAGCCGGGTGACCGCCAGTATCCGCATGATCCTCGGTGGCACCCCCCGAAGAACGAGACGGCGTTGCACGCTCAGCGCGCGCCGATGCGCACCCACGAGCACCCCGAGACCGGTGGCGTCGATCATCTCCAGCTTCGAGAGATCGAGGATCAGGTCGCCCTCACCGGAGTCGAGCGCCTTGTGCAGCCGCTCACGCACTCCCGCGGACGTGCCGGCGTCGAGCCGGGCACCGATCCGTACCACCTGGGCTCTCGGATTGCCCCGGACGCGCATGCCACCTCCTCAGTCACGCACGTAGCGTAGTCATTCCCCTGCGCGAAGTGCTCGCTGAGGTGACCCTCGCACAACTCCCCTACCCATCTATCGGCAATGACACGACCGCGTTGAGCAGGAACTCTCCGTCGGCCGTCGGACGGGCCGTCATGACGCCGCCCACGACGGCCAGCCGCTCCGCCAGCCCCGCCAGGCCACTGCCCAGGTCGTCGGCCCCCCGCCGGGCCGCCCCGTCATTGCGCACCGTCAGCTCCGCCTCCTGCGCGGTGAAGCGGAGCGTGATGTCGCAGAAGGTCGCGGCGCTGTGCTTGAGCACGTTCGTCACAGCCTCGCGTACCGCGTAGGCGAACACCGGCGCCACACTCTCCGGCAGCTCGCGGTAGGGCAGGTGAACCTCGCAGCGGACCCCTGCCGCTTCGAGCACACCTTTCACGCTATTCAGCTCAGCGGGCAAGTCAAGTTCGCGGTAGCCGCGCACGGCCTGACGCAGCTCCTTGAGCGCCTGCCTGGTCAGCCGGTTCACCTCGGTCATCTCGGCCTTGGCCCGCGCCGCGTCCACGTCCGACAGACGTACGGCCAGCTCGGTCTTGACCGCGATGGCCGAGAGCTGGTGCCCCACGAGGTCGTGCAGGTCCCTGGCGAAGCGCAGCCGCTCCTCGGCCAGCGCCAGCCGCGTGTGCGCCTCACGGCCCTTGTGCGCCTCCACGGCCAGCGTCCAGATCCAGATCCAGACCCGGTTGGACGGCGGCACGAGCACGCAGAAGACCGCGTAGCTCACCATGTTGAGCACCAGCGCCTGATCCGCCGACAGGTCGAGGCTCCAGGCGCTCACGCCGGCCTCCCCGCCCAGGGCGCTGAGAGAGACGCCGGCCACCCACGTACCCACCTGCAGCAGCGCGACCGTGCGCCTGGGGATCTCCAGCGAGGCGATCGACAGCCAGCAGACCAGCACCCAGCCCCAGCCGAACGGTTGGGCACCGCCCAGGCCCGCCGCGACCACGGCGAAGACCGCCGCCACCACCACCTGCCTGGTGGGGTAACGGCGGTCCAGCACCGCGTCGATGGCTCTCAGGCTGAGCCAGGTGAAGCAGACCGCGGCGACGAACGCGGGCGCGGCCCGCCACCAGTTGAGCTTCCCCTCGCCGACCACGGCCATGGTCATCATGAGGATCAGCAGCCACATGGCGACGAAGTTGAAGACCAGGATCTTCCAGGTGGTGCGCCGCGCCCGCTCGACCGAGTCCATCGCCATCCGTCTGTTTCTCGCCTACCGGGTACGCAGCACGTCGCCGAGCTTCACCCTGGCCCCGGTCCGCAGCACGGCCCGCTCGTACACCTTGGCCCCGAAGGCCAGCACCGCGGCCACGGCCGCCACCATCACCACCATGGACACGCCCACCTGCCACATCGGCACGTCCGTCGCGGCCATCCGCACCGGCATGATCATGGAGGAGAACGGCGGGATGTAGGACGCCACCGTGGCCAGCGTGCCCGTGGGCTCGTTGGTCACGTAGAAGGACACGAAGTACGTGGCCATGATGCCCATGGTCAGCGGGGTCAGCACGCTGTTGACCTCCTCCTGGCGCGAGACCAGGGAGGCCAGCGCCGCCGCCAGCGTGGCGAAGAAGGCGTAGCCGAGCACGAACCACACCAGCACCGCCGCCACCAGCCCCGGGATGCCGGGCGGGAAGTCCGAGGCGGCGCCGGAGGCCACCGCCGCGCCGAGCCCGACCACCGCGATCGTGACCAGGTTGATCAGTCCGAGCACGCCCAGCCCGAGGATCTTGCCGCCGAGCAGCTGCCACGGCCGTACGGAGGCGAGCAGGATCTCCACGATCCGGCTGCCCTTCTCCTCCACCACGCCCATGGCGACCATGACGACCTGTCCCATGATCAGCATGAACAGCACGAGGACGAGCACGGTCGCGATCGCCTGGCGCGAGGACTCGTACCGGGTGTCCGCTCCCACGGACTGCATCTCCAGCGGCGGGATGGCCACACCCGCGGCGCCGAGCTTGAACTCCCGGTTGACGCTCTGCATGAGCACGCCGAGCTCGGTCTCGATCTCACCGTCGGTGAGCACCTTGCTGTCGTTGACCAGCACCGCGTCCACGTCGCCGGCGAGCACGGCCTGCTTGGCCGCCGCCTCGTCGGCGAACTTGCGCCACTCGAACTCCACCTCGGGCGCCGCCGTGTGCAGCGGAAGCTGCTGGGAGTTGACGGTGCCGATCGTGTACGAGTCGCCGCCGCCCATGATCTTGGGCAGGAAGGACACCGCCGCGACCAGCGCGGCCGTGACGAGCAGGCCGATCACGAAGGCCCGGGTCCGGATCTGCGTGGTGACCTCGCGCCGGGCTATCAGCATCAGTCCGTTCACGCCACGGCCTCCTTGAAGATCTCGGTGAGGGTCGGCTGCTCGACGCCGAAGTGCTCGACGTGGCCCGCCTTCATGGCGCGACGCAGGATCTCCTGGTCGTCGCCGTCGGTCGTACGCAGGATGTGCCGGCCGCCCTGCACGGTGACCGTGCCGGGCAGGCCGTCGGCCCAGCCGGGGGACGGCTCGCGGACGACCACGCGCAGCGTGTTGCCCTCGGCGGCCCGCAGGTCCCCCACCGTGCCGGCGGCCACCATCCGGCCGGCCGAGACGATGCCCACGGAGTCGCACAGGCGCTCGACCAGCTCCAGCTGGTGGCTGGAGAAGATCACCGGCACGCCGCCCCGGCAACGCTCCTGCAGCGCCGTGGCCAGCGCGTCCACCGCGATCGGGTCGAGCCCAGAGAACGGCTCGTCCAGGACCAGCACCTCGGGGTCGTGCACCAGCGCCACGGCGAGCTGCACGCGCTGCTGGTTGCCCAGGGAGAGCGCCTGCACGGCGTCGCTCCGCCGCTCGGTCAGCCCGAGCCGCTGCAGCAGGTCGTCGGTGGCCTTCTTCGCGGCCGGGGTGCTCATGCCGTGCAGGCGGCCGAAGTATTCGATCTGCTCGGCGACCCGCATCTTCTGGTAGAGCCCCCGCTCTTCGGGCATGTACCCGAACCGCTTCCGGGCGTCGTAGCCGAGGGACTTGCCCTGCCAGCTCACCGAGCCGGAGTCCGCCTGGAGCACGCCCATCACGATGCGCATCGTCGTGGTCTTGCCGGCGCCGTTCGCCCCTACGAAACCGAACATCTCACCCGGCCGCACGGCGAAGCTGATCCCGTCCAGCGCCACCTTCCCGCCGGGGGCGTCGGGGCCACCCGCGAAGCGCTTGCGCAGCTCGTTGATCTCGAGCATCAGGTCATCTCCTTCGTCATGGGTCAATAGTGGCTTTAGCCGCGTTCGCCCAGGTAGTCGTGGAAATCATCGGCCCGATGTGGATCCCGCGTACGATCCGGATGACATTTGTCATTACGCTGAGGCCATGACGCGCGCCGACAAGGACAAGCCGGTCGTCCTTTCCCACATCTACACCCGGGCCGGCGACGACGGCACCACAGCGCTGGTCGACATGAGCCGCACCTCGAAGACCGATCCCCGGCTGGCCGCCTACGCCGACGTGGAGGAGGCCAACGCCCACCTGGGCGTCGCGCTCGCGCACGGCACGCTGCCCGCCGATCTCGTGGCGCTGCTGATCCGGATCCAGAACGAGCTGTTCGACCTGGGCGCCGACCTGGCCACGCCGGTCGTCGAGAGCCCGGAGTTCCCGCCGTTGCGGGTGGAGCAGTCGTACATCGACCGCCTCGAAGAGCAGTGCGACCGCCTCAACGCGGGCCTCGAACCGCTACGCAGCTTCATCCTGCCCGGTGGCGACCCGGCGACGGCCGCCCTTCACGTGGCCCGCGTCACGGTCCGCAGGGCCGAGCGCACGACCTGGGCGGCCCTCCAGGCCCACGAGGACATGAACCCGCTGACCGCGAAATACCTCAACCGCCTGTCGGACCTGCTCTTCATCGCCTGCCGCGTGGCCCACGACGGCAACGAGATCGTCTGGAAGCCCGGCGGCACCCGCTAGCCCCGCAGGACCCCCACAGCGCCTCCCACTTCCGGAAGGGCCCTAGGCGACGTCGAGGTAGGCGCTGGGCGGCGCCGACTCCAGCCACGCCAGGAACCCCGTCAGCGCGTCAGCGCTCATCGCCAGGGAGATCCCCCGCGTGCTCCCCTCGCAGTCGACCGCGTAGAGCCCGCCGTCGATCTCCCGACGAGCGGATACGACAAGGCCGCGCCTCGCGATCGCGTGGCGCGGCCTGAGTCGGACGCCCAAGAGCGGGATCCAGTGGAGCTCCCCGTCGGCATAGCGGGCCACCCCGCTCTGCCAGCCACGGTCACCCACCCGCAGCCGACAGGGTACGCTCCCGCGCGAGCGGGCCAGCGTCACCCCCCGGACCACGATGAGGGCGGCCAGCAGCACCAGGACAATGACTACCGTTGCTACCATGCCGCCCCCTGAGCCCCGCTTACGGTATTAAACCTCTTCGCCCGCCGCACGCAGCCGGGCCCTGGCACGCTTGGCCTCGACCGCCGCGTCGGCGTCTTCCTGGTTGGCCTCGATCGAGGCCTGGGCCCGGTCGAGAGCGTCACGGGCAGCCGAGACGTCGACCTCGGAACCGAGCTCGGCCACCTCGGCGAGCACGGACACCTCGTCGTCGGCCACGGAGATGAAGCCCCCGTGCACCGCCGCCACCAGCTCCGGCTCACCCTCCCGCTTCACGCGCAGCACGCCGCCCTCGACGAGGACGCCGAGCACAGGTGCGTGTTGCGGCATAATACCGATCTCGCCGTCCACGGTCTTGGCAATCACCATGTCGGCCTCGCCCGACCAGATCTCACGCTCGGGTGAGACAACCCCTACGCGTAGCTTCGCCACTTGTGTAGGTTCCTTTCCGATCAGGTAGTGGTACGACCCGCGAAGAGCCGTACCACCACCATAAGGCGATTAGCGACGCTCGAGTTCCTTGGCCTTCGCGATGGCCTGCTCGATGCCACCGACCATGAAGAACGCCTGCTCGGGCAGGTGGTCGTACTCACCCGCGCAGAGGCCCTTGAAGGAGGCGATGGTCTCGTCGAGCGGGACGGTCTCGCCCGGCTGGCCGGTGAAGGCCTCGGCCGCGTACATCGGGTGCGACAGGAAGCGCTCGATGCGGCGGGCCCGCTGGACGGTGACCTTGTCCTCCTCGGAGAGCTCGTCGATACCGAGGATCGCGATGATGTCCTGGAGCTCGCGGTACTTCTGCAGGATCCGCTTGGTCTCCTGGGCCACCCGGTAGTGCTCCTCGCCCACGATCTGCGGGTCGAGGATCCGGGAGGAGGAGTCGAGCGGGTCCACCGCCGGGTAGATGCCCTTCTCCGAGATCGGCCGCGACAGAACGGTCTGCGCGTCGAGGTGCGCGAACGCGTTGTGCGGGGCCGGGTCGGTGATGTCGTCGGCGGGCACGTAGATCGCCTGCATGGAGGTGATCGAGTGACCACGCGTCGAGGTGATGCGCTCCTGGAGCACACCCATCTCGTCGGCCAGCGTGGGCTGGTAACCCACGGCCGACGGCATACGGCCGAGCAGGGTGGAGACCTCGGAACCGGCCTGCGTGAAGCGGAAGATGTTGTCGATGAACAGCAGCACGTCCTGCTTCTGCACATCGCGGAAGTATTCCGCCATCGTCAGCGCCGACAGGGCGACCCGCAGACGGGTGCCCGGCGGCTCGTCCATCTGGCCGAAGACGAGCGCGGTGTCCTTGAGGACGTCCGCCTCCTCCATCTCCAGCCAGAGGTCGTTGCCCTCACGGGTGCGCTCGCCCACACCGGCGAAGCACGAGGTGCCACCGAAGTTACGGGCGACCCGGCGGATCATCTCCTGGATCAGAACGGTCTTGCCGACACCGGCGCCACCGAACAGGCCGATCTTCCCACCCTGCACATACGGGGTGAGCAGGTCGATGACCTTGATGCCGGTGACCAGCAGCTCGGTACGCGACTCGAGCTGGTCGAAGGCCGGGGACGGCCGGTGGATGCCCCACCGCTCCTCGATCTTGAGCGAGGAGGTCGGGACGTCGAGCGTCTCGCCCAGCGCGTTCCACACGTGGCCCTTGACGACGTCGCCGACCGGCACCGAGATCGGCGCACCCGTGTCGGCCACCGCCTGGCCACGGACCAGGCCGTCGGTGGGCTGCATGGAGATGGCCCGGACGAGGTTGTCACCCAGGTGCTGGGCGACCTCGAGCGTCAGGGTCTTGGTCTCGCCGCCGAGGGTCACCTCGACCTTGAGCGCGTTATAGATCTCCGGCATCGCCTCGACGGGGAACTCCACGTCGACGACGGCGCCGGTGACACGTGCCACGCGGCCAGTGCCGGCCGCGGGGGCTTCTACAGTTTCAACAGCCTCTGCAGTCATTTCACTCTTTCCCCGCTGCGGCGTCAGCGAGCGCGTTGGCGCCACCGACGATCTCGCTGATTTCCTGGGTGATCTCGGCCTGGCGAGCCTGGTTCATCTGCTGGGTGAGCACCCGCATCAGCTCGTTGGCGTTGTCGGTCGCGGACTTCATCGCGCGCCGTCGGGCCGCCTCCTCGGAGGCCGCCGACTGCAGCAACGCGGTGAAGATGCGCGACTCCACGTAACGCGGCAGCAGCGACTCCAGGACGTCACCCGCCGTCGGCTCGAACTCGAAGTACGGCGGGATCACGGTCGTGTCCGTCGCCTCGGTCTCCTCGACCTCCAGCGGCAGGACCCGCTTGACCACGACGTTCTGCGTGAGCATCGAGACGAACTCGGTCGACACGATGTGGATCTCGTCGATCCCGTTGTCGTCCTTGAACGAGTCGATCAGCGTGGTCGCGATCTCCTTGGCGTCGGCGTAGGCCGGCTTCCGCGAGAAGCCGACCCAGCTGCCGCCCATCTCCCGGTTGCGGAAGGTGTGCCAGGTGACACCCTTCCGCCCGGTGACGAACGGCACCACGGTCAGCCCGCGGCTCTCCAGCAGCCCGCGCAGGGCCTCGGCCTCGCGCAGGACGTTGGCGTTGAAGCCGCCGCAGAACCCGCTGTCGCTGGTGACGATGAGGACGCCCGCCTTGGCGGGGTTCTCCTTCGCCACGGTCAGCGGATGGTCGACGCTGGCCGCGTTGCTGACGACGCCGGTGACGGCGCGAGTGATCTCACGCTCGTACGGCAGCGCCGCCTGCATCCGCTGCTGCGCCCTCACGATCCGTGAAGAGGCGATGAGCTCCTGGGCGCGCGTGATCTTCGCGGTCGACTTGACCGAGTTGATCCGCCGCCGCAGCAGCCTTAGCTGGGCACCCATGTCCTACTTCTCCGCCGCCGGACGGACGACCTTCTTGATCTTCTCCTGGCCGACCTCGTCCGCGCCCAGGGGCGCCACCGGCTCGTCCTTGACCAGCAGTTCGCCGGAGGAGGTGGTGAAGCCCTTCTTGAACTCCGTGATGGCGTCCTTGAGAGCGGTCACCGTGTCGTCGACCAGTTCCCTGGTCTCACGGATCGTGTCGAAGATGCCCTTGTGCGAGGACTGGATGTAGTCCAGGAACTCGAGCTCGAAGCGACGGATGTCCTCGATCGGCACCTCGTCCAGCTCGCCCGTCGTGCCCGCCCAGATCGAGGCGACCTCGCGCTCGAGCGAGAACGGGCTGTACTGGGCCTGCTTGAGCAGCTCGACCAGACGCTGCCCGCGCTCGAGCTGGGCCTTGGAGGCGGCGTCCAGGTCGGAGGCGAAGGCCGCGAAGGCCTCGAGGTCACGGTACTGCGACAGCGACAGACGCAGCGTGCCCGCGACCTTCCGCATGGCCTTGGACTGAGCGGAGCCACCGACTCGGGACACCGAGACACCGACGTTGATGGCCGGGCGCACGCCCGCGTTGAACAGGTCCGTCTCGAGGAAGACCTGGCCGTCGGTGATGGAGATGACGTTGGTCGGGATGAAGGCCGAGACGTCGTTGCCCTTGGTCTCGATGACCGGCAGACCCGTCATCGAGCCACCGCCCATGTCGTCGGAGAGCTTGGCGCAGCGCTCCAGCAGCCGGGAGTGGAGGTAGAAGACGTCACCGGGGAACGCCTCACGGCCCGGGGGACGGCGCAGCAGCAGAGAGACGGCGCGGTAGGCGTCCGCCTGCTTGGTCAGGTCGTCGAAGACGATCAGGACGTGCTTGCCCTGGTACATCCAGTGCTGACCGATCGCCGAGCCGGCGTAGGGCGCGATGTACTTGAAGCCGGCGGCCTCGGAGGCGGGAGCGGCGACGATGGTGGTGTACTCCATCGCGCCGGCCTCCTCCAGGCGGGCACGCACCTGCGCGACGGTCGAGCCCTTCTGGCCGATCGCGACGTAGACGCAGCGCACCTGCTTGGCGGGGTCGCCAGAGGCCCAGTTTTCGCGCTGGTTGAGGATCGTGTCCACGGCGATCGCGGTCTTGCCGGTGCCGCGGTCGCCGATGATGAGCTGACGCTGGCCGCGGCCGATCGCCGTCATGGCGTCGATCGCCTTGATGCCCGTGGCCAGCGATTCCTTCACGGGCTGCCGCTGGACGACCGAGGGGGCCTGCAGCTCGAGGGCGCGAACGCCCTCGGCCTCGATGGCGCCCTTGCCGTCGAGCGGGTTGCCCAGGGGGTCGACCACGCGGCCGAGGAAGTTGTCGCCGACGGGCACGGACAGGACCTCGCCCGTCCGGCGGACCGTCTGGCCCTCCTCGATGCCGCTGAACTCGCCCAGGACAACGACACCGATCTCGCGGGTGTCGAGGTTAAGTGCCAGGCCGCGCGTGCCGTTCTCGAACTCGAGCAGCTCGTTCGCCATCGCCGAGGGAAGGCCGGAGACATGGGCAATGCCGTCGCCGGCGTCGACGACGGTCCCGATCTCCTCGCGCGCGGCGCCTTCCGGTTCGTACGCCTGGACGAAGCGCTCAAGCGCGTCCCGGATCTCGTCCGGCCGGATCGTAAGCTCCGCCATCTCTACTCTGTCTCCCTATTCGCCTAGCCGGCCAACCGGCGGCGGACTTCTTCGATTCGTCCCACAATGGTGGTGTCGATGATCTCGTCGCCGATGCGGACCGAGAACCCACCGAGCACTCGCTTGTCCACCTCGACGTTCAGGTGCACGTCACGGCCGTAGGAGGTGCGCAGCCACGCCGCCAGGCGCTCCTTCTGCGCCTCGGTCAGCTCGACCGCGCTGCGGACCACCGCCACCAGGCGCTGGCGCTGCTGGGCCACGAGCTGGCCGACCTCATCCAGACCTGTTTCCAGGCTACGCCCACGCGGGTGCACCACCAGCTGCGCGATCAGGCGCAGGCTGGTCGGGCCGACCTTGCCCTCGAGCAGGTCGCGCAGCAGGTCGCGCTTGCCCGCCTCGGGCGCGGCCGCGTCGGCGAGCGCACGACGCAGCTCGGGGTTGGCGGCGACGATGCGGCCGAAGCGGAAGAGCTCGTCCTCCACCTCGTCGAGCCTGGACTGGCTCTCCGCCTCCGCCGCCGCGGCGACGACGCCGAGCCGTTCGAGCACGTCGGCCAGGTCACCGGCACGCGACCACTTCGCCGAGACCGCGGCCTCGGCGGTGGCCAGGGCCGACTCGCTGACCTTGCCCTGCAGCAGCGAGCGCACGGCGCCCGCCTTCTGCTCGGTCGCCCTGGCCGGGTCGGACAGGGCGCGGCGCAGGCCGTGCTCACGGTCGAGCAGATCCGCGACCGCGAACAACTCGTCGGAGAGCTCACCGAGGTCGGCGCTACCGGCGACCGCGTTGAACCGCTCTTCGACTTCGGCCAGCGAGGCCCTGCTCAGACCGCGCATCAGCGCACCGCCTGCGCGTTCGAGCTCTCCAGCTCGTCGAGGAACCTGTCGACGATGCGGGTCTGGCGGACTTCGTCCTCGAGGGATTCGCCGACGATGCGACCGGCCAGCTCGGTCGACAGGCGACCGATCTCCGTGCGGAGCTGGGCGAACGCCGCCTGGCGGTCCGCCTCGATCTGGGCGTGCGCGGCCTCGACGAGACGGCGGGCCTCGGCCTGCGCCTCCTCGCGAAGCTCGGCCTTGATCTGCGCGGCCTGCTCGCGAGCTTCCTCGCGCAGCCGGGCCGCGTCGCGACGGGCCTCTTCGAGCTGCTCGGCGTACTGCTTCTGCAGAACCTGAGCCTCCGCCTGCGCTTCCTCCGCCCTCTTGATGCCGCCCTCGATGGCGTCGGTCCGCTCGGCCAGCGTCTTCTGGATACGCGGGACGAGCATTCTGCCGACGACGAAGAAGACGACGAGGAAGGAGAAGATACCGACGACGAGCTCGTACATGTGCGGCAGGAGGGGGTTGAACTCACCCTCCTCCGCCGCGAGGAGCGTAGCTGCCAACTTCATGGGTGCAGCCTTTCGTCAGGGATTCTTCTGGCCTTTAGAGGTTCGCGAAGAGGAACGGCGCGACCAGACCGATCAGGGCGAGGGCCTCGGTGAGGACGAAGCCGAGGAGCATGTTCTGGCGGATCAGGCCGTAGGCCTCGGGCTGGCGCGCGATGGCCTGCACGCCCTGACCGAAGATGATGCCGACGCCGATGCCGGGGCCGATGGCGGCGAGACCGTAACCGATGGCGGTGACGTTGCCGGAGACCTCAGCGAGAACGCTCATTGCTGTTATTCCTTTACTGGACGGCCGGTGACGTGGAGTCTCACCGGTCATGGATATTCCGGTATGTGGTTCTCAGTGCTCTGCGTGCAAGGAGCCACCGATGTACATCGATGCCAGCATCGCGAAGAGGAATGCCTGCAGGAACTGGATGAAGATCTCGAACCCGGTGAAGACGATCGTCATGACCACACCGACGACGCCGACGCCGGCGCCCAGCGGGGTGAGCTTCTCGAACAGGAACCAGAACCCGACCATGCTGAAGAAGGCGAGCAGCATGTGCCCCGCGAACATGTTCGCGAACAGTCGGACCGCGTGCGTGAACGGCGCGATGATCATGTTCGAGAGGAACTCGATCGGCGACAGCAGCACGTAGATGGGCTTCGGCAGCCCCGGCGGGAACATCATGTTCTTGAAGTAGCCGCCCGCGCCCTGGTGCTTGATACCGAGGTAGATCTTGAGCAGGTAGATCGAGATCGCGAGCACCGCCGGGAAGGCGATGTGCGAGGCCACGGGGAACTGGACGAACGGGACGACGCCGGCCAGGTTCCAGACGAGGACCAGGAAGAACAGGGTCACCAGCAGGCCCATGAACCGGTCAGCGTCCTTGCCCAGGAACGGGCGGGCGACCTGGTCACGGACGAACATGTAGCCGTATTCGACGACGTTCTGCATGCCTCGGGGCACCAGCTTGGGCTTGGAGAACGCCGCCCAGGTCAGGCCGATCACGAGGATCGCGCTGAGTGCCGCCAGCAGAACCGGCTTGGTGAACCATTCGACCCCCGCGATAATCGGGGGCAGGTCGAAGAGTTCGTTTGGCGTCGGCGCCTGGAACTCTCCGCCAGGGGCTGGGGCCGTCAGCGTAATCACGCGGCGTTCCCTTCAACGTCGTAGTAGATCACAAGGGTTTCCTCGGCGAAGTTTTCGCTACGTCGGGCTAGCGAGAGAACTTCCGGTAGGCCAGATATCCGGCAAGCACCAGCCCCAGGACGGTGCCTATGGGAAAGAACGCGGACATGTCGAGCCAGCGGTCCAGCAACCACCCGGCGCCCCCGTAGATCGCCATCCCAGCGAGCAGATAGCTGGGGATCGACCACATGGCGTCGGCGAAGTCGCGACCGTCTTCTTCCGGTCGGCGTTCCTGTGCGCTCATCGCGGCCCCGACGATAGCAGGCGAGTAGAGGACTAGTCATATCGGACCCCGTCCGAGGACCAGCCTCATGAGTCGCCCTTTCCGGGGACCCTGGCCTCGGGGTCGACGTAAAGCATCTTGGTCTTGATGAAGGCGCGCACTTCAAAGCCCGTCCACACCAGCGTGCAGACCACGACCGTCCAGGCGAAGGCCTTGGGATTCCAGGCCGTGGTATCGCCGAAAACGCTCAGCACGATCATGATGGCGACGACCTTGACGAGATAGCTGAGCATCGCGGCGATCGCCATCATCTGCGGTGAGACGCGTGCGGCATAGGACACCGCTACCACGCTGATACTGAAGAAAACCCCGACCAGCAAGGTGCCGATGCCCGCGCCCAATGCTCCCTTGCCACCTGCCATCAGAAGCGCCACGATCACGGCGGCCACTCCAACCGCGAAGGTCGGAATCGCGGCGCTCTTGAGTACGCGCACGTCGTTGGCCTGCATCGGTGCTCCATCAGCGTGTTATCAAGCGAGCGTTTGCTACCTCCAGAACCGGTACGTCTGGAGTCCCTGCTCGTGAAAGATATCACAAGCTCACGGAAGACCGCTTTTACCTGCCCTTTCTAGTTCCCGATCAAGAACGGCTCGGAAAGACAGGTATGACCGGATTGCCCTCGGCCGTGGCGCGCTCGTGCGAAGGCCCGTCCGCCGCCGGCGGCATCTGCCGCCTGACCTGGGTGTCCGGCAGGATCGGCGGCATCGGGCCGGTCGGGGGGCCGTCGTCGTTGTCGGGCTGCTTGCCCCGGGGCGCGGAGTGCGCACCACCCCGGCCGCGCCAGCGCGGGGCGGCCATCAGGACGAGCACGCCCACCGCCAGCACGATGACGACGGGGAACATCAGCACCGGCACACCCTGCCGGGACATCAGCACCATGCCGAAGGCGAACAGGAACGCCCACGCGTACATGATCAGCACCGAGCGCCGGTGCGAGTGGCCGATGTCCAGCAGCCGGTGGTGCAGGTGACCGCGGTCGGGCGCGAACGGCGACATGCCCTGGGAGGTACGCCGCACCACGGCGGTGATCAGGTCGATCAACGGCAGGACCAGCACCGCGGCGGGCAGCATCAGCGGGAGCAGCACGGGGACCTTGTTCATGTCCTCGATGGCCGCCGGGTCGAGCGGGGTCACGGTCACGATCGAGGAGGCGAGCACCAGCCCGATCAGCATCGCGCCCGTGTCACCCATGAAGATCTTCGCCGGATGGAAGTTGTGCGGCAGGAACCCCAGGCACGTGCCGATGAGGACGGCGGCGATGGCGGCGGTCGTGGTGATGTTGCCGACGCTCATGCTCTGGGCCAGGAAGATGGAGTAGGCCCAGGTGGCCATGGCGGCGATGCCCACGATGCCGGCCGCGAGACCGTCGAGCCCGTCGACGAAGTTGACCGCGTTGATGGTCACCACCACGATCAGGATGGTGATGATCGTGCTGAGCGTGTAGTCGAGGCTGGTGGAGCCGCCCCAGTCTTTCGGCAGCGGGATGTAGAGCAACCGGAGGTCGAAGAAGACCAGCACACCCGCCGCCGCGATCTGCCCGCCGAGCTTGATGAAGGCGTCCATGCCCCACCAGTCGTCGAGGAACCCGGTCAGCGTGATGAGCCCGCCCGCGACGATCAACGCGGTGACCGCGTTGGCGTCGGAGGCGGCCAGCGCCTCGCCGGTGTGGGTGAGCTGGCCGGCGGTCAGCAGGCCCACGACCAGGCCGCCGTACATCGCCAGGCCGCCGAGCCTGGGCGTCGGCGTGGTGTGCACGTCGCGCTCGCGAACCTCGGGCATGGCGCCGATGCGGATGGCGAAGCGACGCACCAGCGGGACCAGCAAATAGGTCACCGCCGCTGAGATGAGCGCCATGAACAGGTATTCGCGCACGGACCTAGTTTCCCGGATGCTCCGGCCAGCTGTGACCGGAAAACGACACAGACCAGCTTAATATTCGCTGAGATATGGCTGATGGATGGCAAGAAGCGCCGAGACTCTTTCCCGAACCTCCCCTGCGCTGGCCGGATGCCGCACCGCCCGGGTCACGAGCGTGCCCACCTCCTTGAGTTCCTGGGGCCCCATCCCCTGGGTGGTCACGCACGGCGTCCCGACCCGGATCCCGGACGTGATCGCGGCGGGCTCGGGATCGTATGGGATGACGTTGCGGTTGAGCGTGATCCCGGCCGCCGCGCACCTGCGCTCCGCCTCCGCCCCTGACACGCCCACTCCGCGCAGGTCGACCAGCGCCAGGTGGGTGTCGGTCCCGCCGGACACCGCCCGCATCCCCTCCACCGCCAGCGCCTCCGCCAGCGCCCGCGCGTTCACGATCACCCGCCTGGCGTAGTCGGCGAACTCCGGCCGCATCGCCTCCGCGAACGCCACCGCCTTCGCCGCCACCACGTGCATCAGCGGCCCGCCCTGGACGAACGGGAACACCGCCCGGTCGATCCTCCTGGCCAGCTCGCCGGTGCACAGGATCGCGCCGCCGCGCGGGCCGCGCAGCGCCTTGTGGGTGGTGAACGTCACGACGTCCGCGTACGGCACCGCCGACGGGATCGCGCCGCCCGCCATCAGCCCGATCGGGTGCGCCGCGTCAGCCAGCAGCCACGCACCCACCTCGTCCGCGATGCCGCGGAAAATGGCGTAGTCGATCAGCCTCGGGTACGCCGTGGCGCCGCACACGATGAGCTTCGGCTGGTGCCGCAGTGCCAGGTCGCGCACCTCGTCGTAGTCGATGAGCTCGGTGTCGCGACGCACGCCGTACGAGACGACGTCGAACCACCTTCCCGAGAAGTTCACCTTGGAGCCGTGGGTCAGGTGACCGCCGTGCGGGAGCGCCATGGCGAGCATGGTGTCGCCGGGCTGGAGGAGGGCGGCGTACGCGGCCAGGTTCGCCGAGGCGCCGGAGTGGGGCTGGACGTTCGCGTGCTCGGCGCCGAACAGCTCGCGCGCCCGCTCGATCGCCAGCCGCTCGGCCCGGTCCACGACCTCGCAGCCCCCGTAGTAGCGCCTGCCCGGGTAGCCCTCGGCGTACTTGTTGGTCAGCGTGGAGCCCTGGGCCGCCATGACGGCCGGCGAGGTGAAGTTCTCGCTCGCGATCAGCTGGATCCCGCCGCGCACCCGGTCGAGCTCGTCGATCAGGACCTGCGCGATCTCGGGATCCCGCCGCTGTAGCAGCCCGAAGTCCGGTCCGTAGTAGGGTTCCGCACCCATTTCCCCACTGTACGACCCACTGTCCGTTTCTCCCATACACCGGAAGTTCCCCGAAATTTCATCTCATCCTGGGAAGGCGTGCGGCGCGTTGGCCGTCGCCTGCACCCACCGGGGCGTGTCGGCCGCCTCGTCGCTGATCGCGGTGAGCACGGAGTGGCGGTAGAGAGCCAGCCTGGTGCGCCATTCGCGGATGTCCTCCACGTAGCGCTCCCCCACAGGGGCGTCCCACGTCTGAGGGCTCTTGGCCAGGCCGTACGCCTTGTCGAGGACCGTTCTGAGGGTGTCCAGCTGGAGCATGACGGTCTTCCAGGCGACCACCAGGCGCTCGTAGTCGGGGTTGAACTCCCAGGCACGCTGCGGGGTCTCCAGGGCTCCTGGGGTGCTGTGAGGCGGTTCCTCGTTACGCCCCTTGGGGCGGGGGGCCGGCGGGTCGACGTACATCACGAGCTCCTTTCCGGCCGGCCGGGATCGACCGAACCCGGCGGACCGTCCGGCCCGACGTCCTCCGGCGCCCAGGCGCCCTTGCCGTACTCGCCGGGCGGGATCTGGACGGAGGGCATGTCCTGGGGCTGGATGTCGCGGTGGTGCTCGATCACGGTCCCGAGCGCCTCCAGGCCGGGCGGGTCCGCCTCGGCGGAGACCACGTCGCTCCCGTCGTTCGCCCACCCGTCCGGGCCGGCCGTCGCCTGGTGACCGGGCTCCACGTCGTACGCGATCAGCAACCCGGGCACCGCCCCGGCACCCTGGCTACCATCCCCGGCACCCTGGCTCCCAGCCCCGGCACCCTGGCCACCAGGACCCATCCCATAGCCGTCATCCGCCCTGGACCCGCCGCCACCCTGAGCTCCGGGGGCGGCCTCGGCTCCCGTCGCCGGGCCTGGCGCGTCGGCGGCGGTGCCGTTGGGCGTCTCTGCGGAAGGGTTGGTCGGCGGGATCGTGACCGGCTTCCCCTGCTCACCCGTCCCCTGCTCACCCGTTCCCCGGTCACCCGTGTCGCGGTCGCCCGTTCCCCGGTCACCGGCGCCTTGGTCACCGGTCCCGGTCCCCCGATCCCCAGTTCCCTGATCACCGGTCCCCCGGTCCCCAGTTCCCCGGTCGCCCGTCCCCTGCTCGCCGGTTCCCCGGTCACCAGTTCCCCGGTCGCCCGTTCCCCGGTCGCCCGTTCCCTGGTCACCGGTTCCCCGGTCGCCCGTGTCGCGGTCGGCGCCGCCCTGGCCGTCGCCGGCGTCCTGGCCTGGCCGGTCGCCCGAGGGCTGGTCCGGCGTCGTGTCCTTGCCGCCCGGTGCGGGGTCGCGTGGAGTGGTGTCGCCCGGCGTCGTGTCCTTGTCCGAGCCGCAAGCCGCATCGGCGCCCGTGTCATCCGTGGGCGTCGTGGTTGTGGCGGCGCCGGAGACCTCCGCCGTGGAGCCCGCGCCCAGACCACCATCCGAGACACCGTCCGAGACACCGTCCGAGACACCGCCTGAGGTGGCGTCCGTCGGCGGGAGCGTCACCGACTCGCTCCCGCCCGTGCTCGGCCTGCCCGCGTCGATCGAGCCGGCCGGGCCGTCCGGCCGGATGTCGCGCTCGGCCCACTCGCCCTTGCCGTACTCGCCCTTCGGAACCTCCACACCCGGCATGTCCTGGGGCGCGATCTCCCGGTGGTCCTCGATCACCGTCTTCAGCGCGTCCAGGTCAGGGGGATTCGCCTCCGAAGAGACGACGTCGCTGCCGTCGTTGGCCCAGGCGTTGACGCCCGTGGCGTTGCCGCCGTCGGCGGGAAGCTTCGGCATCTCGGCCGGCTGCACGTCGTCGCTGTTCTCGAGCATGTCCTCCAGCGCCGCGGCCGTGGGCGGGTCGAGCGGCACCTGCAGGACCTTGACGCCATCGACCACCACGACCTGGGGCTTGGTGGCGTCCTGCCCGTCCTTGATTGGTGTGTCCGCCGCACCGCCGTCCGCCTCGGTGCCTCGATCGCGCCTGCTGTCCAGGTCGTCGTCCTTGGGCTGGTCAACCGGCTGCTCCCCGGCCCCGCCATCGACCCCGGTCCCAGTGCCGGTGTCCGTCCCCGTATCAGAACCGGTCCCGCCGTCCCGCCCGGTCCCGGTGTCCCTCCCCGTCCCGGTCCCGGTGTCCGTCCCCGTCCCGGTCCCGGTGTCCTTGCCGGTCCCGGTGTCTCTGCCGGTCCCCGTGTCGTCGCCGTCGTCGCAGGTCTTCCCGTCGGAATCGATCTTCCCGTCCGAGCCGGTGGTCCCATCGGACCCCGTCCGACCGTCGGATCCCGTCCGACCGTCGGATCCCGTCCGACCGTCGGATCCCGTCTTGCCGTCGGATCCCGTCTTGCTGTCGGAACCGGTCTTGCCGTCCGACCCCGTTTCCCCGTCGGTGCCGGTCTTCGTCCCGTCGCCGCCGGTCCCGCCCCCGTCATCTCGGGGGGTCTCCTCGCCGGCCCGCGGATTGTCGTACCGGTCGTGATCGCCGCGCACTTCCTTGGACTCGTCCCCGGCCCCGCCGCCACCCGCTCTGGGCGGGTCGACGCGTTTCTCCAGCACCCCGAGCCGGACGTTGACGTCCCTGACCATGTCGTCCACGGCGTCGGCGATCTGGACGGGCCGGTGGGTGGCCTGGGTGGGCAGCCCGGCCTGGTGCATGGCGGCCCTGACCCGGTCCTCGACCGCGCGCATCTGCGTGGCCGCGTGTTTCACCTCGGTCAGCAGGTCACGGACCAGCTTGGGATCCATGCCGTCGTACTTGCCCATGGGCCACTCCCGGACGTATCGCCGCTCCGGGCCTCACCGTAATCTTGGCCCGAGCGGGATCGCAGCCGGAATAAGCAGCCGGTATACGTCAGTCGTCGGTGGCGACGTAGCCGATGATGCCGCGCAGCTTCTCCACCGGGATGGCCCCGCGCCGCAGCATCCGGGGCACGGCCGTGGTCAGGTCGAGGATGGTGGAGGGCGTGTTGTCGGTGGTCTTGCCGCCGTCGAGGTAGACCGCGATCGACTCGCCGAGCTGCTCCTCGGCGTCCTGCGCCGTGGTCGCGGCGGGCGCGCCCGAGCGGTTGGCGCTGGAGACGGCCATCGGCCCGGTCTCCTTGAGCAGGTCGAGCGCGACGGGGTGGAGCGGCATGCGTACGGCCACCGTGCCCTTGGTGTCCCCCAGGTCCCAGGAAAGGGCCCTGTTGGCCTTGCAGACGAGCGTGAGCGGCCCGGGCCAGAAGGCGTCTATCAGGTCCTGCCCGTAGGGCCCCAGGTCGTCCACGAGCGCTGTGGCGGCTCTGACGGTGCCCACCAGGACGGGCGGCGGCATGTCGCGGCCCCGGCCCTTGGCGTCGAGCAGCCCGGTGACGGCGGCCGGCATGAAGGCGTCGGCGCCGATGCCGTAGACGGTGTCGGTCGGCAGGACGACGAGCTCCCCGCGGCGTACGGCGGCCGCGGCCTCCGTCAGGCCCTCGGCCCGCTGTGCGGCGTCGGAGCAGTCAAAAACTCTTCCCACGATCTCGTTGCCTCACTCCGCTCGGCGGCGAGCGGCGCTGCTGAGGCCTCCTCCTTCCTCCTCGTACGGTCGCCGCGCTCCCACTTTCGTCATCAGGAGAAGGCCGCGCCGCTCGCGTGCATCCTAGTCCTGGCCCAGCCTGGCCGTGACGAAGCGGTCTCTTCTGGTGAGGTCCTGGCGCAGGCGCACGTCGCGCCAGCCGTTGTCCTCGGGAAAGGTCAGGTAGACGGCCCTGCCCTGCTCGTCGGCGTGCTCCACGGCCACCCAGCCGCCGGGCCGCAGCAGGCGGCGGGCCGTGCGCTCCACCGCGCGCACCTCACCAAGCCCGTCGTCGCCCGAGCCGAACAGAGCCCTCGAGGGGTCGTAGTCGCGCACCTCGGGGTCGCGCGGGATCGCGCCGGGCGGGATGTAGGGCGGGTTGGAGATGACCAGGTCGACCTTGCCGTTGAGCTCGGGCAACGCCTCGGCGAGGTCTTCGGGGTGCAGGTGGGTGCGGCCCTGGCCGAGCTCGGAGATGTTGCGCTTGGCCCAGGTGTACGCCTCCGGATCGACCTCCACGGCGTGCACCTCGGCGAGCGCCACCTCCTGGGCGATCGAGAGCGCGATCGCGCCCGAGCCGGTGCCGAGGTCGACCACGAGCGGGGCGGTGACGTCCATCTCCCGCAGCGTCTCGATGGCCCAGCCGGCCATCACCTCGGTCTCCGGCCGCGGCACGAAAACGCCGGGCCCGACCGCGAGCTCCAGATAGCGAAAGTAGGCGTGGCCGGTGATGTGCTGCAACGGCTCGCGGGCCTCGCGGCGGGCGACGCCCTCCCAGAACAGGGCGTCGAAGTCGGAGTCCTTGACCGTGTGGAGCTCGCTCCTGCGCACGCCGTGGACGAACGCCGCGATCTCCTCCGCGTCCGTGCGCGGTGAAGGAACACCTGCCTCGGCCAGCCGGGCGGTGGCGAGCGCGATCTCGTCCAGCAGAAATGTCATGAGTGTTGTGCGAGCTTCTCCGCCATCTCGGCGTCGATGAGTGCCTGGGTGACGGCGCTGAGCTCACCGTCGAGAACCTGGTCGAGGTTATACGCCTTGAAGCCGACGCGGTGGTCGGAGATGCGGTTTTCCGGGAAGTTGTAGGTGCGTACGCGCTCGGAGCGGTCGACGGTGCGGACCTGCGACTTGCGTTCGGCCTGCGCCGCCGCGTCGGCCTGCTCCTGGGCCACGGCCAGCAGCCGGGCGCGCAGGATGCGCATGGCCGACTCCTTGTTCTGGAGCTGGCTCTTCTCGTTCTGGCACGAGACGACGACGCCGGTGGGCAGGTGGGTGATGCGGACCGCGGAGTCGGTGGTGTTGACGCTCTGGCCGCCGGGGCCGCTGGAGCGGTAGACGTCGATGCGCAGGTCGTTGGGGTCGATCTGGACCTCGACCTCCTCCGCCTCCGGGTAGACGAGCACGCCCGCGGCGCTGGTGTGGATGCGGCCCTGCGACTCGGTGACGGGCACCCGCTGCACGCGGTGCACGCCGCCCTCGTATTTGAGCCTGGACCACACGCCCTCGTCGCCCTTGGCCCTGATGCCGACCGTGACGTCCTTGTATCCGCCCAGGTCGGAGGGCTGGCTGTCGATGACCTCGGTCTTCCAGCCGAGCCGCTCGGCGTAGCGCAGGTACATCCGCAGCAGGTCGCCCGCGAACAGCGCGGACTCCTCACCGCCCTCGCCCGCCTTGATCTCCATGATGATGTCCTTGTCATCGTTGGGATCGCGCGGGATGAGCAGGTGCCTGAGCTTCTCCTCCAGCTGGGGGATGCGCTCCTCGATCTCGACGGCCTCGGCCGCGAACGCCTCGTCCTCGCCGCCCAGCTCCTTGGCGGCCGTCAGGTCCTCGCGGGCCGACTCCAGCTCGCGATAGGTGCCGACGATCGGGGTGAGCTGGGAATAGCGGCGGCCGAGCGTGCGTGCCTTGTTCTGGTCAGCGTGCACGGCGGGATCGGCGAGCTGCAGCTCCAGCTCGGAATACTCCTTGAGCAACTCGTCGAGATTCACCGTGGGTCCTTTTCCAGAAGTATGGCCGTTTCACCAACAACGCCGACCCGGCGCACCGGGGTGCGTCCGGGCCGGCGTGGGTGGAGCTACTTGCCCGTGGCCTTCTTGCCAAAGCGCTTCTCGAAGCGAGCCACCCGGCCGCCCGTGTCGAGGATCTTCTGCTTGCCCGTGTAGAACGGGTGGCAGGCAGAGCACACGTCGGCGTGGATCACGCCGTTCTTGGCGGTGCTACGAGTGGTGAACGTGTTACCGCAGGAGCAGGACACCTGCGTCACGTTGTAGTCAGGGTGGATGTCGCGCTTCATCGCTGTCCTTTCGGGGTGCGGCCGCCGGGTCGCCTTCACGCATGGCGTGAACCGGAACCGCAAAATGGTCAGCTACCAGTGTGCCAGATCGTCCAACCATCCCTGGCCATCGGGCATTCCCGCAGATCTTCGTGACGCCGCGACTCCTGCCACATTAGGCTCCGATCACACCAGCCGTCACTTTTCCGATAAGGATGACCCGATTCACATGAAGAGAAGCGCGCGGTTGCTCCTGGCGGCCGCCACGGGGGCCGCCGTTCTCCTCGGCGGCACCGGTACGGCCGCCCACGCCGCCCGGTACACCCACGTCATGGCCGACGACTTCACCGGCAGCGGCTCCGCCAACGCCTTCGTCCCCCTGCAGAGCGACGTCGAGGGCACCGTCACGCTCACGCTCAGGAACCCGTCGAACGTCTCGAGCGTCACCGCCACCATCGAGCCGCCCGGCCAGGCGGCCAAGACGGTGACGTTCAACTTCAGGACGGGCGACACGTCCGCCGAGCAGACCATCACCGGCCGGTGGCCGATCACCAAGGACGACCCGGCCGGCGACTGGAAGATGAACGTCGTCGTCACCCGCGACACCGGCGCGAGCACCACCCCGTTCGTGGTCAAGGTCTCCGGCAAGCAGGGCATCTCCGGCGCGAACGTCACCCCTGACCCCGTCAAGCTCGTCAAGGGCAAGGACGTCAAGGTCTCGGTCGAGGCGTCGGTGAAGGACGCCACCACGGTGTCGGCCAAGCTCGTCAGCGACACCAGCCGCGAGTACTACGACCTCGGCGACCTGGCCAAGGAGTCCGACGGCTACTACCGCGGCGTCACGTACTTCGCCGACGACACCCCCGCCGGCGACTGGACGCTCGAGGTCTACGCCCACAAGGGCGGGCAGACGCTCAAGGCGGAGGCGGCGTTCACCGTCGAGGCGGCGGCTGGCGGGTCGACGAAGAAGGCCAAGAGCCGGGTGACGATCGCCGCGGTGAACAAGGTGCGCAAGGGCAAGACGTTCAAGGTGTACGGCAAGGTCTACCGGGGCTCGAAGGCGTACGCGGGCAAGAAGGTCGAGGTCTACTTCAAGGCCAAGGGCACCAAGTCGTACCAGTTCATGGGCTTCGCCAAGGCCACCTCGACCGGCAAGTACACGAAGTCGTTCAAGGCCAGGAAGGACGGCTACTTCCAGGTCAAGGTGCCGGGCACGAGCAAGACGCGCAGCGCGCTGTCGCCGCAGGAGTTCGTGGACGTGCGGTAGGGCGGCTCATCGGCCCAGGTAGGTCAGCACGGCGAGCACCCGCCGATGGTCCTCGGGCGCCGGCCCGAGGGCCAGCTTGGCGAAGATGCCGGAGATGTGCTTCTCCACCGCGCCCTCCGTGACGACCAGCCGGGCGGCGATGGCGGTGTTGGAGCGGCCCTCGGCCATGAGCGCGAGGACCTCGCGCTCGCGGGGGGACAACGAGTCCAGCGGCGCGCCGCGACGCTGGCGGCTGAGTAACTGCACGACGACCTCGGGGTCGATGACCGTGCCCCCGGCCGCCACCTGCCGCACCGTCTCCAGGAACTCGGCCACGTCGGCCACCCGCTCCTTCAGCAGGTAACCGACGGCCCTGCCGATGAGGTCACCGGCGTACTGCTCCTCGACGTACTGCGACAGCACCAGGATCGGGAAGTCCGGCCGGGCCGAACGTACCTGCAGCGCCGCCCTCAGCCCCTCGTCGGTGTGGGTCGGCGGCATGCGCACGTCGACGATCGCCAGGTCGGGCTCGTGCTCCGCCACCGCCGCCACCAGCCCGGGCCCGTCCGCGACGCTCGCGACCGTCTCGATCCCGCCGTCGGCGAGCAGCCGCGCGAGCCCTTCACGCAGCAGTACGGAGTCCTCGGCGATGACGACACGCATGGCCACATCACTACAGTGGGCAGCGTCCAGCTGTCCACTGCAGGCAGCGCGCAGCCGCTTCCGGTCGTCCACTCAGACGTCGGTCACCACTCGCAGGGCAGTTCGGCGCGTACGAGGGTGGAGCCGCCCACGGGGCTGTGCAGGACGAGCACGCCGTCGATGGTCGCCGCCCGGTCGGCCAGCCCGGACAGGCCGCCGCCGGGGGTGACGACAGCGCCGCCGATGCCGTTGTCCCACACGTCCACCACCACGCCGCGATGGTCCCTCATCACCGTGACCGACGCCTCGGTGGCGCCGGAGTGCTTGGCCATGTTGGCCAGCGTCTCGGCCACGATGAAGTACGCGATGCTCTCCACCGCCGGCGGCGGCCGCTCCTCCAGCTCGACGGACACGTCCACCCGGATCGGCGCCCGCGCGGCCAGTCCCGACAGGGCGGCGTCGAGCCCGCGGTCGGTGAGGATGGCCGGATGGATGCCCCTGGCCAGGTTGCGCAGCTCGGCGATGGCCGCCTTCGTGCCCGCGTGGGCCTGGGCGATCAGCATCCTGACCACCTCGGGCTCGGTGTCGAACTTCGCCTGCGCCCGCCCGAGGTCCACCGCCACCGACAGCAGCCGCTGCTGGGCTCCGTCGTGCAGGTCGCGCTCGATCCTGCGCCGCTCGGCCTCGGCGGCGTCGATCCCCCTGGCCCTGCTGGCCCGCAGCCGCTCCTCCTCGCTGCCGCCGAGCAGCACCGTCGCCAGCGTGCCGTGCAACCAGGCCATGCCCCGCGCGAGGTACGCCGTCAGCACGAGCGCCAGGGCCCCGAAGACGGCCGCCACGCAGGAGCCCACCCAGTCGCCGATCATCAGCTCGCTGTGGACGCCCCCGAGCTCGTACATGGTCATCAGCAGGGGCTGGATGAGCAGCGCGATCGACATGAACCACGCCACGAACGACAGGACCACCTCGACCGCGCCGAGCGGGAGCAGCATCAGCAGGTAACCCAGGTCCTGCCAGGTGGCCGGGTCGGACAGGAGCCAGCGCAGGTGCGCGCCGAGCCCGCGTTCCGGCCTGGGACGGTACGGGTCGGCGATCTTCAGCCCGAACGCCGCGTACATCAGCCGCCGCTCCAGCATCGCCCCGCCGCGCCACATCAGCACGGTGGCCATCATGAGCGGCACGCCCACCCAGATCACCGACAGGGTGAGCGAGACCGGCACCGCGACGCCCAGCACGAAGAACCAGCCGAACCCGAGAAACCCGGTGACCAGCAGGTACGGGGCCGCCCGCCAGGTCATCGGATCCACCAGAACACCCAGCGGGCCCTTGGGCCCGAGCGGTACGCGGTCCTTCAACGCCACTGATCGCATGCCCTCAAGACTGCCCGCGCGAGGCGGCGCAGTGAATACGGAAGGCGGCCGTCGCCGGGGTGGGGATAACCCCCGCCCGTACCCACCCGGGAGCCCCAGCCATGCGAAAGGGGCGGCGGGGAGAACCCCGCCGCCCCTTCCTAAGGGAGCCGCTAGTCGCGGTCGTTGCTCACCGTGGTCTTCTGGACCTGCATGAGGAACTCCGCGTTCGACTTGGTCTCCTTCATCTTCTCCAGGAGCAGCTCGAGCGCCTGCTGCATGTCGAGCGCGTGCAGGACGCGCCGCAGCTTCCAGACGATCTGGAGCTCTTCCTTGGCCATGAGGATCTCTTCCTTACGCGTGCCGGACGCGTCGACGTCCACCGCGGGGAAGATCCGCTTGTCGGCCAGGGAGCGGTTGAGCTTGAGCTCCATGTTGCCGGTGCCCTTGAACTCCTCGAAGATGACCTCGTCCATCTTGGACCCGGTCTCGACCAGGGCCGTGGCGAGGATCGTCAGCGAGCCGCCGTTCTCGATGTTGCGGGCGGCGCCGAAGAACCGCTTCGGCGGGTAGAGCGCCGTGGAGTCGACACCACCCGACAGGATGCGGCCGGAGGCCGGGGCCGCCAGGTTGTAGGCGCGGCCGAGGCGGGTGATCGAGTCGAGCAGCACGACGACGTCGTGACCCAGCTCCACGAGGCGCTTCGCCCGCTCGATGGCGAGCTCGGCGACCGTGGTGTGGTCTTCGGCGGGACGGTCGAAGGTCGAGTGGATGACCTCGCCCTTCACCGACCGCTGCATGTCGGTGACCTCTTCCGGCCGCTCGTCCACGAGCACGACCATCAGGTGGCACTCGGGGTTGTTGTGGGTGATCGCGTTGGCGATCGCCTGCAGCACCATCGTCTTACCGGCCTTGGGCGGCGAGACGATGAGGCCACGCTGGCCCTTGCCGATCGGCGACACGAGGTCGATGATCCGCGTGGTGAGGATGTTGTGCTCGGTCTCGAGGCGCAGACGCTCCTGCGGGTAGAGCGGCGTCAGCTTGTTGAAGTCGGGCCGGTTGCGGGCCTGCTCCGGGTCCATGCCGTTGACGGTGTCGAGGCGGACCAGGGCGTTGAACTTCTCGCGCCGCTCGCCGTCGCGCGGCTGCCGGACGGCGCCGGTGATGACGTCGCCCTTGCGCAGGCCGTTGCGGCGGATCTGGGCCAGCGAGACGTAGACGTCGTTGCTGCCCGGCAGGTAACCGCTGGTCCTGACGAACGCGTAGTTGTCGAGGATGTCGAGGATGCCGGCGATCGGGATGAGCACGTCGTCGTCGCCGATGACGGGCTCGCCGCTCTCGAAGCGCTCGCGGCCGCGGCCACGGTTGCGCTCCCTGAAGCGGCCCCTGCGGCTGCGCCCGCCGCGGTCGTCGTCGTCGACGCCGCCCCGCTGGTCACCCCGCTGGTCACCCCGCTGGTCACCACGGCTGCCGAGGTCGGCGGCGCGATCGCGCTGCTCACCGCGGCCACCGTCACGACCGCCGTCGCGGCCACTGTCACGGCCGCCATCACGGCTGCCGTCACGACCGCCGTCGCGGCCGCCGTCACGGCCACTGTCGCGACCGGCGTCACGGCCACTGTCACGGCCGCTGTCGCGCCCGCCGTCACGGCCACTGTCACGGCCGCTGTCGCGCCCGCCGTCACGGCCACTGTCACGGCCGCTGTCGCGCCCGCCGTCACGGCTGCTCTCGGCGCGGCCGCCCTCACCGCGGTCGCCGGAGCGGTCGCCGGTACGGTCACCGCGGTCGCCACGCTCGCGGCGCTCGCCGCGGCTGCGGCGCTCGCGCCGGCTCTCACCGCGGTCGGAGCGGGATTCGCCCTGCCCGGCCTCGACCAGCTGGGCCTGCTGCTCCACGACCGGCTCCGCGGCGGCCACGACCGACTCGGGCGCTGCGGCCACGGGCTCGGCGGGCTGTGCCGCGACGGGCTGCGGGGCGGGCTCCTCGGTGGTCTTGGCGCGGGAACGTTCCCTGCGTACACGGGTGGGCCGCTCGGCTGCGGGGGCCGCCTCCGTCGTGGCCGGGGCGGGCGCCTCCGCCACGGGTGCGGCAGCTGCTGCGCCGTCTCCGGAACCGCCACCCTGCTTCTCCTGGATGGCCGCGATGAGCTGGCTCTTCCGCATGCGCCCGGTCCCGCTGATGCCCAGCTCAGCGGCCATCTTCTGCAGCTCGGGCAGCACCTTGGCGGAGAGGCCGGTGCCGGAGCGACGCGCACGCGGCTTGGCCGCGGCGCGGGTGGGGGTGTCGCCGGACGCCGGCTCAGCGCCTGATGCGTCGGAGAGGAGTTCGGTGGTGTCGCTCAACTAAAAGGTCCTTCCCAGGGGTCGGGCGCCGGTTTTGTTCTTCCGGGCGTCCCGGAGGTGCTTGCGATCCGGCGGGACAGACCGGGTCGGGGTGCACTTTGCGATCTTCGGCTGTCGCTGGAGACGGCCGCCACTCTTGGGGAGGGGTTCGTCACGCCGCCGATGGCCCTTGGCGCGTGGCTGACACCCCCCAGATTGCTGTCGCCAACCAGATGTCGAGATGATTCGAACGCGCAGGTCCCCGTCGTCGCCACCTCGCGTTGAGCCAACCGGGTGTGGGCCAACCGGAGGCAACGGATTCCGGGGAGACAGCCGCGCTGCCCACGCCTCGCGACGTGAAGCATGATGCAGCGATGTATGGCTGACAAGCACGCACCCACCAAGGGGGCATCTGGTGCGGCTATCAGCCTAACATCACCAGCGCACACGGCTATTCCCTGAAGGTCTAAAGAGGCATCAGCGTGTCTCGGGGAACTGAACGTTCGCACCAACCGGGTCGACGTCCATTAGCTGGATGTGCCAGTCATTACCCACTTCTGGCGCGATCAAATCCTGCGTATCCGATGTCGAAAACGCAAGAACCGTGGGACCCGCTCCCGAAACGACCGCGGGCACGCCCACTGCACGGAGACGTTCTACCAGACTCGCGCTCTCCCTCATGGCAGGCGCGCGGTAATGCTGATGGAGCCGATCTTCGGTGGCGGCGAGCAGAAGCCCTCGCTCAGGTCGCTGGGTCAGCGCGGCGATCAGCAACGCGGCCCGGCCGGCGTTGAAGGAGGCGTCCTTGTGGGGCACGTCCTTCGGCAAGAGCCCCCGTGCGGCCTCCGTGGACAGCCGCGTCGATGGGATGACGACGACTGGACGGATGCGCTGGTCGGGAGCCAGTTTCACCATATGTGGCGCACCGGTGTGGTCGGACCACGCCACGGTCAGCCCGCCTGCCAGGCAGGGGGCGACGTTGTCGGGATGGCCTTCCATCTCGGTGGCCAGGGCGAGCACGTCGTCGTCGGCGAGTTCGCTCTCGGCCAAAGCGCGCGCGGCGAGAATGCCCGCGCACACAGCCGCCGCCGACGATCCGAGACCACGCGCGTGCGGGATCCTGTTGCGGCAGCGCAGGCGTATGCCCTCCGGCTGAGGCACTCCGATGCGGTCGAACGCCGCACGCATCGCCTTGACGACGAGATGCCTTTCGCCGAGATCCACCTCCCCCGCGCCCTCGCCCTCCACCGTGACGTGCACGCCGCGCTCCCCGGTGAGCGTGGCCTCGACCTCGTCGTGGAGGCTCAGCGCGAGCCCGAGCGCGTCGAACCCCGGCCCAAGGTTCGCCGACGTCGCGGGCACGCGAATGTCAACGGTCCTCATTCGTTCACTTTTCCCTCGTCACTCCCCGTCAGGCGAGGTTGAGCGCCGCCGCGGCGGCGTGTACGTCGATGGGGATGACCACTGGCGCCGGTGCCCCCGAGATGGCCCAGTCAGGATCCTTCAGCCCATTGCCCGTGACCGTACAGACGATGCGCTGCCCCGCCTCCACCATGCCCTGTGCGTGGGCCTGCAGCAACCCCGCGACGCTCGCGGCCGAGGCGAGCTCCACGAACACGCCCTCTTCCTGCGCCAGCAGTTTGTACGCCGCCGCGATCTGCCGGTCGGTCACCGCCTGGATGGTCCCGCCCGACTCGTCGCGGGCCGCGGTGGCCAGCGACCAGGAGGCCGGGTTGCCGATGCGGATCGCGGTGGCGATCGTGTGCGGATGGGCGACGGGCGCGCCCTCGACGATGGGCGCCGCGCCGCTGGCCTGGAAGCCGAACATGCGCGGCCGCTTCGCCGACACACCGTCGTCGAAGTATTCCTGGTATCCCATCCAGTAGGCCGAGATGTTGCCCGCGTTGCCCACCGGGATGCAGTGGATGTCGGGCGCGTCACCAAGCGTGTCCACGATCTCGAAGGCCGCCGTCTTCTGCCCCTGCAACCTGAACGGGTTGACCGAGTTGACGAGCGCGATCGGATAGTTGGACGACAGCTTGCGGGTCATCTCCAGGCAGTCGTCGAACGACCCCTCGACCTGCAGCAGCGTGGCCCCGTGAACGAGCGCCTGGGCCAGCTTGCCCATGGCGATCTTCCCCCGCGGCACCAGCACGGCGCAGGTCAGCCCCGCGCGGACGGCGTAGGCCGCGGCCGACGCCGAGGTGTTGCCGGTGGAGGCGCAGATGACCGCCTTGGCCCCCTCCTCCACCGCCTTGCTGATGGCCATGGTCATCCCGCGGTCCTTGAAGCTGCCCGTCGGGTTGGCCCCCTCGACCTTCAGGTAGACGTCGCACCCCGTCAGGGCCGAGACGCGATGCGCGGGCACCAGCGGCGTGCCGCCTTCGAGCAGCGTGATGACAGGCGTCTTCGTGGTTACCGGAAGACGCTCGCGGTATTCCTCGATGAGGCCACGCCACGACCTGCTCATGATGACTCCCCTACCTGCGCTGTTGGGCACCGAGTGTACGGGGTGCGGGCGGCCGGCGAGGAGCCGCGTCCACAGGTCGGACTCATCCGTTGGACAGGGTCACTATTCAGGAAATTCTCAGCATCTCCCGATAAGGTCGCGGAAGGGGGGTCACGACCATGAACGCGCGTCCTGCTTTGAGGCAGAACGACTTTTCACCAGTAGCGGCACCGCAGCTCGGCGCCTGGTCACCCGCACTTTCCGTGAGCGTGGTGATACCCGCGCACGGCGGGCAGGACAAGCTCGACCTGACGCTGGCGGCGCTGGCCGCGCAGACGTACCCGGACCATCTCATGGAGGTCCTGGTCGTCGACGACGGGAGCCGGCCGCCGATCAGGCTGCCGGAGATCCGGCCGGTCAACACGCGCCTCGTACCCGTACGGGACGGGTGGGGCATCTCCAACGCCGTCAACACCGGCGCCAAGGCCGCCGACGGCGAGATCATCCAGCGGCTCGACGCCGACATGGTGGCCTGCCGGGAGCACATCGAGGCCCTGGCGCGCTGGCACCACGTGACCGACTACCTGGTCACGATCGGGATGAAGAAGTTCGTCGACGCGCCGCCGGTCACCGCCGAGCAGGTCTACCGGGCCGAACACCTGGGAGAGCTGTTCGACCTGGAAGCGGCCGTGTCGAGCTCGACCGAGGCGACGATCGCCAAGACCGACGGGCTGCGCAAGAGCCGCAATCCGTACCACGTGTGCACCGGCCCGACCTTCGCCCTTCCCCGGGAGGTCTTCCACGCCGTGGGCGGGCTCGACCCGAACGTGGCGCGGGGCGAGGACACCGAGTTCTCCTACCGGCTGGCCATGTACGGGGTCGTGTTCGTCCCCGACCTGGCTGCCCAGGCCGTGCACCTGGGGCTGCCGGCCCAGCACCGTGACCGGGAGCGGGCCGTGCGGGCCGTGGAGCCGTACCTGGCGCACCGGATCCCGCTGCGCCGGGACCTGCGCAAGGACCGGGGGCGGCGGTGGCTGGTGCCGTACGTGGAGGTGGTGCTCGACGTCACGGACACCTCCGAGTCGGTGGTGCGGCAGGCGGTGGCGGCGGCGCTGGACGGCAAGCTGCAGGACGTCGTGGTGACGCTGGTGGGGCCGTGGTCGCTGCTGGACTCCTCGCGCCGTTTCGGTCTGTCGGACCCGTGTTTCGAGCTGCGTCTCATGCGTGACCTGTTCGCGCACGACGAACGCATCCGCCTCATCGACGAGGCCGCGCCGACGCCCGCGCCCACGCCGTTCCGTTACCGGGGGCCGGTGGACGTGCCGCTGCACCGGGCGACGCTGGAGCGGATGATCGAGTCGGTGCAGAAGGATCTCGCGGGCGTCCTGGTCGTGGACCTGCCGGACGGGCGCACGGCCCGCCTCGAACGCACCTCGGCCCTGGGCCGCGCCGCCCTGCTCGCCGACGCGGGCGACGACCTGGACGACGTCATCGACGCCACGCACGGGGTACGACACGAGCCGCCGGACCGCTTCTGGCCCGCGCCCGCGCAACCCGAGCCGGTCACCATCCCGGCTCCCGCCGTGGTGCCGGCGGACGCCTCGGTGGAGACGCCCGAGAAGACGCTGCTCCGACGCCTGAAGTCGGCCCTGCGCCCCAACTGACGGCGCCTTAATTGACGGCGCCTTAATTGAAACGGCCGCGCCGCCTGCCGGGCGGGCGGGGCGGGAGGCGCCGTCAGTCGCGCAGGCGCTTGCGGAGGGCGCGCTTCATGGTGGTGGACATCAGGGTGCGCAGGCTTTGCTGGGCGCGGCCGGCGGCGGCGAGCTGGCGGCGGAGGGTGCCGACCTCGCGGCGCAGCTCCACGGTCGACTTGCGCCAGCGACCCGCCTCCTCGCGCCACTTGGCCACCTGCGCGCGCAGCCGCTCGGCCTCCTTGGCCAGCCTGGCCGCCTCGGCCTGCGCCTCCACCCGGGCCCGGTACGCGCCGCGCCGTCCCAGCGCCGGTGCCACCGGGCCGCCGGAGAACGCGGTGAAGTCGTAGGTCTCGGCCTCCACCCACGACACGCCCGACACCGCGTCCACCACGTCGTCCAGGTCCTCGCCCGGGTCCTCGCCCGGGTCCTCGCCCGGGTCCTCGTCCGGGTCCACCACGACGCGCGCCCTGGCGAAGGCGGACGCGCGTTCCAGGCGGGCCGCGACCACGCCCTCCGACGACTCGTCGAGCAGCACGTTGACCAGGCCCAGCCCCTCGTCGCGGGCCAGGTCGAGCAGGCGGGCCAGGCTGTCCTCGCCGGGGATCCAGCCGGCCGGCAGGCGCAGCACGAACGGCACGGCCGGGTCCACGTCCTCCGCTCCGGCCAGGCGTACCCGGCCGTCGTGCCGGTAGTGGCCCTGGACCAGCGCCAGGTCCAGGTGCGGGTCCTTGAGCGGGGCCCGGCGGTCGCGGTCGAGGGCGTCCCACGGGCCGAGGAGGAGCACGTCCAGGTCGGGGATGGTGCAGGCCAGCAGGGCGTCCACCGTCGCGCGCACACCGTCGTAGCCGGTCGTGCCGTCCACGACCACCGTGACGTACGGGACCTTCCACCGCCGCCCGGGATGCCCGCGGAGCCAGCGGTAGGCCGGGATGCGGTCGGCCACGAACGCGTGGCTCACCCGGTCGATGGGCTGCTTGTCGCGCATGCGCATCGTCGGCCCGAGGTGGTAGGCGCGGGCCGACGGCTCGGGGACGAAGACCGCCCCCGCCTGCCACAGCCGGTAGCCCATCTCGGTGTCCTGGCCGAGGATCAGCTCGTCGTCCATCGGCCCGGCCGCCTCGACGAGCCGCGCGCTGACCGAGGTCGCGCCCCCGACGTGCAGGCTGAAGGGGCGCTGGGGATTGTCGGTGAGCCCGTCGGTGCGCTCGACCAGGTCCACGATCCAGGAGTGCGGCTCGGCCGGCTCGAACGCCTTCTCCAGGTCGTCGGGCAACTCGGCGGGCACGTCGGCGCCGGTGAAGCGGATCCAGCCGGTGACCACCAGGTACGGGGCCGCGTGGTGCCAGCGCATGTGGGCCTCGATCGCGCCGGGGGTGAGGACCACGTCGGAGTCGAGCCAGTGGATGACGTCGCCGGTGGCCTCGGCCAGGCCGGCGTTGCGGGCGGCGGCGCGGCCCGGCACGGGGCAGACGATCAGCCGGGTGGCGGCCGGGCGGGTGGCGGGCAGGCGCAGCGGGGGTTCGGTGCCGTTGTCGACGACGATCACCTCGACCAGCTCGGCCGGGTACGTCTGCCTGGCCAGCGCGGCGAGCACCAGGTCGAGCTTGTCCTGGCCCCCGTAGGCGGGGATCACGACGCTGACCGTCAACCGCGGGGTGAAGCGCTCCCCGGGTGCGAGCGGCCGGTAGTCGTTGCCGCGCACCCTCGGGTGGCCGCCGCCTGTGGTCATGCGGCTTCCATGAGCAGGCTCGGGCGGAAGCCGCGCCACTGGTTGGCGGCCACCTTGACGAAGTGGGCCAGGGGCAGCTGCCAGGTGTGGTCGCCGCTGAGCCCTCTGCGCAGGACGTAGCCGAGTCCGTGGGTCCGGTAGATGCGGGCCTCCGCCTTTTTCGCCGCTTTCAGGAATTCGAGATCGACTGCCCGCGGCAACTCAGGAAATCCGCCTATTTCACGAAATTTCGCCAGGGGAATCATGATCGTTCCGCCGGCCACGTGATCGGCCCAGACCTCGCTCGGATAGCTCGCCCCGCTCGCGAACGTCGTCCGCCTGATCGTCGCCTTCAGCGGCTCCAGGTAGAAGAACTCGGCGGTCGTGCCCACCACGTCGGCCCCGGCGTACGACAGGGCCATGAACAGGTCGGCCAGGTGGCGCGGGCCGTACCAGTCGTCGTCGTCCCACTTCACCAGGCAGTCGCCGCTCGCCGGCGCCGCGGCCCGGTTGAGCACCTCGCCGAACGGCACCGACGCGGGCGCCTCGACCCACCTCACGGGCAGCGAGCAGGACTCGACCGCCGCGCGTACCTGCTCGAAGGCCACCCCGTGCAGCCCCAGTAACACCTCGGCCGCGACGTCCCGCTGGCGCTCCATCTGGGCCAGGGCCGCGCCGACGAGGCCCGGCCGCTTGCTGGCCATGACGATGCTGACCTGCGGAGTGGCGGCGGGGTGGGCCAGGCGGCGCAGCCGTACGCTGTGCTCCTCGCGGCGCAGGTCGGCCACCGAACGCGCGGTGCCGTCGGCGGCGTGGCCGAGCCAGTCGCGGTCGGTGAGCAGCGCGGCGAGGTCGCCGGGCACCCAGGGCGCGGCGCGGTCGGCCGTCATCGGCACCCCGGCGGCGGCCAGGGCCAGCAGGCCGTCGAGCGGCACGCGGGCATCGGGCCACTCGACCTCCAGGCCGCGCAGCGGGCGCAGCTCGGGCACGTCCGGCGGCCGGCCGTCGACCGCCCAGCCGGCGCCGGCCCAGTGCAGCCGGGCCAGCCCCTTCCCCGGCGTACGCGCGAAGCCGCAAGGGGTGACGGACATGGGTGGGTGCGCTCCTCGATCGCTTGGGACTCGACCGGCGCCTACCTTACGCCCGTTTTACTGACTGGTAGGCGCGGGCGCCAGATTCGGCAGGCCCGGCGATGCAGGTCGCGGGGCTCAAGATTCCCGGCGATCCTTCAGGAACTTATGGCACGGTAGTTGCCGATGTTTATTAAGCTGTCAATAATCCCCAGATGTCCGTGACGCCTCCAATGTCCTACTCGTCGTGATCTACGAAAGGTATGCGCGGATGCTCTCGCCCCGCCGACTGGCAGCGACCGCCGCACCCCTCGCAGCACTGGCCCTCGGCGTGCTCGCGCTCCTCGTGCTCGCCGACCTGATCACGTTCGGCGCGGCGGCGACCGCGGTGGCGTTCCTGGTCTCGCTGGCTGCGCTGGCCCTGCTCTTCCTCACCGTGCGCCGCCTCGACGGGAAGACCCAGCGGATCGATCTGCGGATCAAGAAGCACGAGGCCGAGCTGGTCCGAACCACCACCGTGCTCAAGAACATCGAGACCCGGCTGGACGTGCTGGTGCAGGCCGTCGAGGAGTCCGCCGCGCGGCGGGCCGACGACCTCGGCGCCATCCTGGCCTCCCTCGGCGAGGACCGGGTGAACGCCATGGCCCGGGCGCGCGAGGTGGAGGAGCTGCGCGAGGAGGTCCGCGCCCTGGCCAAGGACCGCGTATGACGCGGGTCAGGCACAACGACTACGGCGTGCTGCGGCCACCCGCGCTGGGCGCGTGGCAGCCATCGCTGCGCGTGTCCGTGGTCATCCCGGCCTACGACTGCGCGGACGCGCTGCGGCGTACGGTCCCGGCGCTGGCCCGGCAGACGTACCCGGCCGAGCTGGTCGAGGTGATCGTCGCCGACGACGGCAGCGAGCCGCCGATCGAGCTCGCGGGGGCGCGGGTCGTACGGGTGACCGACGGATGGGGGCGCGGCGCGGCCCGCCAGACCGGCCAGCTCGCGGCCACCGGCGACGTGATCCACTGGCTCGACTCCGACATGATCCTGGCCGACGACCACCTCGAGGCGCACATGCGCTGGCACCACCTGATCGACCACGCGGTGGTGATCGGCGACACCCGGTTCGTGGACGCGCCGGGTGAGGAGGGCGTCCAGTCGGAGTACACGAGGCAGACCCTGGAGTCCACCAGGAGGCTCAAGGACGCGGGAACGAGCGCGTACCTGCAGCACACGGGGGCCTCCTCCTCCGTGCGCGCCGACCTGCTGCGCGCGGCCGGAGGCGTGGACACCTCGCTCAACATGGCCGAGGACACCGAGCTCGGATACCGGCTGGCCCAGGCGGGGGCGGTGTTCATCCCCGACGCGGAGGCCAGGGCGTGGCACGTCGGGCCCTCCACCGTGATGCTGCGGGAGAAGGAGGTGCACCGGCACAACTGGTCCTACCTCGGTGACCTGATCCCGGATCTGCGCTGGCTGCGCCGGCATCCCCGCCGCACCTGGCTCGTCCCGTACGTCCGGGTCGCGGTGGCCGCCACCGCGTACGAGGAGACGCGCGCGACCGTGGACTCCGCACTCGCGGGCACGCTCACCGACGCGGCCGTCACGCTCGTGGGCCCCTGGGGCAAGCTGACCGGCGAGCGCCGCGCCAACCTCGACGATCCCATGCTGGAGCTGCGACTCCTGCACAATCACTACGTTCACGAGCCCCGGGTCGAGTTCGCGGAGAGCGTACCCGTCTCCGCCGCGCCCGCCCCCTTCCTGCTGACCGTGCCCGCCGGATGGGTGCTGGGCGCCGACACGCTCGCCCGGCTCGTCCGGCACGCCGACAAGGACCTGCTCGGCCTGGTCTCCGTGGCGCTCGCCGAGGGCCCGGGCGGTGTCGAGACCGCCCGCCTGGAGCGCACGGCCGCCTTCGCCCGCGCCGCGCTGTTCCCCGGGAGCGCAGACGACCTGGTGGACGAGCTGTTCGGGTCGGAGTGGGTGAGCGGCGCCGAGTACGAGTTCGCGGTGGCGGAGGAGGCCGAGCCGCTGGCCGGCGAGCCCGCGAAGTGGCGGGCGCTGGCCGGGCAGCGGCTGGGCGAGGTCAAGGAGCTGCGGGCCCGGGTGGAACAGCTGACGGCCGAGGTCGAACGGCTCACGGCCGCCTCCGAGCAGCCGGACGACCAGGACCGCGGCGGCGCCCTGAGCTCGATCATCCGCCATCTGCGGAGCACCGGGTGATCAGCCGGTTGCTGGCGGAGCTGCCCGCGGCGCGCGTGTTCTTCGCCGGGATCGACGACGTCGCGCCCCTGTACTCCGGCGACCGGGCCGACGTGGTGGACCTGGATCGCGACCTGCTGGAGCCGCCGGCCGAGCCCGAGCGCTCCCGCGAGGTCCTCGTCCTCGCCAAGACCCCCGCCGACCTGCGCAGGATCGCCACGCTGCACAAGCTGCTGCCGCAGGCCGAGCGGGTGGTGGTGGCCGTGCTCGACACGCCGCCCTCGCACCCGGCGCCCGTGCCCACGCCCACCCCGGCGCACCGGTGGCGGTCGCTGACGGATCTGCGGGTGTACCGGCCGAAGAACCGGGTCTGGGTGGTGGACGCGCGCTTCTCCGCGGAAACGCCCGCCGGGCGTACGGTGACCGCCACGGCCCGGGCGTTCGCCGGGCACCGCCTGGACGTCATCGCGGCCCCGGCCGCGGCGATCGCGGGCGTGGGGGCGGCCGACTGGCGGCCGGGAGACCCGAACGCGACGCCCTCTGAGGTGGGCGGGCCCGTTCCCGAGCGGGTGGGCGCGCCG
Organism: Nonomuraea sp. MTCD27; assembly: GCF_041950495.1. NCBI lineage: Bacteria > Bacillati > Actinomycetota > Actinomycetes > Streptosporangiales > Streptosporangiaceae > Nonomuraea > Nonomuraea sp. MTCD27. The sequence continues at coordinate 30,109 of NZ_JBGNUW010000015.1, read as the reverse complement.
GGCAGCGACATGGTGCTGCGTACCCTCGCGTCCTCCCCTGACGCTCTGCCCGTCCCGCCGGACGCCGGGGAGCTCACCGGCGGCGAGCCGGCCGACGGCGACGTCGAGTGGGCCGGCGACGAGACGCCCATCGAGCGGCCGACGCTGCAGGCCGCGAGCTGGGAACGCCTCGGGCGGCCCGGGATGGCCGGCTCGCCGCTGGCCGATCCCGACGTGCTCGGTGAACCCTCCATGATCCCGCCCGTGGACGAGCGGCTGGTGAACCCTCAGGGCTTCGTGACCACGCCCTCCCGGGGCATGGCCTCCCTGGCCGAGCGTGACGGCCGCTGGTCGGTGCTGCTGGAGGGGAAGGTCGTGACGTCGTTCGCCGAGTCGGGCGGGGTCACCGACGCGGACGTGGCCAGGCTGCGGCAGATCCGCGGCGTCGAGGTGGACTGGCGGCACGCGCACAGCGGCCCGCTGGCGGCCGTACGGGTGCTGACCGGGCTGGCCGCCGCCGGGGTTCCGCTGGTGGCCGAGGAGGTGCCGCGATGGGCGGGCGCGCTCGGGGAGGACCTGGTCAAGCTGCTCACGCTCACCCCCGACCTCTCCGACGAGCTCCGGCGCGAGGAGCACAGCATCCGCCTGCGCCGCGCGGCCCTGCGCACCCATGGGGTGGCGGCCCGCTGGGAACAGCTCGGCGCCCCGGCCCCCGCTCCCCCGCTCACCTCGGTGCTGCTGGCCACCCGGCGCACCGACATGGTGTCGTTCGCCCTGGAGCAGGTCGCCCGGCAGCGCGATGCCCGTCTTGAGGTCATCCTCGCCCTGCACGGCGTGCCGAAGGGGCATCCGGACGTGGCGGCGGCGATCGCCGCCTACGACGGGCCGCTGACCGTGTTCGAGGCCGACCGCCAGGACGTCTTCGGCGAGGTGCTGAACCTCGCCGCCGCCAAGGCCTCGGGGTCGTTCCTGCTGAAGATGGACGACGACGACTGGTACGGGCCCGACTTCCTGGCCGATCTGCTGCTGGCGCATTCGTACTCGGGGGCCCAGGTGGTCGGCACGGTGCCGGAGTTCGTCTACCTGTCCTCCATCGACGTCACCGTGCACCGCAGCCAGGTCACCGAGCAGATCACCAGCTTCGTGGCCGGCGGGACGATCCTGGTCGAGCGCTCGGCGTTCCAGGCGGTGGGCGGGTTCCGGCCGCTGCGGCGCTCGGTCGACACGCAGTTCCAGGAGGCGCTGCAGGCGGCGGGCGGGCAGATCTACCGTACGCACGGGCTGGGTTACATCTTGCGCAGGGGTCCGGCGGCCAACCACACCTGGCAGGAGCCGATCGGGACGTTCCTGCAGCGCAACAGGCGGCAGTGGCGCGGCTTCCGGCCGAACGCCCTGATGGCCCTGGACGGGAGCCGGCGAGCATGACCGGCGTGCCACGCATCCGCCGCCAGGACTACGGCATCCTCATCCCGCCCGCCCTCGGCGGCTGGGAGCCCACGCTCACGGTCACCGTCGTCATCCCCGCCCACGACCGCCAGGAGACCCTGGACCTGACGCTGGCGGCGCTGTCGGCGCAGAGCTATCCGGAGCACCTCCTCGACGTCATCGTCGTGGACGACGGCAGCACCACGCCGCTGCGCCTGCCCGAGATCGTCCCCGCCCGGACGAAGCTGATCTCCAGCCCGCCGGGCGGATGGGGGCGCGCCTGGGCGGTGCAGGCGGGACTCGACGCGGCGACCGGCGAGGTCGTCTTCGTGCTGGACGCCGACATGGTGCCGCACCGGCAGCACGTCGAGGCCCAGCTACGGTGGCACCACCTGGCCCCGTACGTGGTGGCGCTCGGCTGGATCGACTTCACCGCGGCCGACGGGCCCCTCCCCACGCAGGAGCGGGTCGTGCGGGCGCTGGAGTCGGGCGCCGAGGGCGAGCTCTTCCCCCTCTCACCGCACCGCCACGACTGGGCCGAGCAGATCATCCACGACCACGACGGCCTGCGCACCGCCCCGAGCTCGCTGGCCACGCGGATCCACGTGGGGGCCACGGTGTCGTACCCGGCGGCGCTGCTGCGCTCGATCGGCGGCATGGACACGTCCCTGGTGCTGGCCGAGGACACCGAGCTGGGGTATCGGCTCACGCAGGCCGGCGCGGTGTACGTCCCCGACCCGGAGTCCAGGGCGTGGCACGTCGGGCTGCCCACGGCGATGCGCGACTTCCAGGCGCTGAAGCGGTACAACGATCCGTACGTGGCCGACCGGGTGCCGTACCGGCGCTACCTGCGTACGGACCCGGGGCGGCAGTGGCTGGTGCCGTACGTGGACGTGACGGTGCCCGCGGGCTCGTACGAGGACGTGCGGGCGACGGTGGACTCCCTGCTGGCCGGCTCGCTCCCGGACGTCCGGGTCACCGTCATCGGCCCGTGGGACTCGCTGACCGCCGGCCGCCGCTCCCCGCTCGCCGACCCCCTCCTGGACCTGCGCCTCATCCACGCCTCCTTCGACCACGACCCCCGCGTCCACCTCCGCACATCTCCCGGCCCCCTCCCTGGCCCCCTCCCCGGCACCGCCCCGTTCCGCCTGTCGGTCCCGCCCGGCTGGGTCGTGGCGAAGGACACGGTGGAGCGGCTGGTGGAGCACATGGAGGAGCACGACCTGGGCACGCTCTGCGTCGCCCTGGAGGAGACGGCCGAAGCCGGCGTGACCGCGGCCCGCCTGGACCGCACGGCGGCCCTCTCCCGGGCCGCGCTGGTCTCCGGGCCCGGCGACCACCCGGACGACGTCATCGACGCCTTGTTCGGGGTGGAATGGGTGGACAGGGAGACGTGGGGCGTCAGGCGCCGCCCGGCCCTGTACCCGCCGCGCAAGCGGCCCCCGTCGGAGCTGGCCCAGCTCACCGCCGCGCACCAGAAGGAGATCGCCCTCTACCGCAAGCGCACGGCCGCGCTCAGGGCCGAGCTCGCGCAGCTGCGCCGGGAGGCGGGCAAGAACGGCCGGGACGCGGCACGGTGGCGCGAGAAGGCCGAGGCCTGGCGCCGGGAGGCGGTCCGGCTGGCCAGGGAGCAGAACCGCACGGTGCTCAGACGAGCCGTCCGCCGCGTCCGCAACCTGGCCTTCCCCGACAATTAGCCCGATACGTCGGTGTCCTTCGGGTGCCGGGTGGAGGCATGGACGAGATGCACGGTTCGCCGTTGAGCATCGACCAGATACCTCACTCGCCCGCCGGAGGTCACCTCGCACTCCCATTGCGGAAGGTCGCGTCCGCCGAGATTCGCCACGGCCAGCCGGCCGCGGAGCCGATGTTGCCGGTCCGGATTGTCCGTGGCGAGGGGGTCGCTCCGCAGAGCCTCGAAACAGCGGCGGGTGTTTCCGGAGGCCTCCGCGCACAGCGCCGCCCAGCCTTTGGCCGCCTCGTTCGTGGCGAATCGGAGACGCCATTCGTCACCGATCGAAGGAGGCGCCACATCGTCACCTCGCTTCGGGCTCACGGCGCGAGCACCTCGCCGTGGTCCTCGTCCGGCAGCGGCCGGGTGAGCCGGGCGGTCAGCGCGGGATCGGCCAGGATGCGGGCGGTGGCCCGCCATTCCGCGACGACCCTGTGCAGGGTGGCATGGACGTCCAGATCCACGGCATCCTTCGTGGCGTCCACGAGATCCTGGACGAACTCCCGTCGTTCCCCGGCCGAGAGGTGCCGGGTCCACGAGAACACGGCGGGGAGCGCGCGCTCCACCGCACGGGCTCCTTCGTCGCTCATGACGAGCGCCGCGAGCAAGTGAGCCACGACGCTCGCAGTCTCTTCCCTCTCCCGGTCGTGCTGGGCGGTCGTGAGGTAGAGGTCCTCGCCGTCACGCCGCCTGATGTGCACCCGATGCACGCGTGAGACGGTCTCGGCGACTTCTTTGGAATGCTTGGAGAGATCGCTGAAGGGAACCGTCGGCGTAGTCACGCGGCAAACGCTACTTCGGAACTAATTCCGAAGTCAATCGGCTATTCGTCGCCCTCCACGCGCATCACGCTCGCCACCGCGCGGACGATGTCCAGCTCGCGCAGGCCCTCCATGGTCGCCGACAGCGCGGCGTCCGTGGCGCGGTGGGAGACGATGACGAGCTGGGCGTCGTCGCCGTGGCCCTCCTGGCGGACGGTCTGGATCGACACGTCGTGCTTGGCGAACAGGTCGGCCACCCGGGCCAGCACGCCCGGCTTGTCGGCCACGTCAAGGGCCACGTGGCAGCGCGTGACGGTCTCGCCCATGGGGTGCACCGCCAGGTCCGCGTAGGTCGACTCCTCGGCGCCGCGCGTCCCGGCCAGGCGGTTGCGGCCGACGGCCACCAGGTCGCCGAGCACGGCCGAGGCCGTGGGGGCGCCGCCGGCGCCCTTGCCGTAGAACATCAGCTGGCCCGCCGACTCCGCCTCCACGAAGACCGCGTTGTACGCCTCGCGCACCCCCGCCAGCGGATGCGAGCGCGGGATCATCGCCGGGTGCACCCGCACCCCGAACGAGCGGCCGTCGTCGGAGCGGGCGCAGATGGCCAGCAGCTTGATGACGTAGCCCATGGCCTTGGCCGAGGCCACGTCGGTGGCGGTGATCTCGGTGATGCCCTCCCGGTGCACCTCCTCGGCGCGCACGCGGCTGTGGAAGGCGAGCCCGGCCAGGATGGCGGCCTTGGCGGCGGCGTCGAAGCCCTCGATGTCGGCCGTCGGGTCGGCCTCCGCGTAGCCGAGCGTCTGGGCCTCCTCCAGGGCGTCGGTGAAGGACGCGCCCGTGGAGTCCATCTTGTCGAGGATGTAGTTGGTGGTGCCGTTGACGATGCCGAGCACCCGCTTGACGCGGTCGCCGGCCAGCGACTCGCGCAGGGGGCGCAGGAGCGGGATGGCCCCGGCCACGCTGGCCTCGAAGTAGAGGTCGCCCTTGCCGTTCCTGGCCGCCTCGTGCAGGGTGGCGCCGTCCTCGGCCAGCAGCGCCTTGTTGGCGGTGACCACCGACTTGCCCCTGGACAGGGCGGCGACGATGAGCGAGCGGGCGGGCTCGATGCCGCCGATGACCTCGATCACGATGTCGATGTCGTCGCGGGTGACCAGGGACTCGGCGTCGGTGGTCAGCAGGGCGGGGTCGACCTCGACGTCGCGCTTGCGGCCCAGCCGGCGCACGGCCACCCCGGCCAGCTCCAGGGGAGCGCCGACGCGGGCGGCCAGGTCGTCGGCCTGCTCGTGCATGAGCCTGATGACCTGCGAGCCGACGACGCCGCAGCCCAGCAGGGCTACTTTCAGCGGTTTCACAGCTGCCCCCTCAACAAGTCGTCCTCGGTCTCACCCTGCACGATCACGCGCGAGACGCCGCCGGAGACGGCGACCACGGCGGGCCTGGGCAGGTAGTTGTAGTTGTTGGCCAGCGAGCGGCAGTAGGCGCCGGTCGCGGCCACGGCGATGAGGTCGCCGGGGGCCAGGTCGGCGGGCAGGTGGAAGTCCCGCACGATGATGTCGCCGCTCTCGCAGTGCTTGCCGACCAGGCGGCTGAGCATGGGCGCTGCGTCGCTGGCGCGGCTGGCCAGCACGGCGGTGTATTCGGCGCCGTAGAGCGCCGTGCGCACGTTGTCGCTCATGCCGCCGTCGACGCTCACGTAGGTGCGCAGGCCCTCGACGTCCTTGATCGTGCCGACCTCGTAGAGGGTGATGCCGCCGGTGCCGACGATCGTGCGGCCCGGCTCGACGGTCAGGCGGGGCACGGGCAGGCCCTCGTCCTCGCACACCTTGGTGACGATCTCGCGCAGGCCGTCGGCCAGCTCCTTGATGTCGGGCGCCTCGTCGCCCTCGACGTAGGCGATGCCGTAGCCGCCCCCGAGGTCGAGCTCGGGCAGCACCACGCCGTGCTCCTGCTTGATCTGGACGAGCAGCGTGGCCAGCCGCCGCGCGGCCACCTCGAACCCGGCCGTGTCGACGATCTGGGAGCCGATGTGCGAGTGCAGGCCGACGAGCTCGAGCTGCGGCAGGGCCAGGATCCGGCGTACGGCCTCCGCCGCCGCCCCCGTGCTCAGCGACAGCCCGAACTTCTGGTCGTCGTGGGCCGTGGCGATGAACTCGTGCGTGTGCGCCTCGACCCCGGTGGTCACCCTGATCATGACCTTGGGCCGCTTGCCGTGCTCCTCGGCGAGGTAGCCCAGCCTGGCGATCTCGTCGTACGAGTCGACCACGATGTGCCCGACGCCGGCCTCCAGCGCCCTGCGGAGCTCGGCCACCGACTTGTTGTTGCCGTGCATGGTGATGCGCTCGGGCGGGAAGCCGACGCTCAGCGCGACCGCCAGCTCGCCGCTGCTGGCGACGTCGAGCCCGAGGCCCTCGTCCTGCAGCCAGCGCACGATCTCCTTGCACAGGAACGCCTTGCCGGCGTAGTGGACCTCGGAGCCGGCGAACGCCGTGGCGTAGTCGCGCATGCGCGAGCGCACGTCGTCCTCGTCTACGACGTAGAGCGGCGTGCCGTGGTCGCGGGCCAGGTCGCGCACGTCCACGCCGCCGACCGTGAGCGAGCCATCGGTCCGGGTCGACGTTCGGGGCCAGATCGCGGGGTTGATCCGGTTGAGGTCGGCGGGCGCCAGCGGCGGGCGCTCGTGGGGCAGCATCTCGGCGTGCCGGTCCCCGGCGGGATGGGCGAATCGACTCACCCGATCGAGGCTATCGGAAGCGCCAGTACGCCATGACCGCGTGCCCACGTATCGAGACGCGATCAAGCCCACGAAGGGATATTTTTACGCTTTTTCGCCGTTTGGCCGAATATTTTGTGATCTATCACAAGCGATCGGGCCCTGGCAGCACGTCGCCCACCACCCGCGCCAGCCGCACGCGCGCGATGTGCACGGGCCCCGGCTCCTCGTCCCCGACCGGCACGGCGGAGGCCCGCTCATGGGCGTCGTGGTACGCCAGCGCCAGCCGCAGGAGGTAACTCTCCCAGCCGGGCTCCCTGCTGCCCAGCCGCCCCGGCAGCTCGGCCAGCACCCTGAGCACCCGCCGGTGGCACGGATCGTCCAGCAACCCGGGCCGGAACCCGGCCTCCGGCACCCCCAGCTGCCGCGCCCACCGCCGCACGGCGCAAGCCCGCGCGTGCCCGTAGCGCACCACGAACCCGGGGTTGTCCCAGGTGCGCGGGAAGTCCGGCCACCCGGGCTCGAAGGGCACGCGTACGGGCTCTTCCTCCAGGAGCTCACCGGGCTCGGTCACCACGATCCGCAGGAACCCCTTGCCCCGCACCTCCACGGAGGCCACCCCGTCGAGCGCCCGCACCCGCTCGGCGAGCGGCTCCGCGGGGACGCACCGCCGCAGGGGGACCGCCGACACGTACCGGGCCTCCCGCTCCCACGTCCCCTCGGGCACGGGCGGCTCCCCCAGCACCTCGGCCAGCTCCCCAGGCGTCACGGAGACGACCCTAGATGAGCGCGTGCGGCTCCGCGGAACCGTATTCGACCAGGTGGGCCGCGCCCAGGAGCCAGCGGTCCTCGTCGCGCACCCGTACGTAGCCGAACCGGTCCGCCGAGAAGACCTTGATGCCGTCCGTGCGGCACTGCCGCATGAGCACCTCGTCCCAGCCCTCGGTGAGGTCGGCGAAGCCGAGCTCCCGCAGGGCGTTACGCCTGGCCAGCAGGGTCGCGCCGGCGACCTCCGGGAGGTAGGAGTACTCGGCGTCCGGCTGCTTGAGCAGCGTGGCCTGGGGCTTGCGCAGGTGGGCGTAGAAGGCGGCCTTGCCGACGATGTCGGCGGTGCTGAACAGGAACGCCCGGCGCAGGTCCGACAGGTAGTGGGGGCCGTAGACGTCGCGCGGGTCCATGACCGCCACGAGGTCGGCCTCGCACAGGTCGATGCCCGCGTTGAGCATCGCGCCCTCGGTCATCCCGGCCGGCGGGCGGCGGTAGACGACCTCCACGTCCGGCAGCACGTCGCGGGCGCGCAGCTCCGCCTCCGGCGGCCCGATGACGATGAGCTGGTCGACGCCCGACTGCCTGGCGACCTGCGCGAGCGCGTGCTCCATCAGGTAGGGGTCGAGGATCGGCAGCATCACGGAGGTGTTGAGGGTGGCGCGCGCGCTGGGCAGGCCGATCGCGTCGAGCAGCTCGTCGATGCGCTCGCTCATCGTCCCGATCGAGTACGCCCGCCGCAGCGCCACGTGCGCCCGCCGCGAGTCCGCCTCGGTGCCGATGGGCGTGCCGCAGGCGGCGATCTCGGTCAGCCGCCACTGGGGCGTGCCCGGCGGGCAGTCGGCGGCGGCGGGCCAGCGGTAGGAGGTCAGCACGTCGGGGTAGGACAGGTGGCCGGGCAGGAGCTGGTCGAGCGTGAGCACCCGATCGATGCGCCCCCCGGCCAGCGGCAGCGGGTTGTGCACCCGGGGCTGCACCCCGAACTGCAGCCGCGGCCAGGCCACGGTCATGTCCGTGGTGAAGCGGTGCTCGAACAGCTCGGCCGCCGCGGCGTACGCGGCCACGTCGCCCTGCGTGTGCCAGAAGACCGTGCGGATGCCGCGCTCGGCGCACCAGGCCAGCAGCGCCCTGAGGCCCTCGCCCGGCTCGCCGGTGATCTCCTCGGCCCACGGGCCCTGCGTGACGGACTCGACGACCAGCAGGTGGGGCACCTCAAGAGGGAGCACCCTGAAGAAGTCGCGGGGCGTGAAGCCGGTCGTCTGCCGCCACTCGTAGCGCAGCAGCGCCTCGACGTGCGGGTCGGCGATCACCGCGGCCGTCAGGTGCGGGCGCGTGTTGGGGCCGGTCGGCACCCGGAACGGCTTGAGCTTGAACGAGGCGCCCCCGAGCGTCCTGGTGGTGCTGGTGGCCTGGAACGCCGCCCCTGGGCGCTCCTCCTTGGCCTTGGCGGCGGCCACGGGCCTGCGCTTGGGCGCGGTGGGCCGCTTGACCGGCTTGGCGGCGCCCCTGAGGCCCCTGGCCAGCCGCACCGGGTTGCTCTTGCCGCTCTTGATGGCGTCGCCGAGGCGGTTCCAGCGGGCGACCTTGATGGAGGACAGCTTCCAGTTGGCCACCTCGGCCTGGAAGCGCTGCTCGGCCAGCTCCTTGCGCAGCCTGTCGGCGGCGGCCTGCTCGGCCTCGAGCCGCTCCTCGGCCTCGCTGAGCTGCTCGGCCAGTGTCCTGGCCTCCTCCGCGCTCTGCTCGGCCGCGGCCAGCCTGGCCTGCGCGGCGTCCAGCAGCCTGGCCAGCTCCGCGGCACGCCCGGCCTGGGAGATGGCCTCCCGCAACGCCCTGCGCGTGCTCTCAAGCTCAGTAGACAAGTGGACCTCCGCTCTCTCAGCCCGGCAAAGGATACTCTTTTGCGGGAAGCGTCTCGAAGGGATGAGATCCGGTGCAGTTCAACGTAAGGCCCTACATCTGTGGCGCTCTCGGCCGGATCGACACCGCCATGCTCGGCAAGCTGACCGCCGCCGGGCCAAAGGTCCGTCCGGCGTTGCAGACGGCCGAGGCGGCGCTGTTCAGCTCCACGCCGCTGCCGCCCTACCAGCGGGCCGACGGGTCGTTCGCGTTCGCCTGGGGCGAGCGCAGGCCCAAGGCCGCCGACGAGTGGATCTCCATCGCGGAGACGTACGAGACGCCGGGGCTGATCGGCGACGGGCGGCGGGTGACGCTGCACACAGGCGCGCTGGGCCTGGTGGACGTCTACTACGTGCACCACGGCGACGCGGTCTACTTCTCGTCCCTGATCCAGCCCCTGCTGAGCCTCGTGCCCATCGAGATCGACTGGTCGGCGTGGGCCTCGATCCTTCAGGTGACGTTCCCGCTGGGCGAGGCGACCCCGTACACCGGGGTCAAGCGGCTGCCGGGATCGAGCGCGCTGGTGTTCGAGCACGACCGGGTGGCCACCGAGCGCAGGCTGCCGCGCTGGCTGCGTACCGAGCCCTATGAGGCGTGGATCAGCCCCGGGGAGATCGTCGAGCTGCTGCACCGCGTCTACGACGACTACGACGGGCGCAAGCTGCTGGTGCCGGTCAGCGGCGGCTACGACTCGCGGCTGCTGGCGAGCGTCGCCAAGGCGCGCGGGGCGGACGTGGAGTCGTGGACGACCAGCCCCGACGACGGCACCGACACCGACATCGCGTTCGCCAGGTCGATCACCAGGGAGCTGGGCATCCCGCACCGGGTGATCACCCAGGACGCCGCCGACTACCCGGCCGACGCGGTGGAGGTGGCGCGCCGGCTCGAATACCTGACGCCGCACCACGCCTGGTACGCCCCCTTCGCCAAGGAGGTGCACGGCGCGGGCCGGATCCTGGTGGACGGGCTGGCCGGCGGGCCGCTGCTGAAGAACTTCATGGTCAGCGGGGCCGCGCTGGAGGCCAGGACGCAGGCCGAGCGCTCCGCGGCCGTGCTGGCCTCGCTGTCGCTCGGGCAGCCCGCGCAGCCGTTCCTGTCCAAGGCCGCGGCGCAGTGGATGGAGGAGACCGTACGCGAGCAGTTCGCGGCCGCCACCTCCATGCTCCACGGGCACCGGGCCGAGCTGTCGTTGTCGGTGCTGCACACCAGGACCGTGCGGGGCATCGCGCGCTCGGCGGTCAACCTGGTGGGGCCCGAGGCGTCGTTCGCGGCGCCGTTCATCCATCCGGAGTTCTTCGACGCCGCGCTTTCCGTCGGCGTGGCGCGCAAGGACAAGGGCCGCTTCTACCGCGAGGTGCTGCACGCGGCCAATCCCCGCGTCGCCGCGCTGCCGTCCACGAATGTCATCAAGCAGCCCCTTCAGCGGGTGCCGCTGCGGTCAACGGCGGGGCCTGCCCGAAATTATTCGCACCGCATGCTGGAGACCTTGGTGAACCGCGTGCCGGGGTTGTTGTCGGACGAGTTGCACGAGGTGGTCGCCGGCGGGCCGGACGCCCTGACCAGGTTCAACGGGTGGAACGACCGCTTCTGGGTGCGCGGTCTGGTGCTGTTCGGGCTCTGGCTGAACGACTTCGAGAACGACCTCTCGGACCTGGCCACACCTTTTTAGTGAACTCTGGGTAACAGGGCGATTACATACGGATCTCGCGGGTATTAACCGTCGCACAGCAGAAGCGGGTTCCGGAAAGCCAACGGGCTGGTAGTGTTCGGCCCGTAAGCGCCGCACAAACGGGCACCAGATCACAAATCCGGTCTCGTTCGAGGGCATGGAGTTCGCAGGGATGACGACTCCACGCGGCGCGGTCACCAGATAACAACGCCGGGGCAACCGGTGACTTCGTCCTGCCCACATCTCTTCCTGTGAGCGACATCATGATCAACGCATCCCCAACGCCGGAGCCGATCTCCGAGGCCTTCGTCTCGGAAGATCCGGCCTGGTACAAGCGGGCGGTGTTCTACGAGGTTCTCGTCCGGGGGTTCAAGGACTCCAACGGCGACGGCACCGGCGACCTGCGCGGTCTCATCGAGAAGCTCGGGTACCTCGAGTGGCTCGGCGTGGACTGCCTGTGGCTGCTGCCCTTGTACGAGTCGCCGCTGCGCGACGGCGGCTACGATATTTCGGACTATATGAAGATCCTCCCGGATTTTGGGGACTTGGGAGACTTCGTCCAACTGATCGAGGCGGCGCACGAGCGTGGCCTGCGGATCATCACCGACCTCGTGATGAACCACACCAGTGACCGGCACCCCTGGTTCCAGGCGTCCCGGCACGACCCCGAGGGGCCGTTCGGCGACTTCTACGTGTGGTCCGACCACCCCGGTGGCTATCCCGACGCGCCGATCATCTTCATCGGCGCCGAGGAGTCCAACTGGACCTACGACCCGGTGCGCAAGCAGTACTACTGGCACCGTTTCTTCCATCACCAGCCGGACCTGAACTATGACAACCCGGCGGTGCAGGAGGCCATGCTGGAGGTGCTGCGGTTCTGGCTGGACCTGGGCATCGACGGCTTCCGGCTGGACGCGGTCCCCTACCTGTTCGAGCGCGAGGGCACCGCGTGCGCCGGGCTGCCGGAGACGCACGCGTACCTGAAGAAGATCCGCGCGGAGGTGGACCGCCTCTACCCCGACCGGGTGCTGCTGGCCGAGGCCAACGGCTGGCCGGAGGACGTGGTCGAATACTTCGGCGACCCCACCACGGGCGGCGACGAGTGCCACATGGCCTTCCACTTCCCGCTGATGCCGCGCATCTACATGGCGGTCAAGAAGGAGACCCGCGAGCCGATCTCCGAGATCATGTCGCTCACGCCCAAGCTGCCGGAGACCGCGCAGTGGGGCATCTTCCTGCGTAACCACGACGAGCTCACGCTCGAGACGGTGACCGAGGAAGAGCGCGACTACATGCACAAGGAATATGCCAAGGACCCGCGCATGCGGGCCTACCTGGGCATCCGCCGGCGCCTGGCCCCGCTGCTGGACAACGACCGGGACCGGATCGAGCTGTTCACGGCGCTGCTGCTGTCGCTGCCGGGCTCGCCGGTGATCTACTACGGCGACGAGATCGGCATGGGCGACAACATCTGGCTGGAGGACCGCGACTCGGTCCGCACGCCGATGCAGTGGAGCCCCGACCGCAACGCCGGGTTCTCCTCGGCGGACCCGGGCCGCCTCTACCTGCCGGCCGTCATGGACCCGATCTACGGCTACCAGGCGGTCAACGTGGAGGCCCAGCAGCGCCACGAGGGGTCGCTGCTCCACTTCACCCGCAAGATGCTGGAGATCCGGCGCAGGCACCCGGTGTTCGGCATCGGGGCGTACACGGAAATGTGGTCGTCGAACCCGAGCGTGCTCACGTACGTGCGCGAGGACCGCGACGACGTGATGCTGTGCGTGAACAACCTGTCGAAGTTCCCGCAACCGGTGGAGCTGGACCTGCGCCGCTTCGAGGGCATGACGCCGGTCGAGGCGCGGGGCGGGGTGCCCTTCCCGTCGATCGGGGAGCTGCCCTACCTGCTCACGCTGCCGGGGCACGGCTTCTACTGGTTCGCGCTGAAGAAGCCGGAGACCCTCAGCGAGAGGTGACGGGCACCTGGGCACGGGCCGCGCGGCGCGCCGGGATGAGCGCGACGGCGAGGGCCGTGCCCACGGCAACCAGCACGGCCACCGTCAGCGTCATCGGCGACGGCGCGCGGCCGATGCCCGTGCCGACGCCGCTGGTATGACCCTGCAGGTCGATCAGCCAGGTGACGACGGACACGCCCACCGCGGCGCCCACCCCCACACCCAGCACCACCAGCAACCCCGTGCCGGTCACGAGCGTGGCCATGACCTGGCGCGGGGTCAGCCCCATGGCCTTGAGCACGGCCAGGTCGAAGGCGTGGTCGCGCAGGCCCAGCGCGCTGGCGGTGAGCAGGTTGGCCAGGCCGATCAGGGTCAGTACGACGATCAGCGCCACGATCACCACCCTGATGACCGCCAGCCGGTCGGCCGGGTTGACCGCGGCCTGCACGTCCAGGCCCTCGCGCGACTCGGCCAGCAGCCGGCCGCTCACCTCGGCCCGGTCGGCGCCCGGCTTGAGTGCCAGCGCGTAGAACTCCGGCGGCACCGAGTCCTTGGCCGCCAGGCTGTCGAGCCCCACCGAGAGCACCTCGCCGTCCTGCTCGGGCTCGACGGTCCTGCCGACGATCCGGACGATCAGCGGGGTGCCGCCCACGGTGAGCCGCACCCGGTCGCCGATCTTGAGCCCGAGCAGGTCGAGCAGCCCCTGACCGGCGACCGCCTCGCCCTGACGGGTGTACATGCGGCCCTCGACCACGGGGAACGGGTACGGCTGCGTCGAGCTGCCGATCGCCCGCACCCTGACCGAACGGGCCTCACCCGGTGCCAGCGCGTTCACGTCGGTGCCCGGGTAGACGGAGGCCACGTCCCTGTCCCGCCGGACGGCCCGCTCCGCCTCCACGGCGTCCAGCTTGCCCGGCCGGACGTAGAGGGCGGCGTGCTGGCCCACCTGCTCCGGGTGGGCCAGGAAGTTGTCCAGCGTGGCCCACACGCCGAGCCCGATGGTGATCATCATCATCGGCACGGCCAGGCCGAACGCCGTCAGGAACGCCGGCACCCGGCGGGTGAAGGCGTCTCTGGTGCCCAGGACGAGGGCGGGCGGGAGGCGTACGAGGAGGGCCAGCCGGGCCAGCCTGGACAGGTGTCCGCGCGGTGGCGCGGAGGGCACGTCGGGGATCGGCGGCGTGCGGCCGCCCCGCCAGGCGGGGATCCCGACGGCGGCCAGCACCACCAGGGCCGTGCCCGCGACGATGGCCAGCACCGGGATCGGCGCCACCGAGGTCGCGCCGAGCATCGCCGCCATCACGCTCCAGCCGGCCAGGGCGCCGACCGCGACGCCCAGCAGCCCGAGCGCGCCGTGCTCGACCAGCAGCAGCAGCGCGACCTGGCCCCTGGTGAAGCCCATGGACTTGAGCGTGGCCAGGTCGCGGAGCTGGCCGAGCACCCGGCCACCGGCCGCGTTGGCCAGCGCGAGCGCGGCGGCCACGAGCCCGACCACGCCGAACAGCGCCAGCAGCGTGCCCAGCAGCCGGTTGTCCAGCTCCATGGCCGCCCTGACCTCGCGCCAGGTGTAGACGCGCTGGAGCCGGTCCTCCAGCATGACGACCACGCGCTGGGAGACGACCTGCGAGGCCTCCGGGTCGGCCAGGCGCAGCCCGGTCACCCACTCGCTGCGGCCTAGCATGGGCTCGACGCGGTCGAGCATGGCGGGCAGCACGTAGGCCAGGCCGGGTGTCCATTCGGGATAGAAGCCCTGGTCGGCGGTGTCGGCGATGCCGCGTACGTAGAGGGTGTGGCGCTCGCCGCTGAGCGCGATGATCGTGAGCGGCGCGCCGATCCTGAGCCCCAGAGCGGCCGCGAAGGAGCGCTCGACGACCACCCCGTCGGGCTGGGCGGGGTCGAGCCACCGGCCCTCGGCCACCACGGGATGCGCCACCTGCGGCGGCGCGGCCGGCATCGCGCGCAGCGCGGCCGGGTCCTTCCGGCCGTTCTGGGCCACGGTCACGGGCGCCGACCGGTAGGGGCCCGCGGTCTGCGTCACGCCGTCGATGTCGCCCAGGGCCACCTGGGGGCTGTGGTTGGTGTGCAGCCAGACGTGGGCACCGTCGGTCTGGGCGGACAGGCTCCGCCACGGGTTGGTGCCGTCTTCCAGCAGGGTCGCCGCGGTGATGAGCGCGGCCACGATCCCGGCCACGGCCAGCACGGTCAGCACCGCCTGGCCCTTCCTGGCCCGCAGATCGGCCTTGATCCACCGGCTCCCGGCCAGCGAAGCGCTCATCGGAGGTCGATCACCTCGCCGGCCGTACGGGTGCGGCGGCGCGCGATGCGCCCGTCGTCCACGATCTGCCCGTCGAACAGCGACACCAGCCGGTCGGCCAGGCTCGCCACGCGGGCGTCGTGGGTGACCATGACGATCGTCTGACCCTCCTTGTGGACCTTGCCGAGCAGGCTCAGCACGTCGCGCGTGTTGCGGCTGTCGAGGTTGCCCGTGGGCTCGTCGGCCAGCAGCAGGCTGGGCTGGTTGGCCAGCGCCCTGGCCAGCGCGACCCGCTGCTGCTCGCCGCCGGAGAGCTGGGCGGGGGCGGCGTCGGCCCGGTCGGTCAGGTTGAGCGCCGCCAGCAGGCTCTCCCGGCGCTCGCGGGCCACCTTGGGCGAGGCCCCGCCCAGCAGCGCGGGCAGCTCGACGTTGTCGCCGACGGTCATGTTGGCGACCAGGTTGAAGAACTGGAAGACGAACCCGATCTTCTTGCGCCGCAGCAGCGCCCACGCGCTCTCGGAGAGCGTGTCCACCCGCTTGTCGTCGAGCCAGATCTCGCCGCTGGTCCGGGCGTCGAGCCCGCCCAGCATGTGGACGAGCGTGGACTTGCCGGAACCGGACGGTCCCATGATCGCGACGAACTCGCCCGGCTCGACCTGCAGGTCCACGCCGCGCACGGCAGGCACGGGGACCGCACCATCCTGGTAGATTTTGACCAGATTGACCGTTTTCACAACCGCGCTCATGCCAGATCCTCCTGGCATCGCTCGAGCCAGTCAAGATCCGCCTGAAGGTGCAGCATGGCTCCCTCGATGAGCAGCATCGCGACCCGGTCGGTCGGCGGCGTGCGGGCGAGGAGGTCGTTGAGATCGCCCATGAGCGAAAGGTAGTGGCGGCGCTGCCGGCTGATCAGCGCCATCCGGTCGGCGATGCCGGTCAGCGGCGCGAGCACGAGCTTCATGAAGAACTCGTCGCGCACCCTGGGGCCCTCGGTCGGCTCGTCGACCCAGGTCATGAGCACGTCGCGGCCCTTGGCGGTCAGGTAGTAGACCTTCTTGTTGGGCCGGTTGGACTGCTCCACGTCCACGGCCCTGACCAGGCCGTCCTTCTCCAGCCTGCCGAGCGTGACGTAGATCTGCCCGATGTTGGGCGAGGGATAGGCGCTGCCGAAGGTCTGCTCCAGCGCCTGTTTGAGCTCGTAGCCGTGGGCCGGCTCCTTCGCCAGGAGCGCCAGCAGGTGAAGCCGCACCGCCCCACCTCCCCGCTCATGTTACGTAGGCGTTACGCAGTTTTCCGTTGACCTTCAGATTACAGGTGTGCATAACATGAATGCATCTACCTAACACGTATGTAAACCGAGTTGAACACGGAGGAAACAGGGTGCTTCGCCTGTTGCCGGTCCTTCTGGCCGTAACCCTGGCGGCCGGATGCGCGGCGGCGGGCGACGAGGGCGGCGGCGAGACGGGGACGGGCGGAACCGGGCCCATCACGTTCGCCACCGGACGCGACACCACGGCGTACCTGCAACCCCTGCTGGATCGCTGGAACCAGGCCCACCCGGCCGAGAAGGTGACGCTGCTGGAGCTGCCCGAGGCCGCGGACGAGCAACGCGCTCAGATCGCGGCCAACCTGCAGGCCCGGAGCAACCGCTACGACGTGCTCGGGCTCGACGTGGTGTGGACCGCCGAATTCGCGGAGAACGGCTGGATCATCCCCCTGGAGCGCGGGTTGTTCCCGCTCGACAGGTTCCTGCCGCCGGTCGTGGAGACGGCGATCTACAAGGACAAGCTCTGGGCCGTCCCGTACACGAGCAACGCGGGGCTGCTCTACTACCGGACCGACCTGGTCAAGAAGCCGCCACAGACGTGGGCCGAGCTTCGCGACCAGTCACGTGAGATACGGAAAAAGCACAACATAGGAGGCTATGCCGGGCAGTTCCTGGCCTACGAGGGGCTCACGGTCAACTTCTCCGAGGCCGTGCAGTCGGCCGGGGGGCAGATCGTCAGCCACGACGGCACCGAGGTGGCCCTCGACCCCGCCAAGGCCGAGATCGCGCTCGACTTCCTGCTCCAGGGGCTGCGGGAGGGCTGGATCCCCAAGGAGTCGCTGAGCTACAAGGAAGAAGAGTCCCGCCTGGCCTTCCAGGAGGGCGAGCTGGCCTTCGCCCGCAACTGGCCGCACGCGTACGGACCGGCCAAGGCCGAGCTGGGCGACAAGCTGGGCGTGACCCGGCTGCCCGGCCTCGACGGGCCCGGCTCCAGCACGCTGGGCGGCGCGAACCTGGCGATCAGCGCCTACTCCAAGCACCAGCACACCGCCCAGGAGTTCATCCGCTATTTCACGAGCCTGGAGAACGAGCGCCGGGTTCTCACCGAGGGTTCGTTCCCGCCCGTGTGGACCGAGCTCTACGACGACCCCGACCTCATCAAGCGCTTCCCCTACCTGCCCGTGCTCAAGGAGAGCATCCTCGCCGCCAAGGCACGGCCGGTGAGCGCCAACTACAACCAGCTGAGCCTGGTGATCGCCAGCTCGGTCGCCAAGGCGCTCGGCAGTCCCTCCCCCGAGGCCGCCGCCGATGTCGCGGCCTCCATGAAGTCCGAACTCGAAGAAATCATCAGAACCCAGTGAGGCAGCCATGCGAAAAGGCAGTGCAGCAGCGATCCTGGCCGGGCTCGCGGTAGCCGTCGCCGCCTGCGGTAACGCGCCGACGACGACCGAGCCCACCGCGTCGCAGTCGGCGCCGGCGTCCGGCGCCGCCAAGACGCTCCAGGGCGTGAAGCTCGAGGTAGCCGCCAAGTGGACCGGCGCCGAGCAGAAGAACTTCGAGCAGGTGCTCAAGGCTTTCTCCGACAAGACGGGCGCCGAGGTCACGTACGCCTCCACCGGTGAGGACACCGGCGCCTACCTCGGCCCGCGCATCCAGGGCAAGAACCCGCCCGACGTCGCGATCCTGCCGCAGCCGGGCCTGGTGCAGCAGTACGTCGACCAGGACGCGCTCAAGCCGCTGACCCCCGAGGTCACCAAGGAGATCGACGCCAACTACACGCCGTACTGGAAGGAGCTCGGCTCCGTCGAGGGCCAGGTGTACGGCGTGCTGGTCAAGGCCGCGCACAAGTCGCTGGTCTGGTACCGGTCGCAGGCGTTCGAGGACGCGGGCGTGCAACCCCCGACCAACTGGGACGAGCTGGTCAAGGCCGCGCAGACGATCGCCGACTCCGGCACGCCGCCGTTCTCGTTCTGCGGCGCCTCCGGCTGGACGCTGACCGACCTCTTCGAGAACGTCTACCTGTCCACCGCGGGGCCGGAGAACTACGACAAGCTCTCCAAGCACGAGATCCCGTGGACCGACCCCACCGTGGCCACGGCGCTGGAGAAGATCCAGCAGATCGCGGCCAAGCCGGAGTTCCTGGTCGACGGCACTTCGGGCACCATGCAGACCGACTTCCCCACCTGCGTGAGCAAGGTCTACGGCACGGACAAGGCCGCCATGGTCATCGAGGCCGACTTCGTGGCCGTCGAGGCCGACCAGTCGGGCGCCAAGCTCGGCGAAGAGGCGAAGTACTTCCCGTTCCCCAAGGCCGGTGACACCGCTCCGGTCGTGCTCGGCGGCGACGTGGCCGTGGCCATGAAGGACTCCCCCGGCGCCATGGCGCTGGTGCAGTTCCTGGCCTCCAAGGAGGGCGGCGAGATCTGGGCCAAGCTCCCCGGCTACCTGTCGCCCAACAAGAACGTCTCCCCCGACAACTACCCGGACGAGCTGACCAAGCAGCTCGGCCAGACGATCGTCTCGGCCGGCGACGCTGTCCGCTACGACATGTCCGACCTGGCGCCGAGCGCGTTCGGCGGCACCGACGGCAAGGGCGAGTGGAAGGTGCTGCAGGACTTCCTGCGCGACCCGAGTGACGTCAAGGGCACCCAGACCGCTCTCGAAGCCGAGGCCAAGAAGGCCTGGAAGTAAAGAGGTAAGGCCGTGACCGAACGGTTGGACGGCCGGCAGGATCCGCCCGCGGAGATCGCGGGCGGGCCCTCGACCGGACCGGCTGATACCCCCCGTACGAGAAGACGCCTCGGCCCCTCGCCGGCGGTCGCCATCGCCTTCCTCCTCCCGGCGGCGCTGCTGCTGGGCATCTGGGTGGTCTATCCGATCGTCTACTCCATCTTCCGGAGCCTGTTCGACTCGGCGGGCGACGGATTCGTGGGGCTGGGCAACTACATCTCGATCTTCACCGATCAGGGCATGCTCACCACGATCCGCAACAACCTCATCTGGGTGGTCGTCGCGCCGATCGTGGTCACCACGCTGGGCCTGATCTTCGCGGTGCTCACCGAGCGCATCAAATGGGCGACGGCGTTCAAGCTGATCGTGTTCATGCCGATGGCCGTCTCGCTGATGGCGGCCGGCGTCATCTTCCGCCTCGTCTACGAGGAGAACCCGGACCGGGGCCTGGCCAACGCCGTCCTCACCACCGTCCACGACACGTTCTCCTCCGCTCAGGGCTACCCGGAGGCCCGGCCGCGCGAGGGCGACCAGTCGCCGGTCGCCACCCAGGACGGCGCGGTCGTCACCAAGCAGCCCGCCCAGGCGGGCCAGCCGGTGCTGATCCCGATCGTGGGCGTCAAGCCGGACGTCATGCCGCCCAGCGCCCAGACGGCGCGGCCCCCGGCGGCGGGGACCGGTCTGTCCGGGGTCGTGTGGTTCGACTTCACGCCGGGCGGCGGCGGGCAGAGCGGCGCGGTGGACGGCACCGAGAAGGGCCTGCCCGGCATGACCGTCGAGGCGGTCCAGAACGGGCAGGTCGCCGAGACGACCACGACGGCCGACGACGGCTCGTTCCGCTTCGACGGCCTGCCCGCGGGCTCCTACGTCGTACGGCTCCCGCAGGCCAACTTCGAGGCCTCCTACGGCGGGCTGACCTGGCTCGGCCCGACGCTCATCACCCCCGCGATCATCGGCGCGTTCGTCTGGGTCTGGGCCGGGTTCGCCATGGTGCTGATCGCGGCGGGCCTCGCGGCGATCCCGCGGGACGCGCTTGAGGCGGCCCGCATCGACGGCGCCACGGAGTGGCAGGTGTTCCGCAGGATCACGGTGCCGCTGCTGTCGCCGGTGCTGCTCGTCGTCTTCGTGACGATGATCATCAATACGCTGAAGGTGTTCGACCTTGTCTTCATCATCGCGCCGGCCTCGGTCCAGCCGCAGGCGAACGTGGTCGCGCTGGAAATGTGGCGCGTGTCGTTCGGCGGCGGGAACAACCAGGGCCTGGGCAGCGCGCTGGCCATCTTCCTGCTCATACTGGTCCTCCCCTTCATGATCATGAACATCCGCAGGTTCAGGAGGGAAGACACATGACCACGGCAACGGCTACGGCGCCGACCGGGCTGGAGTCCGGAACGCCGCGCAGGGGCCTGGCGAGCAGGATCGTCGATCGCATCGGCAGCGGCACAGTCCAGGTGATCATGGTGCTGCTGGGCCTGTTCTGGCTGGTGCCCACGCTGGGCCTGCTGGTCGTCTCGATGCGCACCACGCAGGTCAACAACGCCGAGGGCTGGTGGACGGTCTTCACCAAACCGGCCGAGCTGACCATCCAGAACTACGCCAACCTGCTGGGCAGCGGCTTCACCGCGTCCTTCTGGAACACCGTGCTGATCACGGTGCCGACCACGCTCCTGGTGATCGGCATCGCGGCGATGGCGGGCTACGCGTTCGCCTGGATGGACTTCCCCGGCCGGGACCTGTCCTTCCTGGTCGTCGTCGGGCTGCTGATCGTGCCGATCCAGATCGCGCTGATCCCCGTCGCCTCCCTCTACGGTGGGGCCGGGATCTTCGGCTCGATCGCCGGGGTGGTGCTGTTCCACGTGGCGTTCGGCCTGCCGTTCGCGATCTTCCTGCTCCGGAACTTCTTCGTCGGCATCCCGTCCTCGCTGCTGGAGGCGGCGCGCATGGACGGGGCGTCGGAGTGGAAGATCTTCGTGTCGGTGGTCTTCCCGCTGGGCAAGCCCGCCATCGCCTCGCTGGGCATCTTCCAGTTCCTGTGGGTGTGGAACGACATGCTCATCGCGCTGGTCTTCGCCGACACCGGCAACCAGCCGATGACCAAGTATCTGCAGTCTCAGATGCGGCAGTTCGGGTCGAACGTCGACATCCTGTCGTCCGGCGCGTTCATGTCGCTGATCATCCCGCTGATCCTGTTCTTCGCGTTCCAGCGGTACTTCGTGCAGGGCATGATGTCCGGCTCCGTGAAGTAGGTGAGCTGACGGGCGCCCGCCTTCCCGAGGGGGGCATGCGGGCGCCCGCCGTAACGCCTGGTCATGTGTATTCGATGATTCTTCATGAAGCGTCTCCTCGCCCTCACCGCAGCAGCCTTCATCTCGTTACCCCTCACTCCTGCCCCAGCCATCGCCACTGCCACCGACCCCGCCGCCCTGTCGCACGGCACGCCGGGCGCCCCGGGCGCCGGTGACCCGTATTTCCCCGACCAGGGCAACGGCGGCTACGACGCCGGCCACTACGACCTCTCGCTCGACTACGAGCCCTCCTCCGGGCGCCTGACCGGCGTCGCGCGGATCTCCGCCCGGGCCACGCAGGAGCTGAGCCGCTTCAACCTCGACCTCGTCAGCACGCTGTCCGTGCGGTCCGTAGCGGTGGACGGCCGGACTGCCTCCTACACGCAGGGCGGCTCCGAGCTGGTGGTCACCCCCGCCAGGGCGCTCGGCGCGGGCCGCGGCTTCACGGTCGTGATCAGGTACGACGGCCGCCCCGTCCACGTCGTCGACCCCGACGGCTCCGTGGACGGGTGGATCAAGACCAGCGACGGCGTGTACAACGCCAACGAGCCCCAGGGCGCGATGACCTGGTTCCCCGGCAACCACCACATGACCGACAAGGCCACCCACCGGTTCACGGTGACCGTGCCGAGCACCCGGGTCGCGGTGGCCAACGGCGACCTGGTGGCCAAGGTGCCGAAGGGCGGGCGGACGACGTACGTGTGGGACTCCCGTGAACCGATGGCCAGCTACCTGGCCACGGTGTCGATCGGGAAGTTCGAGCTCGCCGACTCCCGGATCGGCGGGCACCGGGTGACCACCGCCGTGGATCCCAAGCTGGCCGGCGACGCCGCGGGCTTCCCCGATCGGCATCCTCCGGTGCTCGACTACTTCAGCTCGATCTTCGGCCCGTATCCGTTCTCCTCGACCGGCGGGATCGTGGACCACGCGCCGGAGGTCGGCTACGCGCTGGAGACGCAGACCCGGCCCATCTACCCGCGGGTGCCCAGCGAGTCGCTGCTCGCCCACGAGCTGGCCCACCAGTGGTTCGGCAACTCGGTGACGCCGACGTTGTGGCGCGACATCTGGCTCAACGAGGGCTTCGCCACGTACGCCGAGTGGCTCTGGGCCGACAGGCTCGGCACCCGTACCGTGCAGGCCGCCTTCGACCAGGCGTACGCGACGGCGGCCGAGGACGAGTTCTGGCAGACCCCGACCGCCGACCCGGGCGGCCCGGAGAACCTCTTCCACGACCCCGTCTACGACCGCGGCGCGATGACCCTGCACGTGCTGCGGCGCGAGGTGGGCGACGACGCGTTCTTCGCGATCCTGCGGGCGTGGGCGGGCGAGCACAAGTACGGCAACGCCGACACCGCCGCTTTCATCGCCCTGTCGGAGCGCGTGTCGGGCAGGCAGCTCGACGCCCTCTTCGACGCCTGGCTCTTCAAGCCCGGCAAGCCGTCGTTGTGATCATTCTGGTACGGCTTGGGACCGACGTTTCGGCCGCAAGCCGTACCAGACCTGGCTAAGCTCAACGGCCATGGCCGGTCTTCCACTGAACGAAGTCGTCGAAGCCGGATGGGCCCGTGCACTGGAGCCCGTCTCCGAGCAGATCTCCCAGATGGGCGACTTCCTGCGCAAGGAAATCGCCGAAGGCAGGCAATACCTGCCGGCCGGCGCGCACGTGTTGCGTGCGTTCAACCAGCCCTTCGACGAGGTCAAGGTGCTGATCGTGGGCCAGGATCCCTACCCCACCCCGGGGCACCCCGTCGGGCTGTCGTTCTCCGTGGCCCCCGATGTGCGCCCGCTGCCGGGCAGCCTGGTCAACATCTACAAGGAGATGGAGAGCGACCTCGGCCTGCCCCGGCCCGCCAACGGCGACCTGACGCCGTGGGCCGAGCAGGGCGTCCTGCTGCTCAACAGGGTGCTCACCGTGATGCCCGGCAAGCCGGCCTCCCACCGTGGCAAGGGCTGGGAGCAGGTCACCGAGCAGGCCATTCACGCCCTCGTGGCGCGTGCCAAGCCGATGGTGGCGATCCTGTGGGGCCGCGACGCGCGCAACCTGGCGCCCATGCTGGGCAGCGTGCCGCGCGTCGAGTCCGCCCACCCCTCCCCGCTGTCGGCGCGCAGCGGCTTCTTCGGCTCGCGGCCGTTCAGCCGCGCCAATGAACTGCTGATCCAGCAAGGCGCCGCACCTGTCGAGTGGAAGCTGCCCTAGCATCGTCGCCATGAGTGATGAACCGAAGTTCCTGCGTCTCACGGTCGAGCTGACCGTCGAGGTGCTCGACATGGACGCGCTGCAGGCGGCGGCGCTGGCTGAGATCAGGCACCCCGACGCCGATCTCACCGAAGAGGAGCGCACGGAGCAGGCCGAGCTGGTCGCCTCCGACGACAGCGGCGCCTCCGCGCTGCAGTGGCTGATCGAGCCCGACCACGTGCTGCAGCTCGTCGACCACATCACCGAGATCGAGCCTCGCGAGGCCGTGCTCGGTGTGGAGCCCTCCGAGGGGCCGAGCGAGGAAGAGGACGACGAGCACGAGCACCACTGACACACGGCGGCGGCCACGGCGTTCTCCTGCGTCGTGGCTTTTCGCTGTCCTGACCCCGGTGCCGGACACCTCGCGCCGGTGAAGATCGCGCTGGTTAGGATCGGAACCCTCCGGCCAACGCGAGAGGACATCCGATGATCGTCGCATTCTCCATCACCCCGCTGGGCGTCGGCGAAGGGGTCGCCGAGCCCGTCGCCCGCGCCGTCAAGGTCGTCCGCGAGAGCGGGCTGCCCAACCGGACGGACGCCATGTTCACCACGGTCGAGGGCGAGTGGGACGAGGTGATGGACGTGGTCAGGCGGGCCGTGGACGCCGTGGCCGAGGTCGCTCCCCGGGTGAGCCTGGTGCTGAAGGCCGACCTGCGGCAGGGCGTCACCGACGGCATGACGTCCAAGCTCGAATCCTTGGAGCGCCACCTCCCCTGAACCCTCTGCCCCCGGGGCCCTCTCTCCAAATTCGAGATATATCTTGACCGTCCCGGAGGACGCGACATATCGTGTCTATCGTCACTGACGCGATAGTACGCGTTCTCGGAGGTGGGGTCCAATGGAGCAAGAGCGAGTGCCGGTCCTGGTGGTCGGCGGCGGTTACGCGGGGCTGAGCGCCGCGACCCTGCTGGCCTGGCGCGAGGTGCCCGTCATGCTGGTCGAGCGGCACCCGAGCACCTCCGTCCAGCCCAAGGCGTTCGGGGTCGGCCCGCGGGCGGTCGAGCTGCTGCGGCCGGTGCCGGGGATCGAGGATCAGCTCGCGGGCATCTGGGCGGGCATCGGCGAGAACATGCGCATCGCCATCGCCAAGGACCTGGCCGACCCCGATCCGCACATGATCATCAGTGACGAGAAGGAGGAGTTCGCCTTCCTGGCCGGCCTCACGCCCGCCGCGATGGTCGGCGCGCCCCAGGCCGAGATCGAGCGGGTGCTGCGGGTCAAAGCCGAGGAGCTGGGCGCCGACCTGCGCTTCTCCACCGAGCTGGTCTCGCTGGAGCAGGACGAGGACGGCGTGACGGCGTGGATCCGCGGCAAGGACGGCGACCGGCTCGTGCGGGCCGACTACGTGGTGGCCGCCGACGGCTACCGCAGCCCGCTGCGGCAGTCCCTCGACGTGCCCACCTCGGGCGTGGGCGAGGTGGGCCAGATGTGCTCGATCATGTTCGACGCCGACCTGTCCGGGCTGGTCCGGGAGCGCGAGGTCACGCTCTGGTACCTGCAGAACGAGTCCTTCACCGGCGTGATCGTGACCGGCACCGGGGTCGGGGCGCACGTGCTCGGCGTCAACCTCGCCCCGGGCCAGAGCGCGGCCGACTTCACCGGTGAGCGCTGCGTCGAGCTCGTACGCCGGGGGACGGGCCGGCCCGACCTGGACGTGCGGGTGCTCGACAAGGCGACGTTCGGGATCGCGCACGTGCTCGCGGGGTCGTACCGGGCGGGGCGGGTGTTCTTCGCCGGGGACGCGGCCCACACCATGCCGCCCACCGGCGGGCAGGGCGGGAGCACGGCGCTCCAGGACGGGTGCGACCTGGCCTGGCGGCTGTGGCTGGTGCTCACGGGGCAGGCCGGGCCGGACTTCCTGGACACGTACGACGCCGAGCGCCGGCCGATCGGGGCGCTGACGGCCGACGCGCAGCTCGCCAACCTCGGGGCGCGCATGCCGCCCGCGGCCCGGGTCGGCTATCCGGAGCCGCTCGAGGACCAGGTGGGGGCGCTGCTCGGGCACCGGTACCACTCCACGGCGATCCTCGACGAGCCAGGCGACGACGGGTCGATCCTGGAGGATCCGCGCGTGCCGACCGGACGTCCCGGCAGCCGGGCCCCGCACGTGGTGCTCGACTGGGACGGGCAGCGCATCTCCACCATCGACCTGTTCGGCACCGGCTTCGTGCTGATGGCGGCCAAGCAGTCGGGTCAGGTGTGGATGGACGCGGGCAGGCTGGTCAAGGAGCGGCTCGGGGTGGAGCTCACCCGGCTGCTGGTGGACGACGAGCTGCTGGACGTGGAGGGGCGGTTCCTGGAGCGGTACGGCGTCAGCGGGGGCGGCGCCGTACTGGTGCGGCCGGACGGGTACGTGGCCTGGCGCTCACCCGAGCCGGACCCGGACCCGGTGGAGACGCTGGACCGCGTCCTGCGCCGGATCCTCAGCCGCTGACCAGCCGGGGGCGGGGCGGCCGATGCTGACTCGGGGGGCGGGGCGGCAAGGCTGACCCGGCCGGGGGGCGGGGCGGCAACCACTCGGGCACCGCCCCGCCCCGTCCCCTCCCGTCTGCGGTTTCTCAGCCGAGCAGCAGTTCCTCGCGCCGGGCGCACAGCCTGTCCCGCATGCGGCCCAGCTCCCGGCGGCGCTCCTCCAGCCGCTCCACCACCTCCGCGACCTCGCCACCGCTGTCGCCGCCGGCCACGCCGCCCGTGGCTCCCGGCGGCACGGTCATGCCGAGCGCCCGGACCTCCCGGGCGAACCCGACCGCGGCCTCCTCCCGGCCTCCGGCCGTCGCCTCTTCGCCGCCTCCGGCCGCCGCCTCCTGGGGCCCTGGGCCGTCCAGGATCGCGAGCCCGGCCGCCGTCGCACGCTCCCTGGCCGGCAGCTCCACGTCGAGCTCGGCCAGCAGCCGCCGGATCTCCAGCAGCTCGGCGCCCCGCGGATCGGCCGAGCCGGTCAGCCGGCGCTCCTCGCGTACCAGGAGTTCCTCGTAGAGCTCCTTGGCCGGCCCCACCTCGGCCAGCTCCCGCTCCACCGCCGCGAGCACGATCGTGTACGCCCCCAGCCGGGCCTCCTCCATGGCCACGTGCTCCGGATCCCACACCCCGGCCGCGTCGAGCTCCCGCCGGGCCTCCCGCATCAGGCCGGTGATCGCCGTGCGGCGCTCGTTCAGCTCCTCCCAGCGACGCGCCCGCAGGCGCGCCGTGTGCAGATCTTCATCGATCATCTCAAACGGGATCACGACCCTTTGACGGGCTAACGACCTCATTTGGTTCAGGACGACCATGGACTTTTCCCATCAAACCAGGTCAGAACAGTCTCAGCTGTCCCGTGTGTTGCGCCTTCGCCTCACCGGTCCGGAGCGCCACGACGGCCGCCAGCAGCAGCACCGCGGACAGCAGGGCCAGCGCCGCCAGCTCCCCGGCCAGCTCGCCCACCCCCTGCCCGTCGAGCAGCGCGCCGCGCACGATCGCCAGGCTCCCGGTGAGCGGCAGCACGGACCCGAAGGCGCGGACGATCCCCGGCAGCGCGAACGTCGGCAGCCGCACCCCGCTCGCGAACCACATCGGATCGTCGAGCAGGGTGTAGAGGAACGCCGAGTCCCTGGAGAAGATCAGCAGGCTGTTGAGGAACGCGCCCCAGGCGACGGCGGGCAGGAGCAGGGCCAGGAAGACGACCGCGTACATGGCGGGGTGGGCCACGTGCACCACGTCGAGCAGCGTGAGCATGGCCGCCGAGAAGCAGGCGAACAACCAGACGTTCTGCACCAGCGCCCCGAACCCGTTCGCGACCACCATCACCAGCCGGTTGGCCGGGGACAGGAACAGCAGCTCCAGCGTCCCCGTCTGCCGTTCCATGGAGAAGTGCCAGGCCGACTGCACCAGCGAGAAGAAGAACGTGAACCCGAGCGCGCCGGTGGCCAGGAAGGCCAGCAGGCGCTGCGGATCGGCGGCCAGGGGCCAGCGGTCGGCGATGCCGGGGGTGGCGGCGAGCGGCTGGAGCATGTAATAGGTCTCGGCGAGCTGCAGCAGGGGCCAGACCAGCATCGACAGGATGACCAGCTTGCTGCCGAAGATCTGCCGGTGCTGCTTGAGCGCCTCGGCCCGGAGGATCTTCACCGCGTGCCTCACCTGGTCACCTGCCACGGGACGATCAGGCAGGGGCACAGGGTGTGCAGGTCCGTGGCGCAGGCCGGGCACATCGGTCCGGCGCCCGTGTGACGGCGCTCCGACCAGCGGCCGAATATCCGCCACCTCATGCGACCACCGCCATGGCCGGGCGGTCGCTCAGGGCCAGGATGGCGTCCTCCAGCGACGGCTCGGCGATCTCCAGGCCGCCCAGCGTGCCGCCCGCCTCGATGATCGTCGTGGTGAGCGCCCCGGCCACGTCGCCGGGGTGGCTGAGCTCGATCACCCCGCCGGGGCGCACCCGTACGGCCGGGTCGAACGCTAGCGCGGCGGCCTCGACCTCCGGCGTCAGGCCGGTCACCGTGACGCGTACGGTGCGGTGGCAGCCGGTGAGGGCCATGAGCTCGGCGGGGGTGCCCGCGGCGAGGTGGCGGCCGTCGCCGATCACGTACACGTGCTCGCAGAGCTGCTCCACCTCGGCCAGGTAGTGGCTGGTCAGCAGCACTCCCTTGCCGCGCTCGGCCAGCTCCGCCACCACCTTGCGCAGGTCGCGGGCGATCGGGGCGTCGAGGCCGAGGGTGGGCTCGTCGAGCAGCAGGTAGTCGGGGTCGTTCACCAGGCCGCGGGCGATCGACAGGCGCTGGGTCATGCCCCGGGAGTACTGTTCGACCCTTGTGTCGGCCGCCTTGGTCAGACCGACGAGTTCGAGCAGCTCTCCGATGCGGGGCCGCAACACCTTTCCGGGAACGTCGTACAGCTGCCCGAAGTACCAGAGGTTCTCCCGGCCGGTCATCCGGGCGTACACCATCCGCTCGCCACCCGCGATCAGGTTGATCCTCTTCCGCACGGCGTGCGACCGTCTGACCGGATCGAGCCCGCCGATCCGCACGGTCCCCGACGTCTGCCTGAGCAGCGTGGCGAGGATCTTGATGGTGGTGGTCTTCCCGGCGCCGTTCAGCCCGAGCAGTCCCGTGACGCGGCCGGTCGGGATGGTCAGGTTCAGCCCGTCGACGGCCACCTTCGCGCCGAACTGCTTGCGCAGGTTCACGGTTTCGATCATCAGTAACTCCGTTCCATGGCCCTGCGCTCCGCCCATGGCATCGCGAGGAATCCGGCGATCGTGTAGAGGAGGCCGATCAGGACGGCGGTGGCGAGCCGCCCGGCGTCGACACCGGTGCCGACGGTGAACACCCCGCGTACGACGTCCATGGCCGCCGTCACCGGCACCACCTCGCCGAGCCACTGGAGCACCTCGGGGAGGTACTCCCTCGGGAACGTGAACCCGGACAGCAGGGCGATCGCGTAGAACACCGAGTTCTGCGTGATGTGCGCCTCCCCGGCGACGATCATCACGTTGCTCAGCACCACGGACATCCCGAACACGGCCAGCCCCAGCCCCGCCACGGCCAGCACGCCGTCACCCCACCCGGTGGGCTCCAGCCGCACCCCGAACAGCGCCGCGCAGCCGAGCAGCACCACCACCTCCAGCGCCACGGCGCTGAAGGAGAACAGCGAGAGGCCCAGCAGGTACGGCATGCGCCGCGCCGGGGCCACGATCAGCGCGCCCATGGTGCCCTCGCGCTGCTCCTGGATCATGGCCTTGCCGGTCCACAGGATGCAGTGCTTGACGAACATGAGCGCCGCCGCGCCGACGGCGACGTAGCCCAGGTAGTCGGCCGTGCCGGACTTCCCGCGGAACTCCGCCGACACCTCACCCCGGCCCAGGATCCGCAGCCCGAGGTAGGCCAGGCTCACCGTGAACACGCCGAGCAGGAGGTTGCCGACGAAGTACGTCCAGGGGTAGGCCCGCCTCGTCACCAGCCACGACCGTCGTAATGTCGCCCATGTCACCACCATAAGTCTCCTTTGGGAACTGACTGAGTTTCTATCAGAGACTCACAATGCGGTAAAGTCCGCCCATGGTCAGGGAGCTACGCGAACAGGACGCCCAGTGCTCGATCGCCCAGGCGGCCTCGGTCATCGGCGACTGGTGGAGCCTGCTCATCGTGCGGGAGGTGACGCGCGGCCACCGCCGCTTCGACGACCTGCTGCGGGAGCTGGGCATCTCCAGGAAGATCCTGACGGAACGCCTGAAGCACCTGGTGGAGCACGGGATCCTGGCGCGGGAGCCGTACCAGGTGGGGCCGGTGCGCCACGAATACGTCCTGACGGACACGGGCTGGGCCCTGGCGCCGACGTTGATCAGCATGCAGGACTGGGCGGACCGCTGGCTGCTGGGGGACGGCACCTTGACGGGCATCCCCAGCTCGGGGGGCACGGAGACGGCCCGCGTACACGCCCTCCTCCACACCCGGATCCCCGCCCCCCTCCCCCTCCC